>NZ_VLKF01000001.1:1804729-2105517 GCF_007994135.1 Modestobacter roseus
AGTGGCGCACCGGGAAGCCCAGCGCCTGCGCGATGCCCGTGATCGCCGTCTTCTCCTCACGGAGCTCGTCGAGCAGCTGACGGAGGGGCTGCTCGAGCTCCGTCCCGCGGTGCACCCCGATCATCCGGGAGACCAGCTCGATCCCCCCGGCGGCCGCAGCGAGGTGGTCGTTGACGTAGACGGCCAGCAGTTCGGGGTGGGTGACACCGCCGGACGGCGCCGGGTTCTCGGACACGGGTTCTCCTCGCAGACGTTGCCGGGGTTCGGCGGGTCCATCATGTCCGTCGCCCCACACCCCGGCATCCGCGGTTTCCCCGCCCGGGTCGCCGGACCACGCACCCGGGTCGATCTCATCTGTGAGATACCGTCTCCGGCGATGACGCTCACCGAGGAAGCCACCGGTCAGTCGCTCCGCCAGATCGGCGCACTCGTGCGCGACGCCCGCCGACACCACGGCCTCACCCAGGCGCAGCTCGCCGAGCGGCTCAACACCAGCCAGAGCGCGATCGCCCGGATCGAGCAGGGCAACCAGAACCTCACCCTGGAGCTGCTCGGCCGGCTGTCCGCGGCGCTGGAGAGCGAGCTGATCACCGTCGGCCGCCCCGGCCCCACCCACCTGCGGGTGCGCGGCGGCACGCCGCTGTCGGGCAGCGTCACGGTGAAGTCGTCGAAGAACGCGGCCGTCGCGCTGCTGTGCGCCTCGCTGCTCAACCGCGGACGGACGACGCTGCGCAACGTCTCCCGGATCGTCGAGGTCGACCGCATCCTCGACGTGCTCACCTCGATCGGCGTCTCCGCCACCTGGGACGAGGCCGGGCGGGACCTGACCCTGGTGGTCCCCGACCAGCTGGACCTGGCGGCCATCGACGCCGACGCCGCCCGGCGGACCCGCAGCATCATCATGTTCCTCGGCCCGCTGCTGCACCGGGCCGAGGTCTTCGAGCTGCCCTATGCCGGCGGCTGCAACCTGGGCACCCGCACCGTGCAGCCGCACATGATCGCGCTGCGCCCCTTCGGGCTGGACGTCGAGGCGCACGCCGGCGAGTACCACGCCAGCGTCACCCGGGTCGGCGGCCGCGACCTGACCATCGTGCTGACCGAGCGCGGGGACACGGTGACGGAGAACGCGCTGCTGGCCGCCGCCCGCCACGACGGCACCACGACGATCCGCAACGCCAGCCCGAACTACATGGTGCAGGACCTGTGCCTGTACCTGGAGAAGCTCGGGGTGCGGATCGCCGGCTTCGGGACGACGACGCTGGTGGTCACCGGCCGGCCGGTGCTGGACGCCGACGTCGACTACACGATCAGCGAGGACCCGGTCGAGGCGATGAGCCTGCTGACCGCCGGCATCGTGACCGGTTCGGAGCTGACCGTGCGGCGGGCGCCGATCGAGTTCCTGGAGATCGAGCTGGCCACCCTGACCGAGATGGGGCTGCGCTACGAGCTGTCCCCGGAGTACCCGGCCGACAACGGCCGCACCCGCCTGGTGGACGTCACCATCCACCCCTCGCAGCTGCGGGCACCGATCGACAAGGTGCACCCGATGCCGTTCCCGGGGCTGAACATCGACAACCTGCCGTTCTTCGCGGTGATCGCCGCGGCCGCGACCGGCGAGACCGTCATCCACGACTGGGTCTACGACAACCGCGCCATCCACCTGTCGGACATGACGCGGCTCGGCGCCGACGTCCGGCTGCTGGACCCGCACCGGGTGCTGGTGTCCGGGCCGACGCGGTGGTCGGGCGCGGAGATCATCTGCCCGCCGGCGCTGCGCCCGGCGGTCTGCATCCTGCTCGCGATGCTGGCGGCGAAGGGGCAGTCGGTGCTGCGGAACGTCGACATCATCGCCCGCGGGTACGAGCAGCTCTACGAGCGACTGGTGGAGATGGGCGCCCAGATCGAGGTCTTCAGCGACTGAGGGAGGACCCCTCGCCCCCCACGCCTCGCCAGCTCGGCGCGGGGCCCTGCGAGGGGGCCGTTCCATCAGGTCCTGAGCAGCACACCGACGCCGACGCAGGCCAGCGCCCACAGCCCGCTGGCCAGGGTGCCGATGATGAACCGCTCCGCCGCGACCGGCGCCTTCACCTCGTGGAACCGGCCCAGCCCCTTCACCGCGACCAGCACGGCCAGGCCCTCCTGCCAGCCGGCGAGCACCGTGCCCGCGATGACCGTGCGCTCCAGGACCCCGATCCAGGCACCTCCGCGCAGCACCTCCGGGTCGGCCACGCTGCGCGGTGCCGGCTTGCCGACGACCGGCTCCACCGCGGGACCGGCGCTGGGCGCAGCGGGCCCGGGAGCGGCTGCCGGCACGTCCCGCTGCGGGTCCGCGGCGCGCAGCACCGCCATCGCCACCGGGCCACCGCCCAGCGCGGCAGCGGCCACGGCGAGCACGACGGCCGCCGCCTCGACGACGTCCCCGGTGCGCCCGGCGCGCCAGGCGAGCCCGGCCGCCGCGGCGAGCAGCGCCACCAGGACGAGGGCACCGACCGGGGTGCGCACCCGCTCCCCCCGCAGGGTGAGGCCCGCCCCGACGGCGGCGACGGCCGCCAGGACGATCAGCGCGGCGGGGATCACCCCGCCGCCCGCGTCAGCAAGCGGGCCGCGGTCGGCCGCAGGTCACGCTCGACCTCCCACAGACCCGCGGCGAGCCGCTGCCCGACGGCCTGGCGGCTGACGCCGAGCTCGGCGGCCGCCTCGGCCTGCGTGCGCCCGCCCTCCACCAGCCGGACCGCCTCCTCGGCCTGGTCGGTGCGCCGCTCCAGCAGCGCGGCCAGCGCCGTCAGCACCGCTTGGGCGTCGGCCGCCGTCTCCGGTACCGGACCGCGCACCGCGATCCGGACCGGACGCCGCTTGGCCGCCTCGACGGCCGCCCGGGCGGCGATGAAGGCCGGACCGGCACCCGCGCGGGTGCTCGGCGGGAGGGGTCGCTGCACCGGCCCGACCCCGATCCCGACGCTCCAGTCCCCCTCGTGCACCAGTCGCCGGACCACGTCGACCACGGCGGCCGGGTCGTCGAGCACCCCCTGGAACTCGTCGCCCGCGGTGCGTTCGAAGCGCAGCAGGACGGGCACACCGGCGAGCACCCGCAGAGCGGCCGGCACGCGATCGGGCGCGCGACGGCTGGCCCGCTGGTCGACGGTCACCACGAACGGCACCGGGCAAGTTCAGCAGCTTGCATCGACAGAAGCAAGGTTCACGCCTTGGCGGGCGTGTCCTGGGACAGCTCCGGCGGGAAACCGCCGGTGGCCACCGGCCCCCAGCGCTCGATCGTGACCCGGAGCAGCACCTTGCCCTGGCGCTGCATCGCGGCCCGGTAGTCGTCCCAGTCGGGGTGCTCACCGCTGATCGACCGGAAGTACTCGACCAGGGGCTCCAGTGCGTCGGGCAGGTCGAGCACCTCGGCCCGGCCGTCGACCTGCACCCACGCCCCGTCGAAGTCGTCGGAGAGCACGCAGAGGGACACCCGCGGGTCACGACGGGCGTTGACCACCTTGGCCCGCTGCGGGTAGCTGGACACCACCACCCGGCCCTCCGGGTCGACCCCGCACGTCACCGGGGACAGCTGCGGGCTCCCGTCGGCCCGGTGGGTCATCAGCAGGGCGTGGTGCCGGGGGCGGAGGAAGGCGACGAGCCCGTCGCGGTCGACACGGTCGGCGGTCGCGGTCTTCGGCATGCGGGGAACCTACGACGCACCTCCGACAGCCCGCCGGACGGGCGGACGCCGGAGAGGTCGATCACGCCGCGCCGACGCGTGCCCGTGGCCGGGGTGTGTTGGGATCGACCCATGCCCGACCAGAGTCCCGCGTCCCGCCCCGAGGCACCGTCCGACGACGGGACACCCGCCGACGGCAGGACGCCGTCCGACGACGGGGCGACCGGCCCGGAGTCCTCCGGGGCGACGTCCCCGGGCGCCGGGTCCACCCCGGGCAAGCCCACCCACGACGACGCCATGGTGCCCACCCGGTCACCGGCCCCGAGCCCGGAGCGGTCGCGCCGCTTCCAGGCCGCCGCACGCGTGCTCGCCATCGGCTCCGGCGAGCTGGTGCTCGTCGTGCTGGCGCTGATCATCATCGGCTACGTCCTCGGCAAGCTCTGGGTGGTGCTGCTGCCGGTCGTGCTGGCGCTGCTGTTCACCACCGTGCTGTGGCCGCTCGCCCGGTTCCTGCGCAAGCACTCCTGGCCACCCGCCCTGGCCGCGCTGGTGACGTTGCTGCTCTTCCTCGCCGCCTTCGGCGGGATCGTCGCCTGGATCGCCCCGCAGGTGGTCAACCAGGTGGAGGACCTCGCCGACCAGTTCAGCGCCGGCCTGCAGGAGGTGCAGAACTGGCTGGCCGGTCCGCCGTTCAACCTCGGCGACGGCCAGGTCGACGACGCCATCGACAGCGTGATCAACCAGGTGCAGTCCAACGCGCAGAACATCGCCGGCTACGCCTACACGACCGCCACCACGATCGGCTCGATCGTCGTCAACCTCGTGCTGGCCCTGGTGCTGACCTTCTTCTACCTCAAGGACGGGCCCCGCTGGGTGCCGTGGCTGGCCGCGCAGACCGGCCCCAAGGCCGCGCCGCACGTCGCCGCGCTGTCGCTGAAGACCTGGAAGACGCTGTCGGAGTTCATCCGCCAGCAGGCGCTGGTCGGCTTCGTGGACGCCTTCTTCATCGGCCTGGGCCTGCTGGTGCTGGGCGTGCCGCTGGTGCTGCCCCTGGCGGTGCTCACGTTCTTCGGCGCCTTCGTGCCGATCATCGGCGCGTTCGTCGCCGGTGCCTTCGCCGTGCTCATCGCCCTGGTGACCAACGGGTTCACCACGGCGCTGATCGTGCTGGCCATCGTCATCGTCGTGCAGCAGATCGAGGGCAACGTGCTGCAGCCGATCCTGCAGGGGCGTGGGCTCAACCTGCACGCGGCCGTGGTCATCCTCGCGGTCACCGCGGGCACCAGCCTGGCCGGGATCATCGGCGCCTTCCTGGCGGTGCCGGTGGCCGCGCTGATCGCGGTGGCCTACCGCTACGGGCGCGACGTCCTCGACGGCATGAGCCCCGAGGTGGAGCCCGACGGCACCCGCCGGGTGCTCTCCGGGGACGTGTCGGGGTCCGAGCTGGTCAGCGAGCACGCGGAAGAGCCGAACCCGCTGCGTTGACCCCGGTGGCGACCCGGGAGGGGGACGGCGGGAATGCCGCCGTCCCTCCCGGGGCTTCACCACTCGACCCGTCGGATCGTCCCCAGGAGGCCACACCGTGCCGCAGCGACCGGAGGACCTCGTCGAGGTGCTCCCCGAGGCAGACCCGTTCCTCGCCCGTGAGGAGCAGGTCGGCTCCCCCGAGGAGCGGCCCGGCCTGGTGCTGGTGCACGACCTGGCCGGGGAGTTCGACGCCGCACACGCCGCCGCCCTCGCCGGCTCGCACCTGCTGGCCACCCTCCCGCACCAGCTGATCGCCCGCTTCGACGTCGACAGCCTGGTCGACTACCGCGGCCACCGGCCGCGGATGACCTTCTCCGGTGACCGCTACGAGTCGATCACCTCCCCGGAGATCAACCTCTACGCGCTCGAGGACGACGGCGGCCGCCCGTTCCTGCTGCTGCACGGCACCGAGCCGGACTTCGCGTGGGAGCGGTTCGTCGCCGCCGTCGCCGGGCTGGTCGAGCGGCTCGGGGTGACGGCCGTCGTCGCGCTGCACGCCATCCCGATGCCGGTGCCGCACACCCGGCCGGTCACCGTGACCGCGCACGCCACGCGGCGGCAGCTGATCGAGTCCTACCCGGTGTACTGGGGCGAGATGCGCATCCCCGGCAGCGTCGGTGCCCTGCTGGAGCTGCGGCTGGGTGAGGCCGGCGTCGACGCGCTGGGGGTGGCCGCACACGTGCCGCACTACCTCGCCCAGGCCACCTACCCCGCGGCCTCGCTGACGCTGCTCGAGCACCTGGAGCAGCTCACCGGGCTGCACGTGCCCACCGAGACGCTGCGCGAGGCGGCCGAGGCCAACCGCACCGAGGTCGACGAGCAGATCGGCCGCTCGGCGGAGAACACCTCCGTGGTGGCCGCGCTGGAGGAGCAGTTCGACTCCTTCACCGCGGCGCGCGAGGACACCGGTCTGCTGGGCACCGCCGGCCAGATGCCCAGCGGCGACGAGCTCGGCGCCGAGCTGGAGCGCTTCCTCGCCGAGCAGGACCGCAAGCGCCCGGGCGACTGAGCACCTCCACCTCGGCGGGGTGTCAGCGGTCGTCCCGGCACACCACGGGCACCGTCGCCCCATCGGGCCCTGCTGTCCAGCCGGCCCGCCCGCTGCGCTCCCGGTGGGCGGTGGCCAGCGCGGCGAACACCCGCACCCCGCGCGCGACGTCCGCGAGCAGCCGGTGCAGTGCGGCGGGCCACCCCGGCTCCGGCTGCTCCGGGGCCGGCGCACCGGCACGACCCATCGCCCGGAAGAACAGCACGACCAGCACCCCGAACACGACGCTCGCCCACACGCTCCGCTCCCCTCGCCGCCGCCGGACGCCCGCCCGGTAGCGCGAGGATGCGCCGGCGAACGGCGGGCGGACGAGTGGCCGGGGCGACCGCGACCGCAACAGAACTGCCAGGATCCCCCGAGCGCCGCGGGTCAGGCCGGGCCGGCCTCGATCGGGCGGCCGACGGTCAGCGCGTCGCGCAACGGCGCGGGCAGCTCCGCGTAATCGCGGTCGGGCTCGGCGCCGACGGCGTCGAGGACGCTGCTGAAGAACATCCGGGCCGCCGCGGCCAGCACGACGTCGAGCACCTCGCCGTCGCCGAGCCCGGCCTCCCGGGCGGCGTCCAGGTCGTCCTCGGTCATCTCCGCCGCTCCACCGGCCACCCGCGCCGCCAGCTCCACCGTGGCGATCTCGGCGGGGTCCAGGCCGGACCGGCGGGGGTCGTGCACCAGGGTGGCCACCGTCCCGGCGTCCAGGTGCCGCTCGGCGAGCACCCAGCCGTGGGCCAGCGAGCAGTAGCTGGACCGCAGCCGGGCGGCCGCACCCAGCGTGGCGAGCTCGTACCGCCGCTCCCCCATCGAGTCCTTGATCGCCGCGCTCAGCGCCCGCCAGGCGGCCAGGACCTCGGGGCGCTGGGCGAAGACCCGGGTGTGGTTCGTGACGTGCCCCAGCGAGTCCCGGTCCGCGGCGTAGACCGCGGCCACCGTCCCCGTCGCCGCGGACTCCTCCGGTGTGGCGATCCAGCTCATCGGCCCGGCTCCCTCCCTGGTGGCGCCGAGGGTAGGGCAGCCCGGCAGTGGGCGGGAGGGGTCAGCTCAGCAGCACGCGGGCGACCGCACCGGCGTGTGGGTCGGTGGGGTCCGCGGCGCGCAGCCAGGCGGCCAGTGGCACGGCCAGCGCGGGGGTGACGGTGGCGATCCACTCCGCCGTCCGGGCCCGGGCCTCGGCGACGTGCTCGGTGCCGCCGTCCGGGCGGTGCGCCACCACCTCGGGCCGGGAGGCGAGCAGACCCTGCACCCGCCACTCGCCCGGCGTCGTCCGGGCGGCCAGCTGCTCGAGCCGGTGGGCGGCGGCCGTCAACTGCTGCGCCGTGTCGTCCACGGGTGCAGTCTGCTCGCACCGACGACGAGGAGCATCGGTGACCGACCAGGCAGGGGCCGACCGGCCACGACCGGCGGAGCCCGAGGGTGGTGACCCGGTGTGCTGGCTGGAGCTGGTCTGCCCCGCGTGCGGCCGGCTGGCCGAGGAGCCCCGGCCCACCAGGTGCCGGCAGTGCGGCGCCGAGCTGCCGACCTGAGCCGCGGGACCTACGCCCCTCGACCCGATGGGAGCCGGCGCCGAGAGTGGTGAGATCCCCCGCGGCACCCCACGTCGGTGCCGCACGCCCTCTCCAGGAACGAGGCACCGTGCTCTCCGATCGCTCCCGCCCGGTCATCGAGGCCACCCTCCCGGTCGTCGCCGAGAACATCGAGGAGATCGCCCGCCGGTTCTACGGCCACATGTTCGGGGCTCACCCGGAGCTGCTGGACGGCACCTTCAACCGCGGCAACCAGGCGGCGGGCACCCAGCAGGTCGCGCTGGCCGGGTCGGTCGCAGTCTTCGCCACCGCCCTGCTGAAGGACCCCGAGCAGGTGCCCGAGCAGCTGCTGTCCCGGATCGCGCACAAGCACGTCTCCCTCGGCATCACGCCGGCGCAGTACGACGTCGTCCACGAGCACCTGTTCTGGGCGATCGTCGACGTGCTGGGCGACGCCGTCACCCCGGAGGTGGCCGCGGCCTGGGACGAGGTCTACTGGCTGATGGCCTACGCGCTGATCAACATGGAGCGCGGCCTGTACAGCTCTCGCGGGGTGCGGCCGGAGACGGTCTGGCGCGAGTGGGAGGTCGCCGAGAAGACCGAGGAGACCGCCGACGTCGTCACCTTCCGGGTCAAGCGGGTCGACGACCGGCTGGTGAAGACGTCGCTGCCCGGCCAGTACGTCTCGGTGAAGGTGGAGATGCCGGACGGCGTCCACCAGCCGCGGCAGTACAGCCTCACCCGCGCCGACGACGGCGAGCACCGCCAGTTCTCGGTCAAGCGGGTGCGCGGCAACGGCACGCCCGACGGCGAGGTGTCGAACCTGCTGTGCGACCGCGCGCAGGTGGGTGACGTGCTCACCCTCTCGCTGCCGTTCGGCGACGTCGTCCTCGACGACTCCGGCCGGCCGGTGGTGTTCGCCAGCGCCGGGATCGGCATCACCCCGATGGCCGGGATGCTCTCGCACCTCACCGCGGCCGGGTCGCACCTGCCGATCACCCTGCTGCACGCCGACGTCGACGAGGAGTCCTTCGCGCTGCGCCGGCAGGTGCTCGACGACGTCCGCGCGCTCCCCGGGGCGGCCGCGCACGTCTGGTACGAGCGCGGCGCCGAGAGCAGCCTGCCCGTCGACGGCGTGCACGCCGGGATGATGGACCTGGACGCGGTCGATCTCCCCGAGGGCGCCGCGTACTACCTGTGCGGTCCGCTGCCGTTCATGCGGGCGGTGCGCAGCTCGCTCATCGACCGGGGCGTGCCGGCGAAGGACATCCAGTACGAGGTGTTCGGCCCCGACCTGTGGGCGGCCGACCTGGCCACCGAGGCCGCCCCGGGCGCCGGGCAGGAGGTTGTGGCGCAGGCCTGACCGGCAGACCACGACGGGCCGCGACCGGAGATCCGGTCGCGGCCCGCGGTGGTGGTGCGGTGGGGCGTCAGCCCCGGTGGGTCACCCGACGTCGATCACTTCGCGAGGACGACGTGCTCGTTCGGCACGCAGTGCGTCATGGTCAGGCCGCTGACGTCGCGCGGGCCGTTCTTGCCCAGGTTGGCCGCGCGCTGCAGCTCGGCCTCGGTGAGCGTCTGGGTCTGCAGCGGCGGCATCCCCCGGACGTCGTCCGCGCTGATGCCCAGGCCGTCACCGACCCGCTGGCCCAGCTCGTCCTCGACCATGAAGAGGTGCCACATCATCCGCTCCTGGATCGGCCGGTCGCACTGCGACAGGTTGGCGATCAGGTTGGCGACGAGGTCGTCCTTCTCCCACTGCTCGGACAGCAGGTAGCGCTGGCCGGCCTGGGTGTAGTCGTCGGTGCGGTCGATCCGCTTGCGGGTCAGCCGGCCGGTGATCTCCGGGCCCTGCTCGTCGTGCGCGGGGCGCTCGGCCTCACGCAGGCCGCCCAGGATGGACGGCTCGTAGTTGACGTGCGGGTTGGTGCCCTCGGCGCGGTCCACGCCGTAGGCCATCGCCCCGTCGCGCTGGTTGGTGGCGACCCGAGCGCCCTTCGGCTGGTTCACCGGCAGCTGCAGGTAGTTCGGGCCCACCCGGTAGCGCTGGGTGTCGGAGTAGGAGAACGTCCGGCCGACCAGCATCTTGTCGTCGGAGAAGTCCAGCCCGTCGACCAGGACACCGGTGCCGAAGGCGATCTGCTCGCTCTCGGTGAAGAAGTCCTGCGGCGTGCGGTTCAGGGTCAGGGTGCCGACCTTGCGCAGCGGGAACTCGTTCTCCGGCCACACCTTGGTGTCGTCCAGCGGGTCGAAGTCCAGCTCCGGGTGGTCGTGGTCGTCCATCAGCTGGACGTGCAGGTCCCAGGAGGGGAACTCGCCGCGCTCGATGGCCTCGTAGAGGTCCTTCGTGTGCACGCCGAGCTCGGTGCCCTGCGCGACCGCGGCGTCGGCCTCGGTCCAGGACTTGACGCCCTGCTTGGGCAGCCAGTGGTACTTGACCAGCTTGGTCTCACCGGCGGCGTTGACCCACTTGTAGGTGTTCACGCCGAAGCCCTGCATGGTGCGGTAGCTCGCCGGCAGGCCACGGGGGCTGAGGACCAGCGTCATCATGTGCAGCGCCTCGGGCGACTGCGACCAGAAGTCGAAGACCCGGTTGGCGACCTGGCGCTCGAAGGTCACCGGGTCCGGCTTCTGCGAGTGGATGAAGTCGGGGAACTTGATGGCGTCCCGGATGAAGAAGACACCCAGGTTGTTGCCGACGAGGTCCCAGTTGCCGTCCTCGGTGTAGAACTTCACCGCGAAGCCGCGCGGGTCACGCGCCGCCTCGGAGGAGTCCCGGCCGCCGGCGACGGTGGAGAAGCGCAGGGCGACCTCGGTCTCCTTGCCCTTCTCGGAGAAGAGCTTGGCCCGGGTGTACTTCTCGATCGGCTCGTCACCGACGGTGCCGTCGGCCACGAAGACGCCGAACGCGGTGGCGCCGCGGGCGTGCACGACCCGCTCCGGGATGCGCTCCCGGTCGAAGTGGCTGATCTTCTCCAGGAACTGGTAGTTCTCCAGCGTGGCCGGGCCACGCGAACCCACCGTGCGCTGGTTCTGGTTGTCGTAGATCGGGTGGCCCTGACGGTTGGTCAGGACGGGCCGGTCTGCCTCGCTGGCGGCGGGGCCCTGCGATGCGACGTCGGTCATGCGCTCACTCCTTCTCCCATTGCACTGTTGGTCCCGTGCACGTGCGTCCTGCGCGCGGCCTGGCAGCCGGCGCAGAGTCCCCAGAAGACGACCTCGGCCTCGTCGACGGCGAAGCCCGCCGCATCGGAGAGCGCCGCGTCGGAGGGCGCCAGGCAGGGCGCCCGGCCCACGACGCAGTCGACGTCGGCGACCAGCCCACACCCCCGGCAGACCAGGTGGTGGTGGTTGTCGCCGACCCGCAGCTCGTAGCGCGCCGGCCCACCGGCCGGCTCGATCCGGCGGGCGAGACCGCTCCCGACCAGCGCCTTGAGCACCCCGTAGACCGCCTGCGGCGAGATCGAGGGGTGCGCGGCGCGGGCGGTGGTGGCGATCGTGTCGGCGTCGACGTGCGGGTGACCGGCGAGGACGTCGAGCACGGCGAGCCGGGGGCGGGTGACCCGCAGCCCTGCTCTCCGCAGCTCGTCGGCCCAGGTCGTCTCCATCGCCGCCGACTCAACCCGCTTATCTTGACTCAGTCAAGACAAGGGCGGGTGAACGTGACGTGTCGCCCGTCTCCCCGACGGCGGTGCGGAGCTCAGCAGGTGACGGTCACCGCGTCGACCACCGCGGTGTCCGCCCAGACGACCGGGACGACCACCGCCAGCAGCACCAGCGCGGCCAGCCGCTGCCGCGCGGCCCGCCACCACCAGCCCACCGTCCCGAACACCAGCCCGGCCGCAACCCCCGCAACCGACCAGACGACCGCGGCCGCCTCGTCGACGGGCAGCAGCTGCACCGCCCGCGCTGCGTGGAAGCCCACGACCAGGAGCAGCTGGGTGGCGACCGCGGCAGCCACCGCGCCGCGCCACCGACGGGCCAGCGCGCCGACCGCGAAGGACGCCAGGCACCACGCCGCCACCGCGTGGCCCCAGTGCGCCCACGACCCGGCCAGCGCGCCCTGGACCCGCTCGGTCAGCACCCCGCCGCCGGCGCCGAGCACCAGCACCAGCACCGGCAGCCACCAGCGGGCGAGTTCCGTGCGCGCCGACGGCGCGGGCCACGACGGCAGGGGCGGCGCGGGCGGCGGCAGGACGGTGGTCACGACCGCCAGCCTGGCCCCCCGGGGACGACAGCACATCGGCCCGAAGTCTGATCCGGCGTCCTCCTCCCGGACGAGCGTCGCGTCCGGTCAGACCCCGGCGCCGCGGACGACGCCGGCCGGGGGGACCGTCACGACGACAGGACGGCGCGGGTCCGCGCGTCGACGTCGAAGAGGTCGCCGTGCTCGGCGACCCGGGCCAGGACGTCGTCGGTGCGGAAGCGCACCGACGCCGGGTCGCCGCCCGCGCGCAGCGCGTCGACCTCGGCCCAGCGCAGCGGGGTGGAGACCGTGGCGAACGGCCGCGCCCGCAGCGAGTACGGGGCGACCGTCGTCTTCGCGGTGTTGTTCTGGCTCCAGTCGACCAGCACCTTGCCCGGCCGCAGCGCCTTCTCCATCCGCCACACCACCTGCTCCGGGGTCTCCCGGCTGAGCCGCTGGGCCAGGCCCTTGGCGTACCGGCTGGGGTGCTCCCGGTCGGCGCACTCGATCGGCGCGTAGACCTGCATCCCCTTGGAGCCCGACGTCTTCACCACCGGGTCGAGCCCGTCGGCGGCCAGCACCTCGCGCAGCCGCTGGGCCACGTGCGCGCACTCGACCACCCCGGTGCCCGGGCCCGGGTCCAGGTCGAGCACCAGCAGGTCGGGCAGCTGCGCGACGCCGTCGTCGTCGACCCGCCACTGCGGCACGTGCACCTCCAGCGCGGCCAGGTTGGCCGACCAGGCCAGGTCGGGGACGGCGGAGAGCAGCACCATGTCCAGCGTCTCCCGGCCGCGCGACGAGCCCGGCGAGGGCACGGTCACCGACTCGACCCACTCCGGGGCGTGCCGGGCGCTGTTCTTCTCGAAGAAGGCCTGCCCGTCCACCCCGGAGGGCCAGCGGGTGAAGGTGACCGGGCGCCGCGCCACGTGCGGCAGCAGCACCGGGGCGATCCGCACGTAGTACTCGATGACCTGCGCCTTGGTGAAGCCGACCTCGGGGAACAGCACCTTGTCCAGGTTGCTGACCTCCAGCTGGCGGCCCTCGATCTGCACCCGCTGTCTCATGCGGGCTCCACCACGACGTCCTGCAGCCGGACGTCGTCGCGCAGCCCCCGCCACGCCGGGTGGCGCAGCCGGCCCTCCCGGGTCCACTCGCCGAACCGGACCTCCCCCACCAGCACCGGCTCGACCCAGCGGGCGTCCCGGGTGACCTCCCGGGGCAGCGGGTCGGCGAACGGCGACGACGCCCGGGCGGTGAGCAGCGGTTCGAGGTCGGCCAGCGCCTTCGCGGTGAACCCGGTGCCGACGTGCCCGGCGAAGACCAACCGGCCGGTGTCGTCGTGCACGCCGACCAGCAGCGACCCGATGCCGCCCGCCCGCCGGCCCTCCCCCGGCCGCCAGCCGCCGACGACGACCGCCTGGGTGCGCAGGTTCTTCACCTTCCGCCAGTCCGGCCCGCGTCCACCCGGCCGGTACGGCGAGTCCAGCCGCTTGGCGACGACGCCCTCCAGCCCGTTGTCCCGGCTGGCCGACTGGATGGCCGGGCCGTTCCCGCGGAACCACGGCGTGGTGACCCAGCGGTCGTTGCCCAGGCCGAGGGCGTCGAGCCGCTCCCGGCGCTCGGTCCACGGCCGGTCGAGCAGGGCCTCGCCGTCCCAGGCCAGCAGGTCGAACACCAGGTAGCTCACCGGAGCCGCCACGGCCAGCCGGGCCACCTCCGGGCCGGTGCGGTGCATGCGGCCCTGCAGCAGGCCGAAGTCCGGGCGGCCGCGGGGGTCCAGCGCCACCACCTCGCCGTCCAGGACGGCGTCGTGCCCGGCCAGCGCCGCCGGCAGCGGGGCGAGCTCGGGGTAGGTGGCGGTCACGTCGTTGCCGCTGCGCGCCCGCAGCCGCAACGCCCCACCGCGGACGTGCGCCAGCACCCGGACGCCGTCCCACTTGAACTCGTAGCCCCACCGCTCGTCCGACGCCGGGGGCAGCTCCCCGAGCGCGGCGAGCATCGGGCGCAGGTCCTCGGGCACCCCGGCCACCGGCGCCGCCGACACCGGGTCGGGGTCGAGCTTGCGCAGGGCCCAGCTGCGGTCGGGCAGCCGGAAGAGCACGTAGCGACCGGTCAGCCGCCCGCCGTCGAAGGCGACGGTCACGTGGTCGTCGGTCCACGTCTCGGTGGCGTAGCGCCCGGCGTCCCAGATGGTCGAGACCCCGCCGCCGTACTCCCCGGCCGGGATCGTGCCGGAGAACGAGGCGTACTCCAGCGGGTGGTCCTCGGTGGGGACGGCGAGCCGGTTGACCCCCGGCTGCGTCGGCGGGCCCTTGGGCACCGCCCAGCTCTTCAGCACCCCGTCGCGCTCCAGGCGCAGGTCCCAGTGCACCCGCTCACCCGTGCGGCCACGGGGCGTGTGGTGCTCGTGGACGACGAACGTGTCGCCGTCGCCTCGCGGCAGCGGCTGCCCGGCCGGTGGGACCGGCTCGGCGGTGCGGCCGGGGTCCCGCTTGGCGCGGTAGGCGGCCAGCGGATCGGGGTCGGCCACCGGTCAGGCGGTCTTGCGCGCCCGCGGGGTGCGCTTGGTGGTCTTCGCCGGGGCGTCCGCGGTGGTCCCGCCGGCCTTCTCCCCCGCCGCGGCCTTCTTCGCCGGCGCCTTCTTCGCGGGAGCCTTGGTGGCGGCCGCCCTCTTCGCCGGGGCCTTCTTCGCCGGGGACGTGGGCGCGGGCTCCTCGGCCGCGCTCTCCGCTGCCGGCGTCGAGCCGCCCGCGCGCTCGACGCTGCGCCGCAGCGCGCTCATCAGGTCGACCACCGCCCCACCGCCGTCGTCGGCGACCTCCGGGGCGGGCCGCACCTCACCGCCGGACTGCTTGGCCTCCAGCAGGGCGGTCATCGCCTCGCGGTAGTCGTCGGTGAACTGGGTCGGGTCGAAGTCCCCGGCCATGGTGGAGATCAGCGACTCGGCCATCGCCAGCTCCTGCGGGCGGACGGCGACGTCCTCGTCGAGGAAGCCGAAGTCGGGCCGGCGGATCTCGTCGGGCCAGCGCATCGTGTGCAGCACCAGCACGCCCTCCCGGACCCGCAGCGCGGCCAGGGACTCCCGCTGGCGGATCGCGATCTTCGTGATCGCCACCTGTCCGGCGTTCTCCAGCGCGGTGCGCAGCAGCACGTACGGCCGCGTCGCGACGCCGTCGGGCTCGAGGTAGTAGGTCTTCTCGAAGTGGATCGGGTCGATCTGCTCCTGGTCGACGAACTGGAGCACCTCGATCTCCCGGGTGGTCACCAGGGGCAGCTCGTCGAAGTCGGCGTCGGTGAGCACCACGAGCTGGCCGTCGGGCAGCTCGTAGCCCTTGGCGATGTCGCCGTACTCGACCTCCTCGCCGTCGACCGAGCAGACCCGGCGGTACTTCACCCGGCCGCCATCGGTCTTGTGCACCTGGTGGAAGCGGATGTCGTGGTCCTCGGTGGCCGAGTACAGCTTGACCCCGATGCTCACCAGCCCGAAGGAGATGGCGCCCCGCCAGATGGACCGCACGACCGACCTCCGCTCCGGGCCGGCGACGCCGGCAGCTCGACGAGATCGAAGGATAGGCAGGTCGGCGCCCGGGCGGCAGGGCGAGACGACTACCCAGCGCAGTCGACCACCCGGGCGGGTGACCCGCCCGGCCCGGACCCGCGCGGTCCGGGCGAGCACCCTGGGTGACGGGCCGGGCTCAGACCATCTGGCCGGTGATGTCCTCGGGCGGCGCCTCCCCGCCGGGCCGCAGCGCGCCGTTCTGGATCGCGTCGTAGGCGAACTGGAGCACGTCGGAGCCGGCGACCATCGTCATCGTCAGCGCGGCCAGCCGGGTGGCCCGGGGCGCGGTGACGTACCCCAGCACGAAGCCGGTGCCGACCCACTGCGCCATGCAGAACGGGCAGGTGAGCAGCTCCCCCACCGCGTGCTTCACCCCACCGTGCTCGCGCACCTCCTCGGCGACCTCGGCCTCGCCCGAGGTGCCCTGGTAGCTCACGAAGGGGGCGCGCACCGGGGCGGTCACCGGGTCCTTGGCGATGCGGCGGGCCAGCCGGAACGTGCCGACGGTGAGCAGGACGGCGTCACCGAGCGGGATCCGGGCGGGCAGCTCCCGCCCCGAGGCGCGGATCGCGGCGGCCGCGGCGCCCACCAGGCCGACGTACACGCCCATCGCGCCGAGGTCGGCACCCAGCGGCCGCTCCTCGCCCCGGGTGTACTCCTGCTTCTGGGTGTGTGCCCAGCGCCGGAGCGGTGCGCCCATGCGCTGTACGTCCTCGGTGATCGCCATGCCGCGCCGGTACCCGTGGCCCGCCGTGGGCATGCCCGGCCCGGGCGGGACCGGGGTCACGCATGCCGCCGGGGTGCGCGGGTAGGGGCCTGCGCACGACGCCGGTCACCCGACCGGTCCCGCCGTCCAGCCGGACGGACGAGCGCGCCCGCCCCGCCGAGGCGCGCAGAACGGAGGCACCACCATGACCGACCCGGACCGCGCCGCCCGCGACTCCACCCTGAACGACGCCGAGTTCCCCGACGACGGCCCGCTGGCCGGGGGCGACGACCTCCGGTCCAACGACCCCGAGGGCCAGACCGCTCGCGACGTCTCCTACGCCGACGACGGGATCCCGGAGATCGCCGACGACTCGCGCCCCGAGGACGCCGCGGCCGAGGACCCGGAGTTCGCCCCGTTGCCCGGCGACCGGCGGCACGAGCCGGTCTCCTTCGGGACGACGGCCGCCGAGCAGTCCGAGGGTGAGTCCCTGGACCAGCGGCTGGCCGAGGAGGTGCCCGACGCCGGGTCCGGCGACCTGTCCGAGGTGCGCGCGGCCGAGCACCACGACCGCACGGTGCCGCAGATCGACCAGAACTCCGACACCGAGCCGGGCGCCTCCTCCGGCAGCGACAGCGTCGGGGACGACGTCGTCGCCTCCGGCGAGGACCCCACCGGCGGTGAGGGGCCGGAGGAGAAGGCCATGCACCTCACCGACGGCTGAGCAGGACGCCCCACCGCACGGCTGCACCCGGCACCGGTCCCCGGGCGGCCGCGACGTCACCGGCGTCGCGGCCGCCCACCCGGTCCGGTGCCGTCTGGATTGGTGCGCCGATCATGGCCCGACTAGGTTGGGCGCCACGGTTGAGCAGCCAGCCGTCGCCTGCCCGGAAACCTCCGGACCAGGTGTCTGGAAGACCCGGTGGCCCAGGCCGCGACGAACGCGGACGGCGTGCAGCAGTACGCTGTCCGGGCGTTCGCGCGTCCTGCGCGCACCGCCGCTGAGAGGAGCTGCAGTCCGTGACCTCATCCGACTCACCCGCCGAAGGCGCGTCGGCCGCGGCTGACGCGAACGAAGCCCCCTTCGACGACGTGATCACGCTGTCGACGTCCACCGACGACGACGGCACCGTCACCGTGACGGTCATCGGCGAGGTGGACACCTTCACCGCACCGGTGCTGCGGGCCTCGCTGGACACCCAGCTGGAGCAGCAGCCCACCGCACTGGTCATCGACCTCTGCGGCGTCCAGTTCCTGGGCTCGGCCGGCCTGGCCGTGCTCGTGGAGACGCAGAAGTCGGCCCGCTCGCGCGACGTCGGCCTCCGTCTGGTGGCCAACACCCGCGCGGTCACCCGACCGCTCGAGGTCACCGGCCTGATCGACCTGTTCACCATCGCCGAGAAGGCCTGACCGCAGGGTCACCGCACCACCTCGCCAGCGACGGCGCCCCGCTCCGGCGGGGCGCCGTCGCTGCGTCCGGGGTCGCTCCTCAGCTGCTGAGCAGGCTGCAGACCGCGGCCTCGAGCGTGCGCTGCGCCGAACGGTCGTCCGGTGCCCCCGCCGCCTCCGCCAGCGCCTCGGCGATCGTCTCGCCGTGCTCGTAGCGGTCGACCACCCGCGGGTCGACGTAGCTGGCCTTCGCCACGGTCGGGGTGTTGCCCAGCTGCTCGGAGACGCGCACGTACGCCTCCCGGACCGCACGCTTGCGCGCGGTCCGGCTGGGCGGCGTCGGCTGCTCCGCGAGCGCGGCCGCCATCATCACCGTCGCGGTCCAGGTGCGGAAGTCCTTCGCGGTGATCTCGGCGCCGCTGATCTCCTTGAGGTAGGCGTTCACCTCGTCGCTGGTGACGTCGTGCCAGCTGCCGTCGGCCAGCCAGTAGCCCAGCAGCTCCTCGCCGGTCTCCCCGGGGCGGTCGAGCAGCTGGCGGACCACCGTCGCGGTGGGCTGGTCGGTCAGCTCGACCTCGCGCTCGATGCCGCCCTTGGCGGTGTAGGAGAAGAAGGTGCGCTCACCGCGGACCCGGACGTGCTCGCGGCGGAGCGTGGCCAGGCCGAAGGTGCCGTTGTCCTCCGCGTACTGCTCGCTGCCCACCCGGAACGCGCCCAGGTCCAGCAGCCGCACCGCGGTGGCGAGCACCCGGTCCCGGGTCAGCCCGCGCTTGCGCAGCGCGGCGACCACCTCGTCGCGGACGTCGGGCAGCTGGTGGGAGATCTCCAGCACCCGCTCGTGCTTGGCGGCGTCCCGTCGGGCCCGCCACTCGTCGTGGTAGCGGTACTGCCGGCGGCCGGCGGCGTCGGTGCCCACCGCCTGGATGTGGCCGTTGGGCCAGGGGCAGATCCAGACGTCCTTCCAGGCCGGCGGGATCACCAGCCCCCGCACCCGGTCCAGCCGTGCGTCGTCCTTGATCAGGGCGCCGGACTCGTCCCGGTAGGAGAAGCCCCGGCCGGCGCGGCGCCGGGTCCAGCCCGGGGCGTGCACGTCGCTGCGGCGGAGTCTCACGGCTGGGAGATGGTCGGCGCCGCGCCGTTCCAAACACAGCCCGTCGCCGGACCACCCGCGCCGGTGACGACGCCGTGCGCACCGTGTTTGCCCGCCGGCCCCGTGGGGCACCTCCCGCAGGCGGTCCGACTACCGTTGGGTCAGCGGGTCCTGCCCGCGCACGCACCCGCGGGGCGACCGTTCGTCGCTCGCGCGCCGGCAACGGCGCCGCGCCCCGGGTGCACCGGATGGACCGCCACGCTCCCGGCCGGGGGCGTGCGGACGACGAAGGAGCAGACGACGCATGGTCGACACGACGGGCGCCGCCACGGGTGAGCGGCGGGCCGAACGGTTGGAACTGCGTGTTCCGACCTCCCCGACGCAGCTGCCCGCGGTGCGCGCGATGACCGGGGACCTGGCGATGCGGATGGACTTCGACCTCGACGCCGTGGAGGACCTGCGGCTGGCCGTCGACGAGGCGTGCGCCACCCTCGCGGCGATCGCACTCGGCGACTCCCCGCTGACGGTGGTCTTCGAGGCCACCCGCGAGCACCTGCGCATCGACGCCTGGGTGCCGACGGCGGCCGGTGTCGACGTCCCGCGGGACGGCTTCGGCTGGGCCGTGCTGCACACGCTGGTCGACACGGTCGACGCCGGGCCGAGCGACCAGGCGACGGTCACCGCCGGCGACGGGGCGTCCACGCCGGCGGCCTGCATCACGATGGTCAAGAAGTTGCGCCGGTACAGCGCGGCGACCCTGGCTGCCGACGTGCTCGGTGACCCGGTCCTCAGCGACGCGAGCCCCACCGACCACGACGTCTCGGTCGCACGGTGACCCGGTCGGCTGCCACGGACCAGCCGGCCACCGATGACGTCCTCGACGCCGGTGCCCCGGCCCGCCCGCGCATCCCGGCCGACGACGCCGCGGTGAGCGACGACGTGACCACCCCCGCCGCCGTCCCGGCCGAGGGCCCCAGCGCCGTCCCGGCCGAGGGCCCCAGCGCCGTCCCGGCCGACGCCCCCAGCGCCGTCCCGGCTGACGGCACCGCGGCCGAGCCCGGCACGGCCGACGCCGCCGGCGCCGAGCTGGCCGCGGACCCGGTGCCCCTCTCGGAGAACCGCAAGCGGGCCGAGCGCACCGCGCCGCTGTTCGCCGAGCTGGCCGGCCTGGAGAAGGACGACCCGCGCCGGGAGCGGCTGCGGGAGATCCTGGTCGAGGAGCACCTGCCGCTGGTCCGGCACTTCGCCCGGCGCTTCAGCAACCGCGGCGAGCCGTTCGACGACCTGCTCCAGGTGGGCACCCTCGGGCTGATCGCCGCGATCGACCGCTTCGATCCCGGCCGGGGTGTGGAGTTCCTCTCCTTCGCGGTGCCCACCATCACCGGGGAGATCAAGCGGCACTTCCGCGACCAGGGCTGGTCGGTGCGCGTGCCGCGACGGCTGCAGGAGCTGCACCTGTCGCTCAACGCCGCGGTCAGCGAGCTGTCCCAGAAGAACGGCCATGCACCGACCCCGTCGGAGCTGGCCGAGCACCTTGGCATCCCGCGGGCCGAGGTCCTCGAGGGGCTCGCGGTCGCCAACGCGTACCGCAGCAGCTCGCTGGACGAACGGCTCTCCGGCGAGGAGGACTCCCCCACCCTGGCGGCGACGCTGGGCGAGGAGGACGCCGCACTGGAGGGCGTCGAGTACCGCGAGTCGCTGCAGCCGCTGCTGGCCACCATCCCGGCCCGCGAGCGCCGGATCCTGATCCTGCGGTTCTTCGGGAACATGACCCAGTCGCAGATCGCCGCGGACATCGGCATCTCGCAGATGCACGTCTCGCGGCTGCTGTCCCAGACGCTGGCCAAGCTCCGCGAGGGCCTCCTCAAGGACTGAGCAAGGGGCACGCAGAACGCCGTGCGAGCGGCTGGCGCCCCGCGGCGCGGGGGTCGGAGACTCCCCGCCACGGGGCGCCGCAACGGCTCAGCGACGCCGGGGCACGCCCCCTGGCCGCGGTGCGGTCCGGCAGGATCGCCGTGTCACGGCAGCTGCGGCGGGTCGTCGTCCGCAGTGCGGTTGCGCGGGTCGGCGGCCGGGCCGCTCTCCTGCACGTCCTGCTTGACCTGGGACAGCGGCGGGGGCTTCGGGATCTGCGGCGTCGTCTCCCCCGCGGTGTCGGCGATGCTCGACAGCGAGATCTTGGCCTCGGGCTGCTCGGCGGCCGGCGGCAGGTTCGAGTCGAACCAGTTGCTGGTGTCCAGGGACGACGCCGGTGGCTGGGTCGCGCCCTGGGCGCCGGAGGACGCGTCGACGTCCAGCCAGCTGCGGGCCCCGTCGCCGTCGTCCGACCCGCCACCCAGCTTGGACAGGCCCTCCAGCGCCTTGCTGAACTCGCTGGGCACGATCCACATCTTGTTGGCGTCGCCCTGGGCGATCTTCGGCAGCGTCTGCAGGTACTGGTAGGCGAGCAGGCCCTGGTCGGGCTTGCCGTCGTGGATGGCCTGGAAGACGGTCTCGATGCTCTTCGCCTGGCCCTGCGCCTGCAGGAACAGCGCCGCGCGCTCACCCTCGGCGCGCAGGATCCGGCTCTGCCGCTCGGCCTCGGCGTCGAGGATCGCGGCCTGCTTCTTGCCCTCCGCCGACAGGATCGCCGCCGCCTTCTGGCCCTCGGCGGTGGTGATCGCCGACTGCCGCTGCCCCTCGGCGGTGAGGATGACCGCGCGCTTGTCGCGGTCGGCGCGCATCTGCTTCTCCATGGAGTCCTGGATGGACGGCGGCGGGTCGATCGCCTTGATCTCGACCCGGGCCACCCGCAGACCCCACGGTCCGGTGGTGCCGTCGAGCACGGTGCGCAGCTGGGAGTTGATCCCGTCCCGGCCGGTGAGCGCGCCCTCGAGGTTCAGCCCGCCGACGACGTTGCGCAGGGTCGTGGTGGTCAGCTGCTCCATGCCGGTGATGTAGTTGGCGATCCCGTACACCGCCAGGCGCGGATCGGTCACCTGGAAGTAGACGACGGTGTCGATGCCCACCTGCAGGTTGTCGGCGGTGATCACCGGCTGCGGTGGGAAGGAGATGACCTGCTCACGCAGGTCGATGGTGGCGCGGACCCGGTCGACGAACGGGACGAGCAGCGCCAGCCCCGGCGACAGCGTGCGGCTGTAACGACCGAGCCGCTCGACCACCTTCGCCTGGGCCTGGGGGACGATCGTGACGCTCTTCGCCACCACGAAGACGACGAGCACGGCGATCACGATCAGGGCGATCAGGGCGGCATCCACGATGGGTGGTGCTCCGTTTCTGGGAGACGGTGCGTAGCAGCGATACTGCCTCGTCCGGCACGGTGGGTCACCCCCCGCCGGGCCGCGTCACCCGATCGCGACCTCAGAGGTGGCTGACGTAGGCGATCGGGCCCTCGATCTGCACGATCCGCACCTCGGCGCCGACCTCGTAGGACTCACCGTCCAGCTGGGTGCGCGCCGTCCACTCGTCGTCGCCGAGCCGGACCCGGCCCGCGGTGTTGTCGACGCGCTGGCTGACCACGGCCTCCCGGCCGACGTAGGTGGCGACCCCGTCGATCTGCTCGGGGGTGCGGTCGACCAGGTGCCGCTTGGCGATCGGGCGGACCACCACGAGCAGCCCGGCGGCCACCACGATGAAGGCCACCAGCTGCAGCCACACCGCCCCGCCCAGCAGGGCCACGGTCATGCCACCCAGGGCACCGCCGGCGAACATCAGCAGCACCAGGTCCAGGCTCGCGACCTCACCGGCCGCGAACAGGCCGGAGGCGATCAACCAGAGCAGCCAGGCGGGCACGTCCGCAGTCTGGCACGCCCCGCTGTGCCCGGTCGCGCGTTGCGCGCCGCGCGCCGCCCGCCCGGGCAGCGGCCACCGGCCGCGTCGTAGCCTCGGTCACCGTGCACGATCTCGCCGCCGGCCGTCTCGCCGTCTGGGCCACCGCCTGGCTCACCGGCCGCTCCTCCTACGACGAAGCGCTGGACGCCGTCACCGGGGACACCGCCCACCGCGTCGCCGGGATGCCCGGCGCCGACGAGGCGGTGCCGCTGGGCTGGGCGCTGAGCGCGCTGCGGGGCCTCGGCGAGCAGCGGTTGCAGCTGGTGCTGCCGGCTCCCGGGGACACCCGGGGAGTTCCCGCGGTGCCGGCGCTGACCGCCCTCGCGCTGGAGTCGGGGCAGGTGGCCGTGGGCGCGCAGGTCGCCCTGGTGCCCGAGCAGCTGGGCACCGAGATGGTCGCCTGGACGGTCGTGCCGCTGGGCGCCGCACCGCCGGCCGCGCCCGCCGCCGAGGGGACGCTGCGCGCGGCGTCGGGAGCGCTGGACCTCGCGGTCGGCGACGCGGCGCGCACGCTGGCCTCCCTCGACCTGGCCCGCTGGCACCCGGAGGTGCCGTCGCTGCTGGCCGGGCTTTCCAAGGGCGTGCGCGCCCCGGGGCTGCCGGCCGACCACGACCCGCTGGCGGTGTCGGTGCTCGGCCGGGCGCAGCGGTTGCGGCAGGTGCTCGACCTGGCGATGGCCGACGCCCCGGGGGCCGCGGTCACCCACGCCCAGGCCGCCGCCCGGGACGAGGCGCTGCGCCCGCTGGCCACCGCCGTCCGCGAGGCGACCGTCGCCGCCTACAACTGGGTGCCGCGGTGACCGGTCAGGGCGAGGGCAGCGGCCGCGCCATGCAGACCGACGTCGCGCTGGCCAGGTAGGGCCCGAACCGCGGCACCTCGGCGAAGCCGTGCCGGCGGTAGAACCGGATCGCGGCCTGCTGGCCGTCGCCGGTCTCCAGTCGCAGCAGGCGCACGCCGTGCGCGCTGGCGTGGTCGACCAGCGCGGCCATCAGTGCGTCGGCGACGCCCGTGCCCCGGTGCGCCGGCAGGACGAAGAACCGCTTCAGCTCGGCCACGCCGTCGTCCTGCAGCTCGACGCCGCCGATGCCGGCGAGCACGCCGTCGGCCCGGGCACCGACCAGGTGGACGCCGGACGCCGCCAACTGCTCCGGCGAGTAGCCGAACGTCTCCTCGGCGAGGTACCCGCCGCCGGCGAGCTCGATCGTCAGCGCCGAGACCAGCGCCAGCACCGCCGGCTCGCCCACCGACACCGCGTCGACGGTCACCGGTGAGCGGCGCCGGCCGGTGATCATGGGCGACTCGCCCGATGACACGCCGACTGCCGGCGTGTCACCGGGCGACGTCCCCATGATCAACCTCAACCCGCGATGTCGAGCGCCGTCAGGCGGCCGGTCGGGCGGGGCGCTGCACGAAGCAGCAGAACGCCGGGCAGTTGGTGCCCAGGCGCGGCTCCCCACCGGCGCGGCGCTCCGCGAGCAGCTCCCGCAGCGACCGGACGAACGCCGCATGGGTGCCCGCCGTCGCCGCCCGGGCGAAGGCCAGGCCGAGCTCCTCGGCGGTCTCCTTGGCCTCGTTGTCCAGGTCCCAGATGACCTCGAGGTGGTCGCTGATGAAGCCCACCGGGAAGACGACGACGGCCTGCTCGCCGTTCTCCGCCAGCGCCCGCAGGTGGTCGTTGACGTCGGGCTCCAGCCACGGCACCGACGGCGGGCCACTGCGGCTCTGCCAGACCAGGTCGAAGGACCGGCCGGGCGCGGCGGCGTCGACGACGAGCTGGGCCGCGCGCTGCAGCTCGGCCTCGTAGGCGTGCCCCTGCGGCCCGGCGACGTCGGCCATCGCGTTCGGGATGCTGTGCGCGGTGGCCACCAGCCGGGCACCGTCGCGGAGCTCGGCGGGCAGCTGCCCCAGTGCGACGGCCAGCGCGTCGGCGTTGGCCTGCACGAAGCCCGGGGCGTCGAAGTAGTGCGGCAGCTTCTCCGCGGTGGGCCCGGCCGGCGCGCCCGGGTCGGACTCCAGCGCGACCCGGGCCCGGGCGACGTCCTCGTGGTACTGCCGGCAGCCGGAGAACGAGGCGTAGGCCGACGTCGCGAGGACGTAGGCGTGCTCGATGCCGTCGTCGGCCATCTGGCGCCAGGCGTCCTCGACGTAGGGCGCCCAGTTGCGGTTGCCCCAGTACACCGGCAGGTCGATGCCGGCGGTCTCGAGCTCGGCCTCCAGGGCCGCGATCAGCGCCTCGTTCTGCTCGTTGATCGGGCTGACGCCGCCGAAGTGGTGGTAGTGCTCGGCGACGGCCTCCAGCCGCTCCCGGGGGATCCCCCGGCCCCGCGTCACGTTCTCCAGGAAGGGCATGACGTCGGCGGGGCCCTCCGGGCCGCCGAAGCCGAGCACCAGCACCGCGTCCCGGCGGCCGGCCGGCGCGGGCGCCGTGGACGGCGCGACACCGCCGTTGTTGCGGACGGCGAGCGAGGGCTCCTCGTTCGGCTGCTGACCGGCCGGGGTGATCGACGCACCCTCCGGCATCGGGTGCGCCGGGCGGGAGAGGTCAGACGCCGACTGCATGGCCATGTCCATCACACGCCTACGGCGTGGAAGCCGCCGTCCACGTGCACGATCTCCCCGGTGGTGGCCGGGAACCAGTCCGACAGCAGGGCGGCGACGGCCTTCCCCGCGGGGTCGGTGTCGGTGACCGACCAGCCCAGCGGGGCGCGCTGCTCCCAGGCCTCCTCGAACTGGTTGCTGCCCGGGATCGACTTCATCGCCATGGTGCGCAGCGGCCCGGCGGCCACCAGGTTCACCCGCACCCCCTCGGGCCCGAGCTCACGCGCCAGGTAGCGGGAGGTCGACTCGAGCGCGGCCTTCGCCGCGCCCATCCAGCCGTAGACCGGCCAGGCGACGGTCGCGTCGAACGTCAGGCCGACGACGGAGGCGGTCTCGCCGAACAGCGGCCGGCAGGCCTGGGTCAGCGAGGCCAGCGACCAGGCGGACACCTGGAAGGCGGTCGCGGCGTGCTCCCAGCCGACCTCGGGGAACCCCTCCCCCATCGCCTCCTGCGGCGCGAAGCCGATGGAGTGGACGACGCCGTCGAGCCGCGCGTCGTCACCGCCCAGGTGCTCCCGCAGCCGCTCGGCCAGGGTGTCCAGGTGCTCGGTGTTCGTCACGTCGAGCTCGACGACCGGCGCCTCCTGCGGCAGCCGCTTGGCGATCCGCTGGCACAGCGAGAACGCCCGCCCGAAGTTCGACAGGACGACGGTCGCGCCCTGCTCCTGCGCGATCCGCGCCGCGGAGAAGGCGATCGACGCCTCCGTCAGCACGCCGGCGATCAGGATCTTCTTGCCCTCAAGGATTCCCATGTCTAGTGACCCATCCCCAGTCCACCGTCGACCGGGACGACCGCCCCGGTGATGTACCCAGCCGCGTCGCTCGCGAGGAAGCGGACGACGCCGGCGATCTCGTCTGCCTCGGCGAGCCGACCCAGCGGCACCTGCCCGAGGATCTCCTGCTGGCGCGCCTCCGGCAGCTCCGCGGTCATGTCGGTGGCGACGAACCCCGGCGCCACCACGTTCGCGGTGATGTTGCGGCTGCCCAGCTCCCGGGCGATCGAGCGGGCGAGCCCGACCAGCCCGGCCTTGCTCGCCGCGTAGTTCACCTGGCCGGCCGAGCCGGACAGGCCGACCACCGAGCTGATGAACACCATCCGGCCGGTGCGCGCGCGCACCATCTTCGACGCCGCGCGCTTGGCCACCCGGTAGGCGGCGGTGAGGTTGGCGTCGACGACGTCGGTGAACGCGTCCTCGCCCATCCGCAGCAGCAGCCCGTCGCGGGTGATGCCGGCGTTGCTGACCAGCACCTCGACCGGGCCCTGGCGCTCCTCGACCTCGGTGAACGCGCGGTCGACCGCCGCGGTGTCGGTGACGTCGCACTCGACGCCGAACAGCCCCTCGGGAGCACCGCTGCCGCGGTGGGTGATCGCCACCGAGTCGCCCTGCTCGGCGAAGGAGCGGGCGATGGCCAGCCCGATCCCCCGGTTCCCCCCGGTGACCAGCACCGACCTGCCCACGTGACCCACCTCGCCGATCGCTGCCTGCACTGCCCTGCGTCCACTCGCCCCGCATCCACGCGACTCGCGTCGGGCTCAACCTAGTCGGTGCTCGGAGACCGGTCCTCGGGGGCCGAGAGCCCAGCGCCGAGGGTTGACCGCCCGCCCCGCCGGGCACGAAGTGCGGATGCCCGCTCAGGAGACCCGCCCGACCGACGTCCGCTCGCCGGACGGCACCCGGCTCTCCGTCACCACCCGGGGAACGGCACACACCCCCCTCGTGGTGCTCGTCCACGGGATGGGCATGTCCACCAGCTCCTGGGGCGAGGTGCCCGAGCGGCTGGCCGGGTCCTGCCGGGTGGTCACCTACGGCCTGCGGGGCCACGGCGACAGCGACCCGGCGCGGGACGGCTCGTACGGGCTGGACGCCCACGCCGCCGACCTGGCCGCGGTCCTCGCCGCCGTCCGGACCGACGGCGAGCCGGTCACCGCCCTGGCGCACAGCTTCGGTGGCGCGATCGTGCTGCGGTACGTCGCCAGGGACGGCGACGACGCGCTGTCCGGCATCGTGTTCGCCGGGTCGGGCGCCTCCGCCGTCACCGTGCCGGGGGTGCCGGCCGCCCGCGGTGCCGGGCTCCTGGCGCGGGTGCTGCGCGGCTGCTGGCTCGGCGTCGCCGGAGCAGCCTTCGTGCTGGCCCGCCGGCTGCGCCGGTGGCCGCGGCTCACCGACCGGCTGACCCGCTGGTACGCCGTGGCCCCCGGCGCACCGGAGCACCAGGTGGCACTGGTGCGGCGGGACTTCCTGGCCACCCGCCCACGCGCGATGGTCCGGACCGTCCTCGCCAGCCTCGGCAACGACGGGCAGCAGCCGGCTCCGGAGGTCTCCGCACCGGTGACGGTGGTGCACGGGTCGCACGACCGCGAGGTCTCCCGCGCCGACGCGGAACGGCTGGTCGAGCGGACACCCCGGGCGGAGCTGGTGGAGGTGCCCGACGGGTCGCACATGCTGCCGCTGACCCACCCGGACGTCGTCGTCGGCGCAGTGCTGGCCCTGGTGCGGCGGACCGCCGGCCCCCACCCGGCCGACGCGTGAGCGCACCGGGCGGGCCGACCGGGGCCCGGGGCGTGGTGCGTCTGCTGAACACCTCGGGCGGGCGGCTGCTGTGCCTGGCCGGGCAGGTCGACGTGGCCGCCGTCGCCGACTTCGTCGCCCGCTACGGCCGGGAACCGGTGCGGGTGGACGCCATCGACGCGGGCTCGGTGACCGCGCTGTCGCCCTCCGGTGTGGAGCTGCTGCTGGACCACCTGACGGTCGCGGAGCTGGCCGGACGCCGGGTGCCGCTACGCGGCTCGACGCCGGTCGACCGGGCGCTGACCGCCGCGGGGACTGCCGGCCGGTGGTGAGCCGGCCCGCCGTCGGCCACGATGGGCCGGCCCGACCGACTACCGAGCCCGACCCGCAGGAGGCCCCGTGACCGACCGCCCACCGCTCCCGCCGTTCACCCGGGAGACCGCGCTGCAGAAGGTGCAGGCCGCCGAGGACGCGTGGAACTCCCGGGACCCGGAGCGGGTGTCGCTGGCCTACACGGAGGACTCGCAGTGGCGGAACCGCGACACGTTCCTCACCGGCCGCGCGGAGATCGTCACCTTCCTCACCGACAAGTGGGCGCGGGAACTGGACTACGTGCTGCGCAAGTCGCTGTGGGCCTTCACCGACGACCGGATCGCCGTCCGGTTCCAGTACGAGTGGCACGACGCGTCCGGGCAGTGGTGGCGCAGCCACGGCAACGAGAACTGGGAGTTCGACGCGCACGGGCTGATGCGCCGCCGGGAGGCGAGCATCAACGACGTCGCGATCAGCGTCGACGACCGTCGCTGGACCGGCCCGCGCACCGACGCCGAGCGCGGTGTGGAGATCCCGTTGCGCTGACCACCCGAGGGCGTGCCCGCCGGTCGCCCGGGTACGGGCCGGTCCGTGGAAGAACTGCTCGCGGACGCCGTCAACGTGCTGGTCGTCATCGTCGAGGCCTGCGCCGCCCTCGTGATCATCGTCGGCGCGCTCTGGGCGTTCGGACGGTTCGTCTGGGTCGCGGTGCGTCAGCGCGACGACCGGTCGTTCGTGTCGGTCCGGCTCACGCTGGGCCGCTTCCTGCTGCTCGGACTGGAGTTCCAGCTGGCCAGTGACGTGCTCCGGACGGCGGTCGCGCCCAGTTTCGAGGAGCTCGGCAAGCTCGCCATCGTGGCGACCATCCGGACCGCGCTGAACTGGTTCCTCGGCAAGGAGATCGCCGAGGAGCGACAGCAGGTCGCCGAGCGGCACGAGGAGTCGGACGGTTCCCCCGACGGCGACCGGCGGGAACGGGCCACGTGAGCCTGACCGCGGTGACCCTCCCGGCGGCGCAGCTGCTCTCGGCGCTCGCCCTCGTCACCGGTGCGCTCACCCTCGCCGTCACCCACCGCCCGGCACTGGCCCTGGGGGTGCTGCTGGACCTGCTGCTCGCCGCCGGGCTGCTCCGCCTCGCCGGCGACCCGGACTGGCAGGGCATCGCGACGGCGGCGGCCATCGTCGCGCTGCGCCACCTCGCCGGCGCCGGGCTGCGGGTGGGTGCGCGGTCCTGGCGGCCCGGGCCCGCGCGTCCCGGCCACCGACCGTCGGCGGGCCGGCTGGCCCGGCTGCTCCGGCCGCAGTGGCGCACCTGACCTGACCACCGCCGCCCGCCACCTCGGAGGCACCCACGCGGGGCCACCGCGTGGTCAGGACAGGATGCCCAGCAACGACCTGATCGTCGGCGGGCGTGTCCTCGCCACCCCGGCCAGCGCCTCGTCCAGCCGCGGCAGCTCACCCGGGGGCACCAGGTCGGGCCGGACCAGGGAGATGGTGCGCGGTGAGTGCGACCGTCGTGCGCCCACGATGGGCGGCACACCGGCGAACACCCCGGCTCGGTCGGCCTCCCACAGGTCGAGGAGCCCCGCGCAGTGGCGGTCCACGACCTCCCTCGCCGTCGCGTCGGCAGCGAGGTCGGCCATCGACGCGTCGACGCTCCAGCGCTCGCCGCGGCGGTCGGTGGCGGCCCAGTCGCCCCACGGGCTGTCCACCACCCCGAGTGGCTCGTTCACCTCGTAGTAGTGGGCCACCTCGTGGACCTCCAGCAGGCGGTCGCCGGACGGGAAGTCGTCGCCCGTGCGCTGCAGCCACGCGTCGAGCTCCTCCTCGGCCCACGCCTGCACGTCCGCGTACGCCGGGTCGCCGCACCGGTTGCTCAGCTGAAAGGGATCTGTCTCCAGGTCGTACAGCAACCACGGTCCGGCGGAGCTGCGCACGTAGACGTAACGGGCGTTCCGGACGCCGCGGTACGCGGCGAACCCGTGCGACCGCATGGTGGAGAACGGGATGGGAGCGGTCAGCAGCGCGGTCGCCGGCCGGTCAGCGGCCGGCGAGGAGAAGTCGATGCCCTGCAGGCCGGCGGGCACCGGCACCCCGGCCAGGCCGAGCAGGGTGGGCATCAGGTCGGGCGAGTTCACCAGCGCTGAGTCCGTGCCGGTGCGCCGGCGGTCGGGGAACCGGACGAACAGTGGGACCCGCACGGCCTCCTCCCAGGGGCAGAGCTTGTGCTCGAGCCCCTGCGAGCCGGCCATGTCGCCGTGGTCGGAGGTGAAGACGACGATCGTGTCGTCGGCCAGGCCGGTGCGCGCCAGGCAGCTGAGCAGCTCCGCGACGCAGTCGTCGACGGCGGCGATCTGTGCGTGGTAGCCGCGCAGCTCCGCGAGAGCCGCCTCCCGGAGATCGTCGGGCACGTTCGGCCGCACCTCGAGTTCGGCGTCCCGGTACATCGCCTTGTACCGCTCGGGCACCCCTCGGTAGGGGAAGTGCGGTGGCCCGTAGGCCACGGTCAGGAAGAACGGCTCGGATCGATCGACCCGGTCCCGGAGGTACCCGCAGGCGTGCTCGGTCTGGGCGAACGCGTCGTACCCCGCCCACTGCCGCGGGGTGGGGTCGTCGCCCTGGTAGTAGGTCGAGGAGTTGTACTCGTGGGTGCACTCCCCCGCCGCCCAGTACTGGTAGCCGAGGCGCGCCTCGGGCGGGACGAAGTCCTCGCGCCGCTCGCACAGGCCCTGCGGACTGCCGTACAGGTGCCACTTGCCGATGTACCCGGTGGCGTACCCGGCCTCCGCGAAGGTGCCCGCGAGAGTGGGCCCTGCGGTGCGCACCGGGACGTCGTTGACGACCACCCCGTGCGTCGGCGAGTACTGCCCGGTCATGATGCTGGCGCGCGCCGGGCAGCAGATCGGGTGGCCGGAGACGGCTTGGTCGTACACCACGCTCTCGGCGGCCAGCGCGTCCAGCGCCGGGGTCCGGGCGTTGGGGTCGCCGGTGCTGCCGAGCGCCTGGTGGCGCAGCTCGTCGACCAGGACCAGCAGGACGTTCGGACGGTCCGGCATGCGTGCTCCAGTGGTCGGGAGGATGGTGGTCTCGTCCCGCCCTGACAGGTCGGACCAGCTCATCCGGGGTGGTCGACCCGGAAGCCGTGCCGACCGGGGCCCACGACGACCGGCGCCCAGCCGGCCACGGGGAGGGTGACCCGCGCCGAGCAGCCCACCGGGACGAGGACCTCCACCCCGAGCACGCCGTCGTCGATGCGCCAGGCGACCTCCGCCAGCCCGTACGGCGTCTCGTGCCCGGTGCGCGCCCAGGTGATGCCGCCACCCGGCCGCGGATGCACCTCCAGGTGCCGGTAGCCCGGGGACGCGGGCGCCAGGCCGCCCAGCACCCGGTGCACCCAGTCGGCCACCGCACCGAGGGCGTAGTGGTTGAAGGAGGTCATGGTGCCCGGGTTGATCCGGCCGTCGGGCAGCATGCTGTCCCACCGCTCCCAGATGGTGGTCGCCCCCATCGTCACCGGGTAGAGCCAGGACGGGCACTCGGTCTGCCGCAGCAGGGCGTAGGCGTCCTCGAGGGCACCGGCCTCGGTGAGGGCGTCCAGCACCAGGGGCGTGCCGAGGAACCCCGTGGCGATCCGGTGGCGCCGCTCCCGGACGACCCCGACCAGCCGCTCCCCTGCCCGCTCTCGGTGAACCGGGTCGGGGAGGAGGCCGAAGATCAGGGCCAGGGCGTGCCCGGTCTGCGTGTCGCCCGCCACCTCACCATCCGCGCCGACGAACTCCCGCTGCCACGCGCCGGTGACCCGGTCGGCGAGGTCGCCGTAGCGGGCGGCGTCGTCGCGCTCCCCCAGCAGCCCGGCGATCCGGGCCAGCAGGCGGGCGCTGTGCGCCCGGTACGCGGTGGCGACCAGCACCGTGTCGGTGGCGGCCAGCGCGGGCCGGTCCGGCGGCGCGGTGGGGTCCAGCCAGTCGCCGAGCTGCTGCTCGGGCAGGTCCCACAGCAGCTGGTCGCCCAGCCGGACGGTGACCCCGTCGACCCAGCGGCACATGCTGCCGTACTGCCGCCGCAGCACCGCCAGGTCATCGAACCGCTGGTAGAGCACCCAGGGGACGATCACCGCGGCGTCGCCCCAGCCCGCCTGGGCACGCGCGTACTTGGCCAGGAAGCTGCCCGGCTCGAGCTCGACGTACGGGACGAACACCGGCACCGTGCCGTCCGGCTCCTGGTCCGCGGCGAGGTCCTGCAGCCAGGAGGTGAGCAGTCCGGCACAGTCGTGGAGGTGGGCGGCCGTCGGGGCGAAGACCTGGACGTCGCCGGTCCAGCCCAGCCGCTCGTCCCGCTGGGGGCAGTCGGTGGGGACGTCGACGAAGTTGCCGCGCATGCTCCACACGACGTTCTCGTGCAACCGGTCGAGCAGCGGGTCCGAACAGCTGAACCAGCCGGTGCGGGCCAGGTCGCTGGAGTGGACGACCGCGGTGACGGCCGTCGGGTCGAACGCCCCCGGCCAGCCCTGCACCTCGGCGTAGCGGAACCCGTGCAGGGTGAACCGGGGCTCCCACACCTCCTCGCCGCCACCGCGCAGCACGTAGGTGTCGGTGGCGCGCGCGGTGTTCAGCGGCCGTACCCCCAGCTCGCCGTCCTCCAGCACCTCCGCGTGCCGCAGCTGCACCCGCGTGCCGGCCGGTCCGGTCACCCGGATCCGCAGTCGGCCGGCGACGTTCTGCCCGAAGTCGAGCAACAGCGCACCGGACGGCGAGCGCAGCACCTCGGCGACCGGCAGCTCCGCGACTGCGCGCACCGGCGGCCCCTCGGGCGCCACCAGGGTCGCCGGGTCGCGGACGCCCACCCCGCACGGCACCCAGCCGTCGTCGTCCCCGCCCGGGCTCGACCAGCCGGCGCGCTCCGCGGTGGCGTCGTGCCACTCCCCCTCGTAGAGGTCGGCCGCGCGCACCGGCCCGGGCGCCGTCGACCAGGTCCCGTCGGTCGCCACGACGACGCTCCGTCCGCCGGCCAGCGTCACCTCCAACTGCGCGAGCAGCCCCAGCCGGTCGCCGTACACGGCCCGGCGGCCGGGGTGGGGGGTCAGCCGGCCGCGGTACCACCCGTCGGCGACCGTCGCCCCGATCACGTTGTCCCCGGCCCGGAGCAGGGAGGTGACGTCGTGCGTCCGGTAGCGCAGCCGCGTGCCGTAGCTGGTCCAGCCGGGCGCCAGCGTCTCGTCGGCGACCCGGACCCCGTTGAGCTCGGCCTCGTGCACCCCGTGGGACGTGATGTGCAGACGGGCGGACTCCACCGGTCCCGGCAGGGTGAACCCCCGGCGGAACAGCGGGGCGCCACCCTCGGCGTCGAACGGTGAGGTGATCAGCCGGGCCGACCAGTCGGCGGGGTCCAGCAACCCGGTCTCCACCCGCACCGGGTCACTCCAGCCCGAGACGCCGCCGTCGGCCCCCGTCACGCGCACCTGCACCGACCGCGCCTCGCGGGAGTCGAGCGGTGCGCCCGGCCACGGCACCAGGACCGATTCGGCCGAGTCGACCCGATCGATCGTGGCCCGGCCCGCCTGGTCGACGACGCGCAGCTCGTACCCGGCCTGCACCCACCCGTCGGGCGCACGGACCACCTGCCAGGACAGTCGCGGTCGCCGCTCCCCCACCCCGAGCGCGTCGCGGTGGTGCTCGAACCGCACGGCCGACACCTCCACGGCGCCGTCCGCTCCCGGGTGCTGCTGCCCCGCCGTCACGGGGCGGCCTGGTCCAGCGCCGGCCAGTCGTCCTGCTGGAGCAGGCGCCGCCGCTCGTCGCGGCGGGCGGCCTGCCGCACCGGGTCGGCCACCGGAGCCGCCATCTGCAGCCGCTGGGTGTACGGGTGGTGCGGTGCGTCGGAGACCTGGGCGGCGGTTCCGACCTCCACCAGCTCGCCGTGCCAGAGCACCGCGATGCGGTGGCTCACCGCCCGGACCACCGCCAGGTCGTGGGTGATGAAGAGGTAGGAGACCTCCGTCCGCTGCTGGATCTCCAGCAGCAGGTCGAGGATGCGTGCCTGGGTCGACAGGTCCAGCGCGCTGGTCGGCTCGTCGCAGATGATCAGCTTGGGCGACAGCGCCAGGGCCCGGGCGATCGCGATCCGCTGCCGCTGGCCACCGGAGAACTCCCGGGCCAGCCGGGAGCCGGCGTCGGCGGGCAGGTGCACCGCGTCCAGCAGCTCACGCACCGTCTCCCGGCCCGTCCTGACCCCGTTGGCCAGCAACGGCTCGGACAGCACGTCCTCGATCGTCATCGCCGGGTTGAGCGAGGAGTACGGGTCCTGGAAGACCACCTGCACGTCCCGCGCCATCGAGCGCCGCTGGGCGCGGCTGAGCCGACCGATGTCCCTGCCCTCGAACAGCACCTGCCCCGCGGAGACCGGGGCGAGCCCGAGGACGGCCCGGCCCAGCGTGGTCTTGCCCGAGCCGGACTCACCCACCAGCCCCACGGTCTCGCCGCGGGCCACGTCGAGCGACACGCCCTTGATGACCTGCGCCGGCGGGCGGCGGAACCCGCGCACCGGGTAGCTCACGTGCAGGTCGCGCACGGACAGCAGGGGTTCGGCTCCCGCGCCGGGAGCGGGCCCGGCGTTCACCGGCCGCCCGTCGCCGGCGCCAGGGGCGCACGCAGCTGGCCGCGGTCGAGCGTGGAGCCCAGCAGCATCTGCGTGTACTCGTGCTCCGGAGCCGCGAACAGCTCCCGCACGGGCCTGGTCTCCACGATCCGCCCCTCCTTCATCACGCTCACCCGGTCGCAGATGTCCGCGACGACGCCCAGGTTGTGGGTCACCAGCACCATCCCGAGGTCCCGTTCCCGTTGCAGTTCCCGCAGCAGCTCGAGGACGTCGGCCTGCACGGTCACGTCCAGCGCCGTCGTCGGCTCGTCGGCGATGATCAGCTCCGGCTCACCGGCCAGGGCGCCGGCGATGAGCACCCGCTGGGCCATGCCCCCGGACACCTGGTGCGGGTACAGGTCGAAGGCGCCACGCGGGTCCCGGATGCCGACCCGGTCCAGCAGGGCCACCAGCTCCTCCTTCGCCTGCCGCCGGCTGACGTCGGTGACCGCCCGGAGGCCGTGGGTGAGCTGCTGGCCGATGGTGAACGTCGGGTCGAGGTTGGTCATCGGCTCCTGCGGCACGTAGCCGATGCGCCTGCCCCGGGCGTCCCGCAGCGCGGCGGGGTCACCGACGAGGTCCCGTCCGGCGAACTCGATCCGCCCGGCCAGGACCACCGCCTCCCGCGGCAGGATGCCGAGGATCGAGTAGGCGATCTGGGACTTGCCCGAGCCGGACTCCCCCACCAGCCCGTGCACCTCGCCACGCTCGACCGCCAGGTCCACCCCGTGCACCACCTCGCGCACCGAGGTGGCCGAGTCCGGGTAACCGACGACCAGGCCGCGGACCTGCAGCAGCGGTGCGGGTGCCGCGGGGCCGGCTGCCGTCTGCGCGTCCGGGCCCGGGGCGGCCGGGGGCGTCTGGCGGGCGGCGCGCAGCCGCCGGACGACGTCCTCGGGCAGCGGTCCGGGGCGGGAGGCGGACGCCTGCAGCGTGTCGCGCAGCACGTTGCCCAGCAGGACCAGAGCGATCGTGGTGACGCCGATCAGCAGCGCGGGCCAGAGCACGTTGGACCGGGCCACGTAGATGTTGTTGAAGGCGGCCTCGAGCATGCCGCCCCAGGACGGCTCCCCCGGGCTGCCCAGGCCCAGGAACTCCAGCATCGCCTGGATGGAGATGCCGATGGCCAGCACGAAGGCGCTCTGCACGACGATCGGCCCGCGGACGGCGCGCAGGACGTGGCGCGAGATGATCCGGGTGTCGGAGAGCCCGGCCACCTGCGCCGCGTCGACGTACAGCTCCTTGCGGACGTTGCGGACCAGCGAGCGGACCAGCCGGAAGAAGCCCGGCGCCACGAGCACCCCGAAGGCGGCCATGGCGAGCAGGATCGACGGGCCGATCACGGTGTACAGCGCGATGAGCAGGACCAGTCCCGGCGCGGCCAGGACGATGTCGGACACCCAGTTGGCGACCGCGTCCACCTTGCCGCCGAAGTAGCCGGCGAGCAGCCCACCGGTCACCCCCAGCAGCAGGGAGACCAAGAGCACGACCGAGATCGCCTGCAGGGTCCCCGTCGTCGCGACCAGCAGGCGGGAGAGCACGTCGCGCCCGGACTGGTCACCGCCGAGCAGGAAGTCGCTGGTGAACGGCGGGGCGTTGGTCAGCTCCAGCCGGCTGGCGTTCGGGTCGAACGGCGCCAGCCAGGGGGCGAGCAGGCCGGCCAGCACGACCAGCAGGAGGACCACCGAGCAGACCAGGCCGACGGGGTTGGTCAGCACGCGGCGCAGCAGTCCCCGCGGGGTCGGCTCGGCGGGGGCGGTCTCCTGGGGTTCCAGGACCGGGACCGTGCTCATGACACCCTCGCTCGCGGGTTGATCCAGCCGTTGACCACGTCGACCGCCGTGTTGACGACGACGACGACCAGGACGAAGAAGAGGACGACCCCCATCACCGTGGGGATGTCGCGTTGCAGGGCCGACGTCTGCGACAGCAGGCCCATGCCGGGCAGCGCGAAGATGCGCTCGATCACCACGACGCCACCCATCAGCTGGATGACCTGCAGCGAGAGGATCGTCAGCCCCGGACTGCCCGCGCTGCGCAGCGCGTGCCGGAAGACGACCATCCGCTCCGGGATGCCGCGGGCCCGGAGGGTGCGGACGAAGTCCTGGCCCATCACGTCGATCATCGCGCCGCGGAACTGCTGGGCGGACTGGGCGACCGCACCGACCAGCACGGCGGTCACCGGGAGCACGAGCGACGAGGCCCACCCGCCCACGCTCTGGTCGGGCGAGACGTAACCGGTCGCGGGGAAGACCCCAAGCCAGATGGCGAAGAGGAACACCAGGGCGATCGCCACGATGAACCCGGGCACGGCCGTGCCGAGCACACCGGCGACCTGCAGGAACCGGTCGACCCAACCGCCCCGCACCGCGGCGGCCACGCCCATCAGCACGCTGAGGCCGGCGGTGAGCAGCATCGCGATGAGCACCAGAGCCAGGGTCACCGGGATCCGGGTGAGCAGCAGGTCGAGCACGGGCTCACCGGTGTAGTAGCTGGTGCCCAGGTCACCGGTGAGGGCGTCGCCCAGCCACTCGAGGTACTGCAGGACCACCGGCTGGTCCAGCCCCAGCGCGGCCACCCGGTCGGCGACCTGCTCCGGGGTGGCGTCCGCGCCGAGGACCTGCCGGGCGATCTCGGTGCCGTTGGCGAAGATGGCGCAGAAGACCAGCGCCGTCACCACGAGGGTCAGGACGACGCCGGCGAGCAGCTTGCGCCCGAGGTACTTGAACATGCCAGCTCCGGCTGTCGGGGACGTCGATCGGCAGCGGCACCGCGGCGCTGCGGCGGCGCCCCCAGGGGCACCGCCGCAGCGACCGGGTCACCGGAAGGTGTGCAGGTACGGCGTCGAGCTGCCGACGACCGGCTCAGCCGTCGTGCCGTCGGTGGTGGCCCAGGTGCTGGTCACCAGGGCCCACGGAGCGAACCACGCGTTCTCGACGACCCACTCGTTGACCGCCTGGTAGGCCTCGGCCGCGTCGTCACCGGTGGCCTGGTCCGCCGCCGCGATCAGTGCGGAGAGCTCCGGGTCCTCGGTGCGGTCGGTGTTCCAGTTGGACTGGGGCCGCAAGCTCTGCTCGACGTCGAAGGGCGGGGTGATCGCCGGCAGCGCGAAGTAGAACACCGGGAACTCGTTGCCCAGGATCGCGGGGACGACCTGCTGCGGCGGGACGCTGACCAGGTTGACCCGGATGCCGATCTCGCCCAGCTGCTGCACGACGATCGGCGTGGCGAAGCCGAACCGGGCGATGTCGGGGTAGGGCAGGTCGAAGCCGTCGGCGTACCCGGCCTCGGCCATCAGGGCCCGGGCCGCCTCGACGTCGAACGGGTAGCGGTCGGCCAGCTCCGGCACGAAGGCGTCGCCGTCCGGACGGAAGATCTGCTCGGTCACCTCACCCTGCCCCTGGTACAGGGCCTGCAGGATCGCCGGACGGTCGAACACCATGTTCATCGCCTGGCGCACCCGCGGGTCGGCCAGCGCCGGGACGGTGCTGCCGTCCCGGTCGGCGATGTGGAGTCCGGCCCACAGCGCATCGCTCTGGACCAGGCCCAGCCCGGCGGCCTCGGCCTCCGCGACCGTGGTGGCGGTGATCGGCGCCGCGTTGACCTGCCCGGACCGCAGGGCGTTGAGCCGCGCGGTGACGTCGTCCATCAGCCGCATCCGCACCGTGTCGTACGGGTAGCCGTCAGCGTTCCAGTAGTCCTCGTTGCGGGTGAACGCCCAGGTGTCACCACTGGTCGAGTTCGCCGCGTCGTAGACGTAGGGCCCCGAGCCGACCGGGGCGGTCGCGGCGTCGGGCGCCCCCAGGGACGCCGGCGCGGCGAGCGCCCCCTGGCTCTGGGTCATCAGGAACGGGAGCAGCGGCTGCGGCGTCGCGGAGGTGACGGTCAGCGTCAGGTCGTCGACCACCTCCACCGTCATCCCCTGCAACCGGGCGGCGGCAGCCCCGCCACCGTCCCGGACGTACTCGATGCTCGCCTTGGCCGCCTCGGCGTCGACCGGGCTGCCGTCGGTGAAGGTCATGCCCTCGCGCAGGGTCATGGTCAGGGAGGTGTTGTCCTCACTGAGCTCGAAGTCCTCGGCGGCGTTGGGCACCGCCTCGCTGTCGGCGTCCAGCTTCAGCAGGGTGTCGTAGACCGCCTGCCACGGGAGGCCGGCGGCGCTCCCCCCGACCAGCGCGGCCGGGTCGAACGAGGTCGGCGGCGTGTCCAGGGCCAGCGTCAGCGTGCGCGCCCCCTCCCCGCCGTCACCGCCCCCTGAGGAGGTGCCGGCGCTGGTGCACCCGGCCACGGCAACGGCGACCGCCGCCGTGGCGGCCACGAGGGCACCGCGCCGGCACCGGCGTCGCCACGGTGAAGCCGTCGGTGATCCGCCCGGCGTCGGATGGGTCGAGAACTGCACGCGGGCCACTGGCCGCACCTCCACGAGTCGTGTCCACACTTCGTTGTGAAACGTTCAAAACTCTTGACGCAGCTTATGTGTCCGCGACCACAGTGCGCAATCCCGTTCGGCTTCGTTGCTGACTCGTGATCGAGCAGTCACCTCTTGGTACGTTCCAGTGCCGCGCCGCACCGGGCTCAGTCGTCCACCGCACCGTGCACGCGGCGTTCGGCCGCGTCCCAGCCGGCCGGGTCACCGGTGGGGCGGTAGGTCCGGGTCGCCTGGGTCTCCCGCAACAGTGCCCGCAGCTCGGGCAGCCCCCCGGCCAGCACGCCCGCGGCACGGGCCTGCACCAGCACGTTGCCCAGCGCCGCCGCCTCGACGGGGCCGGCGACCACCGGCAGCCCGCAGGCGTCGGCGGTCAGCTGGCAGAGCAGGGTGTTCCGCGCGCCACCACCCACCACGTGGACCACGTCGACGTCGCGGCCGGTCAGCCGCACCGCCTGTCGCACGGTGCGCCGGTGGGCCAACGCGAGACTGTCCAGGATGCAGCGCACGGTCTCGGCCTGGCTCGACGGCGGCGCCTGCCCGGTCTCGGCGCAGACCTCGGCGATCCGGGCCGGCACGTCTCCCGGCGGCAGGAAGCGTGCGTCGTCCGGGTCGACGACGGCGGTGAAGGCGGGCACCTGCGCGGCCGCGGCCAACAGCTCCGCCAGGTCGGCGGGCAGCCCGGCGGCGGCCCAGGTGCGCAGCGACTCCTGCAGCAGCCACAGTCCCATCACGTTGCGCAGGTACCGGACCGTGCCGTCGACGCCGAGCTCGTTGGTGAACCCGGCGACCCGGCTCGCGTCGGTGAGCACCGGCCGGATCAGCTCGACCCCGACCAGCGACCACGTGCCGCAGGAGACGTAGGCGAACCGGGCGCCGTGGGCGGGCACGCCGACGACCGCCGACGCGGTGTCGTGCGAGCCGACCGCGGTCACCGGCACCGGCCCGGTCAGCCCGGTCTCGGCCAACACCTCGGGGGAGAGCTCGCCGATCCGGTCCCCCGGGCGCACGAGCGGCGGGAAGAGGTGGCGGGGGAGCTCCAGCCGGTCGATCAGCCCCCAGGCCCACTCCCCCGTCGTGCTGTCCAGCAGCCCCGTCGTCGAGGCGTTGGTGACCTCGGCGCCGACCGAGCCGGTGAGCCAGTACGCCAGCAGATCAGGGACCAGCAGCGCGTGCCGAGCTCGCCCGAACCCGGCCCGCCGGCGCATCGCGGCCAGCTGGAACACCGTGTTGAACGGCAGGTGCTGCAGGCCGTTGACCCGGTACAGCTCCCCCGGGCCGGCAACCGCGTGCACGGTCGGCACCGCCGTGGCGTGCCGGGCGTCCCGGTAGTGCACCGGGTTGCCCAACAGCTCGCCGTCGGCGTCGAGCAGGCCGATGTCGACCGCCCAGCTGTCGATGCCCACGCCGTCCAGCCTGCCCGCGGCGCGCAGCCCGTCCAGCACCCCTGCGTAGAGGCCGAGGACGTCCCAGTGCAGCGTGCCCGCGGCGCGCACCGGCCGGTTGGGGAACCGGTGCACCTCGCGCAGGTCCAGCTGCCCGGGCGCGACCCGCGCGACCATGACCCGGCCGCTGGAGGCGCCCAGGTCGACGGCGGCCAGGGTCAGCTCGCCCGCGGTCACCGCAGGAAGGCGGCGGCCACGCCGGAGTCGACCGGGACGTGCAGCCCCGTCGTCCGGGTGAGCTCGCCGCCGGTCAGCGCGAAGACGGCGTCGGCGACGTGGTCGGGCAGCACCTCGCGCTTGAGCAGGGTGCGCTGGGCGTAGAACTGGCCCAGCTCCTCCTCCGGGACGCCGTAGACCGCGGCCCGCTTGGCGCCCCAGCCACCGGCGAAGATCCCCGAGCCACGGACGACGCCGTCGGGGTTGATGCCGTTGACCCGGATCTGGTGCTCGCCGAGCTCGGCCGCCAGCAGCCGCACCTGGTGGGCCTGGTCGGCCTTGGTCGAGGAGTAGGCGATGTTGCTCGGGCCGGCGAAGACCGCGTTCTTGCTGGAGATGTAGACGACGTCGCCGCCCATGCCCTGCTCGATCATGATCCGGGCCGCCTCGCGGGAGACCAGGAACGAGCCCTTGGCCATCACGTCGTGCTGCAGGTCCCAGTCGGCCTCGGTGGTCTCCAGGAGCGGCTTGGAGATCGACAGCCCGGCGTTGTTGACCACCAGGTCGACCCCGCCGAAGGCGAGCACGGCCGCCCGGAACGCCGCGGCCACCGCCTCGGCGTCGCTGACGTCGGCCGCCACGCCCACCGCGACGTCGGCCGAGCCGATCTCCGCCGCGGCCTCGGTGGCCTTGCCCAGGTCCAGGTCGGCGACGACGACGCACGCGCCCTCGGCGGCCAGCCGCTGGGCGATCGCCTTGCCGATCCCGCTCGCCGCACCGGTGACCAGCGCGACCCGGGTGGCCAGCGGCTCGGGCTTCGGCATCCGGGCGAGCTTGGCCTCCTCCAGCGCCCAGTACTCGATCCGGAACTTCTCGCTCTCGTCTATCGGCGCGTAGGTGGAGACCGCCTCGGCACCGCGCATCACGTTGATCGCGTTGACGTAGAACTCCCCCGCCACGCGGGCGGTCTGCTTGTTCGCGCCGAAGCTGAACATGCCGACGCCGGGCACGAGCACGATCGCCGGGTCCGCCCCGCGCATCGGTGGGGAGTCCGGGCTCGCGTGCCGCTCGTAGTAGGCCGCGTAGTCGGCGCGGTAGGCCTCGTGCAGCTCCCGCAGCCGGGCGACGACGTCCTCGACCGGCGCGGACGCCGGCAGGTCGACCACCAGTGGGCGGACCTTGGTGCGCAGGAAGTGGTCGGGGCAGGAGGTGCCCAGCGCGGCCAGCCGCGGGTGCTCGGCCGACGCCAGGAAGTCCAGCACGACGTCGGAGTCGGTGAGGTGCCCGACCTGCGGCTTGTCGGTGCTCGCCAGCCCGCGCACGACGGGGAACAGCGCGGCCGCCTTGGCCCGGCGCTCGGCTTCCGGCAGCGCCTCGTAGCCGGGCAGCGGCGCACCGAAGGGCTGCGGGCGGCCGCGCTCGGCGAGGAACTGCTCCGCCGTCCGGATGATCTCCAGCGAGTTGGCCTCGCACTCCTCGCTGGTGTCGGCCCAGGCGGTGATGCCGTGGCCGCCCAGGACGGCCCCGATGGCCTGCGGGTTCTGCTCCGCGATCTCCGCGATGTCCAGGCCGAGCTGGAAGCCGGGACGGCGCCACGGCACCCAGACCACGCGGTCGCCGAAGCACTCCCGGGTCAGCGCCTCACCGTCGGCGGCGGTGGCCAGCGCGATGCCGGAGTCGGGGTGCAGGTGGTCGACGTGCGCGGCGCGGACCAGCCCGTGCATCGCGGTGTCGATGGACGGCGCAGCGCCGCCCCGGCCGAACGCGCAGTGGTCGAACGCGGCGACCATCTCGTCCTCGCGGTCGACGCCGGGGTAGACCGCGACCAGCGAACGCAGCCGGTCCAGCCGGAGCACGGCCAGGCCGCCCTCCTGCAGCGTGCCGAGGTCACCGCCGGAGCCCTTCACCCAGAGCAGCTCGACCGGCTGCCCGGTCACCGGGTCGATGTCGGTGCCGACTGCGGAGGTGTTGCCGCCGGCGTAGTTGGTGTTCCGCGGGTCCGCGCCGAGGCGGTTCGAGCGGGCGAGCAGGTCACTGACCACGGGGTTCGTCATCTCGTCGTCCTCCAGTTGTTCACGCGCCCCAGGAGGCCTGCTGGCCTCCGACGCGCTCGGTGGCGATCTGCTCCTGGTGCCCGGACGCGGCGTAGGCGCGGTAGGGGTCACCGGCCAGGCCCTGCGACTCGCGCAGCTCGGCGAGCAGCGGGCGGACGTCGGTGTTGTAGGCGTCCATCAGCGCCGCGTTGGCGCCGAGCACGTCACCGGACTGCTGGGCGGCCCGCAGCGCCTCACGGTCGACCAGCAGCGCCTTGGCGGTGGCCTCCTGCACGTTCATCACCGAGCGGATCTGGCCGGGGATCTTCGGCTCGATGTTGTGGCACTGGTCGAGCATGAAGTTGACGCCGGAGTCCGGGCGGAGCGCGTCGGCCCGGACGATCTCGTTCATGATCCGGAACAGCTGGAACGGGTCGGCCGCGCCCACGATCAGGTCGTCGTCGCCGTAGAAGCGGGAGTTGAAGTCGAAGGCGCCGAGCCGGCCGACCCGCAGCAGCTGGGCGACGATGAACTCGATGTTGGTGTTCGGCGCGTGGTGGCCGGTGTCGAGGACCACCTTCGCCTGCTCGCCCAGGGCCAGGCAGTGCAGCAGCGAAGTGCCCCAGTCGGGGACGTCCATCGTGTAGAAGTACGGCTCGTAGAGCTTGTACTCGAGGATCAGCCGGTGCTCGGGGTCCAGCTCGGCGTAGATCCGCTGCAGCGACTCGGCCAGCCGGTCCTGCCGGTCGCGGATGTCGTCCTGACCCGGGTAGTTCGTACCGTCGGGCAGCCAGATCTTCAGGTCGGTCGAACCGGTGGCCCGCATGACGTCGATGCACTGCACGTGGTGGGCGACCGCCTTGGCCCGCACCGCCGGGTCGGCGTGGGTCAGCGAGCCGAGCTTGTACTCGTCGTCCTGGAACAGGTTCGAGTTGATCGCGCCGATGGCCACGCCCTCGTCGGCGGCGTGCTGCGCCAGCTTGCCGAAGTCGTCGACCAGGTCCCACGGGACGTGCAGCGAGACCCGCGGTGCCGCGCCGGTGTACCGGTGCACCACGGCGGCGTCGCTGATCTTCTCGAACGGGTCCCGCGGGACGCCGGGGGTGCTGAACACCTTGAACCGGGTGCCCGCGTTGCCGAAGGCCCACGACGGGAGCTCGATGGTCTGCCGGCCCAGCGCGGCGAGGGCGCGGGAACGCAGGTCGTCCTGCACGTGCGACTCCGTTCGACGGCGCCGGGCGGCGAGACGGTGATGGACTCAGCCGGCGCATGAAACGTTCCATAGGCGGGTGTGGCGCAGCTTACGAACGGCCGCGCTAGGCTGTCAATCGACCGACCGGCAAGCTGTTGAGACGATTCACGCGCTTCGCCGCCTCGCGCCACCCGCCGATCGGAGGACCCCCTGACCGCGAGCATCCGGGACGTCGCCGACCGGGCCGGGGTCTCCCTCGGCACCGTCAGCAACGTCCTCAACCGCCCGGACGTCGTCAGTGCGGGCACCCGGGAACGGGTGCTCACCGCGATCGCCGAGCTGGGGTTCGTCCGCAACGAGTCCGCCCGGCAGCTGCGTGCCGGGCGCAGCAGGACCATCGGGCTGGTCGTCCTCGACATCGCCAACCCCTTCTTCACCGACGTGGCGCGGGGGGTGGACGAGGTCGCCGGCGCCGCGGGCCTGGCGGTGATCCTGTTCAACTCCGACGACCGCCCCGAGAAGGAGGCCCGCCACCTCGACGTGCTCACCGAGCAACGAGTGCAGGGCCTGATCATCACGCCGACCGCGGAGCTCTCCCCCCAGCTCGACGCGCTCCGGCAACGCGGCGTCCCGGTGGTCCTCCTCGACCGGCGGGCCGACCACCCCGACCAGTGCGCACTCGCCGTCGACGACGTCCTGGGCGGCCGGCTGGCGGCCGACCACCTGCTGGAGCGCGGTGACCGCAGGATCGCCTTCATCGGCGGTTCGACCGGGTTGCCCCAGCTGCGCGAACGGCACGACGGCGTGGTGGCCGCCGTCCGCGAGGGCACCGGCACCGACGACGCGCTGACCGTCGTCACGCCCGAGTCGCTCACCGTCCAGGGCGGCCGCGAGGCGGCGTCCCGGATCATCGGCATGCCGGCCGGCCGGCGCCCCACCGCGGCCATCTGCGCCAACGACCTGCTCGCGATGGGCGTGCTGCAGGAGATGGTGCGACACGGCATCGCGGTGCCCGAGGAGTTCGCCATCGTCGGCTACGACGACATCGACTACGCCGCGGCAGCCGCCGTCCCGCTGACCTCGGTGCGCAAGCCGCGCAGGGAGCTGGGCCACCGCGCCGCCGAACTGCTCCTGGACGAGGCCGCCCGGGGCGCCGAGCACGTCCACCAGCAACCGGTCTTCGAGCCCACGCTCGTCGTCCGCGAGTCCAGCATGGCCCGGCGTCCCCGGGCCGGCACGAGCTGAGCGGAGGTCCCAGGTGAAGATCTCGCTCTTCGCCACCTGCCTGGTGGACACGATGACGCCGTCGGTGGCGGCGGCCACCGCGGCGCTGCTACAACGCCTCGGCCAGGACGTCGTCGTCCCGCCGACGCAGGCCTGCTGCGGTCAGATGCACGTCAACACCGGCTACCGGCGCGAGGCGGTGTCCATCGTCGCCAACCACGTGCGCGCCTTCGCGGGCGCCGAGGTGATCGTCGCGCCGTCCGGCTCGTGCGTCGCCTCGATCCACCACCAGCAGGCCGCCGTCGCCCGGCGTGCCGGCGACGAGGCGCTGGCGCAGGCCGCCGAGGAGCTGGCCGGCCGCACCTACGAGCTGTCCCAGTTCCTGGTCGACGTGCTCGGGGTGACCGACGTCGGCGCCTACTACCCGCACCGGGTCACCTACCACCCGACCTGCCACTCGCTGCGGATGCTCGGGGTCGGCGACCGGCCACTGCAGCTGCTGCGCGCGGTGCGCGGGCTGGAGCTGGTCGAGCTGCCCCGCGCCGACCAGTGCTGCGGGTTCGGCGGCACCTTCGCGGTGAAGAACGCCGACACCTCGACCGCGATGCTCACCGACAAGATGGCCGACGTGCTCGGCACGCACGCCGAGGTGTGCACCGCCGGTGACGCCTCCTGCCTGATGCACATCGGCGGCGGGCTCTCCCGGCTGCGCGCCGGCACCCGCACCGTGCACCTGGCCGAGATCCTCGCCGCCACCGAGCACGACCAGGCGCTGGTCACCGGGACGGTGACGTCGTGACCGCGACGTTCCTCGGCCTGCCGACGGCCCCCCGGGGGGTCGGCCACCTGCGCGGCGACGAGTCCTTCCCCGACGCCGCGCGCGGCGCCCTGCGCGACGGGCAGCTGCGGGCCAACCTCGGCCACGCGACGAGCACCATCCGGGGCAAGCGGGCACGGCTGGTGGCCGAGGTGCCCGACTGGGCACAGCTGCGCGCCGCCGGCAAGGCGATCAAGGCCGCCACCATGGCCCGGCTCGACGACCACCTCGAGGAGCTCGAACGCCAGGTCACCGCCCGCGGCGGCGTCGTCCACTGGGCCCGCGACGCCCACGAGGCCAACGAGATCGTCACCCGGCTGGTGCGTGCGACCGGCACGACCGAGGTGGTCAAGGTCAAGTCGATGGCCACCCAGGAGATCGGCCTCAACGAGGCCCTCGAGGCGGCCGGGCTCGACGTCTTCGAGACCGACCTGGCCGAGCTGATCGTGCAGCTGGGCGAGGACGAGCCCTCGCACATCCTGGTGCCGGCGATCCACAAGAACCGGGCCGAGATCCGGGAGATCTTCGCCCGCACCATCCCGGGGGTCGACCCGGGCCTGACCGACGACCCCCGCCAGCTGGCGATGGCCGCCCGGGAACACCTGCGCGAGCGGTTCCTGCGCGCCCGGGTCGCGGTCAGCGGCGCGAACTTCGCCGTCGCCGAGACCGGCACGCTCACCGTGGTGGAGAGCGAGGGCAACGGGCGGATGTGCCTGACCCTCCCGGAGACGCTGATCACCGTGATGGGGATCGAGAAGGTGGTGCCCACGTGGCGCGACCTGGAGGTCTTCCTGCAGCTGCTCCCCCGCTCCTCCACCGGCGAGCGGATGAACCCGTACACCTCCACCTGGGCCGGGGTGACGCCCGGCGACGGCCCGCAGGAGTTCCACCTGGTGCTGCTGGACAACGGCCGGACGGCGGTGCTCGCCGACGAGGTGGGCCGGGAGGCGCTGCACTGCATCCGCTGCTCCGCGTGCCTGAACGTGTGCCCGGTCTACGAGCGGGCCGGCGGCCACGCCTACGGCTCGGTGTACCCCGGCCCGATCGGCGCGGTGCTCAGCCCGATGCTCACCGGCGTCGAGGACAACGCCTCGCTGCCCTACGCGTCCTCGCTCTGCGGCGCCTGCTACGAGGTCTGCCCGGTGGCGATCGACATCCCCTCGATCCTGGTGCACCTGCGCGCCGAGCACGTCGAGGCGCAGGATCGGCCGACGGCCGAGGGGATGGCGTTCAAGGCCCTGGGCAGGGCGATGTCGCACCCGTGGCTGTGGCACCTCACCCAGCGGGCGGCCCGGCTGGGACGCCTGGTCGCCCGAGGGCGGGCGACGCTGCCCAACGCGTTCCCACCGCCTGTCTCCGGGTGGACCCGCAGCCGCGACCTGCCCACGCCGCCGGCGAGGACGTTCGTGCAGCAGTGGACCGAGGAGCACCGGCAGTGAGCTCTCGCGAGGAGGTGCTGGGCCGGATCCGGACCGCGCTCGGCGAGACCCGGGCGCCCGTGCCGGAGGTGCGGCGCGACTACCGCCGGGCGGAGGACTCGGCGACCGAGACCGCCCCGCTCGACCTGCTCGTCGAGCGGATCGAGGACTACCGCGCCGACGTGCTCCGCTGCGCGGCCGACGACGTCGGGGCGACCGTCGCAGCCGCGCTCGACCGCGGGCTCGGTGCCGGCTGGACGACGTCCGGTGTCGTCGTCGCCCCCGGGCTGCCGGCGGCCTGGCGGCCGGCCGGCTGCGACGTCGACGACGAGCGCCCCGCCCCCGAGCTGGCCGAGCGCGCGGCGTCGGTAACCGCCGTTGCCGTGGCCATCGCCGAGACCGGCACGCTGGTGCTCGACGGCTCCCCCGCCTGCGGCCGGCGGGCGCTGTCGCTGCTGCCCGACGTGCTCGTCTGCGTGGTGACCGCCGACCAGGTCGTGTCCGGGGTGCCCGAGGGCATCGCCCGGCTGGACCCGCTGCGGCCGCTCACGATGATCAGCGGCCCGTCGGCGACCAGCGACATCGAGCTGGAGCGCGTCGAGGGCGTGCACGGACCGCGCAGCCTGCTCGTGGTCCTCGCCGACTGACCTCGGGACGGACGGTCACCGCCGCCCCACCTGCGGACGGGCCACCGCCCACCGCATCGCCGGCGCAGTCGGCTACTCGTGCACCGCCCAGACCTCGGCCGGGCCGCGGGGCGTCTCCACCACGCGCCGGGGCTCGACCCGCTCGTAGACCCCGAGCCAGCGGGGGCCGTCGTAGACGAGCAGGGAGGAGGCCAGGGCGTCGGCGGGCAGGTCGTCGACCTGACCGTCACGGGGACCACCGAGGTGGAGGATCAACGGCACCGCGGCAGTCTAGACAGGTGCGTTTACGCTGTAAACCAGCCCGTCCAGCGGGTGGTCACCCGCCCACGTAGGCCGCCAGGTGCTCGCCCGTCAGGGTAGCGCGGGAGGCGACCAGGTCGGCCGGGGTGCCCTCGAACACCACCCGGCCGCCGTCGTGGCCGGCACCGGGCCCGAGGTCGATGAGCCAGTCCGCGTGCGCCATCACCGCCTGGTGGTGCTCGATCACGATCACCGAGGTGCCCGAGTCGACCAGCCGGTCGAGCAGGCCGAGCAGGTGCTCGACGTCGGCCAGGTGCAGGCCCGTGGTCGGCTCGTCGAGCACGAACACCCCACCCTTCTCGCCCATCTGCGTCGCCAGCTTCAGCCGCTGCCGCTCGCCGCCGGAGAGGGTGGTGAGCGGCTGGCCCAGGGTCAGGTAGCCCAGCCCCACGTCGGCCAGGTGGCTCAGCACCTGGTGCGCCGCCGGCGTGCGCGCCTCCCCCGCGCCGAAGAACTGCTCCGCCTCCGCGACCGACATCGCCAGCACCTCGCTGATGTCCCGCCCACCCAGGCGGTACTCCAGCACCGAGGCCTGGAACCGCTTGCCCTCGCACTCCTCGCAGGGGCTGGCGACGGCGGCCATCGTGGCCAGGTCGGTGTAGACGACCCCGGCGCCCTTGCAGGTCGGGCAGGCGCCCTCGGAGTTGGCGCTGAACAGCGCCGGCTTCACCCCGTTGGCCTTGGCGAACGCCTTGCGGATCGGGTCGAGCAGCCCGGTGTAGGTCGCCGGGTTGCTGCGCCGCGAGCCGCGGATCGGCGTCTGGTCGACCGTGACGACGCCGTCCCGGCCGGACACCGAGCCCGAGATTAGCGAGCTCTTGCCCGACCCGGCCACCCCGGTCAGCACCACGAGCACTCCGAGCGGGATGTCGACGTCGACGTCCCGCAGGTTGTGCGTCGCGGCACCGCGGACCTCGAGCGCCCCCGAGGGGGCGCGCACCGCCAGCTTCACCGCCACCCGGTCGTCGAGGTGGCGACCGGTGAGGGTGCCGCTGGACCTCAGGTCCTCGACCGTGCCCTGGAAGCAGATCGTGCCGCCGCCCGACCCGGCGCCGGGCCCGAGGTCGACGACGTGGTCGGCGATCGCGATCGTCTCCGGCTTGTGCTCGACCACCAGCACCGTGTTGCCCTTGTCGCGCAGCCGCAGCAGCAGGTCGTTCATCCGCCCGATGTCGTGCGGGTGCAGGCCGATCGTCGGCTCGTCGAAGACGTAGGTGACGTCGGTGAGCGAGGAGCCGAGGTGCCGGATCATCTTTGTCCGCTGCGCCTCACCGCCGGAGAGCGTGCCCGCCGGCCGGTCGAGCGAGAGGTAGCCCAGCCCGATCTCCACGAACGCGTCCAGGGTCTCCCCCAGCCCGCCCAGCAGCGGCGCGACCGACGGCTCGTCCAGGTCGCGCACCCACTCGGCGAGGTCGCTGATCTGCATCGCGCAGACCTCGGCGATGTTCTTCCCGCGGATCCGCGAGGAGCGGGCCTCCGCGCTGAGCCGGGTGCCGGCGCACTCCGGGCAGGTGGTGAAGACGACCGCCCGGTCCACGAACGCCCGGACGTGCGGCTGCATCGCCTCCCGGTCCTTGCTCAGCATCGACTTCTGGATCTTGGGGATCAGGCCCTCGTAGGTCAGGTTGATCCCGTCGACCTTGATCTTGGTCGGCTCCTTGTGCAGCAGGTCGTGCAGCTCGGCGTCGGTGAACTCGCGGATCGGCTTGTCCGGGTCGAAGAAGCCGCAGCCGCTGTAGATCCGGCCGTACCAGCCGTCGGCGCTGTAGCCGGGGACGGTGAACGGCCCCTCGTTCAGCGACTTGCTGTCGTCGTAGAGCTGGGTGACGTCGATGTCGGTGACCCGGCCCATGCCCTCGCACCGCGGGCACATGCCGCCGGTGATGCTGAACTCGCGACGCTCCTTGACGGTCGCGCCGCCCCGCTCGAAGGTCACCGCGCCCGCGCCGCTGGCCGAGGCGACGTTGAAGGAGAACGCCTGCGGCGAGCCGATGTGCGGCTCCCCCAGCCGGCTGAACAGGATCCGGAGCATCGCGTTGGCGTCGGTGGCGGTGCCCACCGTGGAGCGCGGGTTGGCGCCCATCCGCTCCTGGTCGACGATGATCGCCGTCGTCAGCCCGTCGAGCAGGTCGACCTCGGGGCGGGCCAGCGACGGCATGAACCCCTGCACGAACGAGCTGTAGGTCTCGTTGATCAGCCGCTGCGACTCCGCGGCGATCGTGCCGAACACCAGCGAGCTCTTCCCCGAGCCGGAGACGCCGGTGAAGACCGTCAGCCGGCGCTTCGGGATCTCGACGCTGACGTCCGCGAGGTTGTTCTGCCGCGCGCCGATCACCCGGATCAGGTCGTGCCGGTCGGCCGCGTGCTGCCCTCCGGACGGGACGTCGGTGCTGGTGGCCGTGCTCATCGGCTCTCCTCCTGCCCGGCTCGGGCCCGGGCTGCTCAGCGCAGCTGCTGGATGCGGATCATGTTGCCCGCCGGGTCGCGGACCGCACAGTCCCGGAGACCGTAGGGCTGGTCGGTCGGCTCCTGGACGACCTCGGCCCCGGCGGCCGCCAGGGCGCCGAAGGTGGCGTCGAGGTCGGGAGTGGCCAGGTTGACGCCGAAGAAGCTGCCCTTGGCCAGCAGCTCCTCGATGGTGCGGCGCTCGTCGTCGGTGAGGCCCGGGCCGGCGGCCGGGGGGTGCAGCACGATCGCCGTGTCGGGCTGACCGGGCGGGCCCACCGTGATCCAGCGCATCCCCTCGTAGCCGACGTCGAGGCGGACCTCGAAGCCGAGGGTGTCGCGCCAGAACAGCAGCGAGGCCTCCGGATCGGTGTGCGGCAGGAAGCTGGAGTGGATGGTGAGCGTGCCCGCGGGGTCCGCGTCGGTGGAGGTCATGTCGATCACGCTAGGGACGCCGTGGGTGCGGGCGCTTCTCGATTCCTGACCGGTCTGGTCGCCTGCTTCGCCACGCACGACGGCAGCCCGGCCAGGGCATCGGACAGGGCCCCGGCCGCCTCCCGCCGGTAGACGCTCGGCGGCACCCCGACCAGCTCGGTGAAGCGGGTGCTGAACGTGCCCAGCGACGAGCAGCCCACCGCGAAGCACACCTCGGTGACGCTCAGGTCGCCTCGGCGCAGCAGCGTCATCGCCCGCTCGATCCGCCGGGTCATCAGGTAGGCGTAGGGCGGCTCCCCGTAGGCCGCGCGGAACGCCCGGCTCAGGTGCCCGGCGGACATGTGCGCACCCCGGGCGAGCGCCTCGACGTCCAGCGGCTGGGCGTACTCGCGGTCGATGCGGTCGCGGACCCGGCGCAGCCGGGCGAGGTCGGCCAGGCGCTGCGCATCCGGCGATCGGCCCGTCACCTCCGAGACCGTGCCACACCAGCGGGCCGTGGGGTACCGGTCACGCGCCGGTGAGGACGACGAGCCGCTGGGTCGCCCGGGTCATCGCCACGTACCGGTCGACCAGCACGACCAGGCCGGACGCCAGGCCCTCGGCCAGTGCCGGGGGCGAGCGACCGGACCGGGGACGTGCCCGGGTACGTCGGGTCGCCGCGCCGGGCACTCCCGTCCCCGCGGCACCGTCACGTCCCCGTCATCCCCGTCGGGGGGCGCGAGACCGTCCCGTGTCAGCTCCGTGACGAACGCCTCCCGGCGCGGATGAGGCCCGTCCGGCCGGGCACCGCGGGGTCGACGGACACCACTCGCCAGCTCGTCCGGGGCGGAGGGAGGACCCCCATGCGCACGACCTGGCTCCGCGCCGCCGCCGCTGCGCTCGCGGCGGTCCCGGCGCTCGGTCTCACCGCCTGCGCGGACGCCGCCGGCATCCCGGCCGGCTCCGCCGTGGAGGACCTCACCGCGGCCGACGCCTTCGACGGCACCTCCGTCGAGGGCGCCTACGACGCGCGCTTCCGCGCGGACCTGCCCCTGCACGTCGGGCAGCAGGCCCGCCTGTCCGCCGTCGTCGCCGAGGTGATCACGTCCCGGGTCGTCACCATCACGTCCACCCGGCCCTCCGTCGTCGAGCCGCTGCTCGTGGTCGGCGCGACCGCCGGTGACCGGCTCGCGCCGGGAACCGTCGTCCTGGTCACCGGCCTGGTCCGGGAGAGCTTCACCGTGCCCGACGCCGAGGACGAGCTCCGCACCGACCTGGACGACGCCCTGTTCCAGGCGTGGATGCGCGAGCCCTACGTCCTGGCGGACGACGTACGACCGCTGCCGGGCACCGGCTGACCCCGCCCCCTCCTCACGGTCGAGGAGGCCCGTGTCGACGCTGGTGCCGTGCAGGGGCGTCGACCCCGAGGTGCCGGGCGACGGTTGGGGAACGGCGGGCCGGGCACACTCCTCGTCGTGTCGCGATCCGTCCTGATCATCGAAGACGACCCGCGCATCCGGCGGATCATGCAGATGACGCTGCAGCGCGAGGGCCTCGAGGTGACCGAGGCGGGCAGCGGCGAGGCCGGGTTGGGGCAGCTGGGCGAGCGCGACTTCGACGTCGTCCTGCTCGACCTCATGCTCCCCGGCAAGGACGGGTTCGAGGTGTGCCGGGAGATCCGCCGCACCTCCAACGTCCCGATCATCATGGTGACCGCACGGTCGGACAGCCACGACGTCGTCGCCGGCCTGGAGGCGGGCGCCGACGACTACGTCTCCAAGCCGTTCGTGGCCAAGGAGCTCTCCGCGCGCATCCGCGCGCTGGCCCGGCGCACCCGCGCCCCGGAGCCCCGGGTGCGGATCTCCGTCGGCGGCCTGGAGATCGCACCCTCCGAGGGGACGGTCACCCGCGACGGCGAGCCGGTCAGCCTGACCCGCACCGAGTTCAAGCTGCTGTGCGAGCTGGCCGAGGAGCCCGGCCGGGTGCTCAGCCGCGAGGAGCTGCTGGAACGGGTCTGGGGCTACGACTACTTCGGCGACTCCCGGCTGGTCGACGTGCACGTGCGGCGGCTGCGCAAGAAGGTGGAGGCGGACCCGGCGCAGCCCACCGTGGTCACCACCGTCCGCGGCATGGGCTACCGCATCCCGGCGTGACGACGGCCGTCGGGCGGTCACCCAGCCCCGTCCGCACCCTCCGGGGCCGGGCCACGCTCGCCTTCACCGTCGTCACCACCGTGCTGTGCACCCTGCTCGCGGTCGCGGTCTGGTACGCGGTCTCCCACTACCTGCTGGTGCAACGCGAGCGGACGACGCTCGTGCAGGCGGCTGAGAACGCCTCGCAGGTGCAGCGCGCCCTGGGCACCCAGGGCCTCGCCGTGCCGCAGGTCCTCGCCCAGCTCCCCCGCGAGACGGGCTCGGTGTCGCTCTACGTCGACAACGGCCAGTGGGTGACGACCTCCCTGCTGGTCGGCCGGGAGGCGGTACCGGCCAGCCTGACCGGGCCGGTGCTCGACGGCGTCCCGGCCCGCCAGCGGATCGACGTGCAGGGCGAGACGATGATGGCCGTCGGCGTCCCGCTGGCCGGGCTGGACGAGGCGTACTTCGAGGTCTTCCCGCTCGACGAGCTGGACAGCACCTACCGCGTGCTCGCCGCGGGGCTGGCACTGTCGGTCGTCGGACTGGTCCCCCTCCTGCTCGTGGTCGGCTGGTGGGTCACCGGACCGGCGCTGCGCCCGCTGGACCGCCTGGCCGCCGCAGCCGGGTCGATCGCCGCCGGGGACCTGTCCACCCGCATCGACCCGCAGGACGACCCCGCCCTGCGCCCGATCGCCTCCTCCTTCAACCGGACCGCCGCCCAGCTGGAGGACCGGGTGCGCACCGACGCACGGTTCGCCGCCGACGTCAGCCACGAGCTGCGGACGCCGCTGACCGCGATGCTCGGCGCACTCGACCTGGTGGAGCTCACCGCGGACGGGCTGCCGCCCGACGGGCGGGAGGGGCTGGACCTCCTGCGCGCGGAGATGGTCCACTTCGAGCGGCTGATCGCCGACCTGCTGGAGATCTCCCGCGCCGACGCGGGCAACGCCGACCTCGTGGTGGAGGAGGTCCGGCTGGCCGCTCTCGTGACGGAGGCGCTGGCCCGGCGGCGCCTGGCCGGCCGGGACACCGCCTGGCTCCACGTCGACGCGGAGGCCGCGGACGTCGTCATCCACGCCGACAAGCGCCGGCTGGAACGGGTGCTGGGCAACCTCATGGACAACGCCGACACGCACGGCGGCGGCCTGACCGGCGTCACGGTCGCCCGCGGTGCCACCACCGTCTGCGTCCTGGTGGACGACGACGGCCCGGGGGTGCCGGCCGGGGAGCGGCTGCGCGTCTTCGACCGGTTCGCCCGCGGCACCGGCAGCATCCGCACCCACACCGACGGCGCCGGGCTCGGGCTCGCCCTGGTGGCCCGGCACGTGCAGGCCATGCGCGGCACCGTGACCGTCGGCGAGAGCCCTTCGGGCGGCGCCCGGTTCGTCGTCGAGCTGCCCGCCGGGCCGGTGTCGTGAGCGCCCCCATGCGCCTGCGGGTGCTCGGGGTGGCGCTCGCGGCGGCCTTGCTGACCGGGTGCGGCGTGTCCGCCCAGGACACCGCCGAACCGCTGCGGACCGGGGTGCCCCTGGTCACGCAACCGGGCGCCGGCGGGCCCGCCACCGGCCAGCGTCTCACCGTCTACCTGGTCCGCGGCGCCCGGCTCACGGAGGTGGAGCGACGCATGGACGCCCCCACCGTGGCCGCCGCGCTGGATCAGGTGGTGGACGGGCCGACCCGTGCCGAGGCGGCCGACGGCGTGCGCACGGCGCTGGCGCCGGAGGTGGTGGGCGTGGAGGTGGTGCTGCCCGACGGCACGACCACGGTGGCGGTCACCCGGGGGTTCACCTCGATCACCGGAGGGAACCAGCTGCTCGCCGTGGCGCAGGTCGTCTGGACGCTCACCGGCCTGCCCACCGTCACCCGGGTCCGGTTCACCGTGGAGGGGATGCCGGTCGAGTTGCCCACCGACACCGGCCTGTCGACCGGGCCGGTCGGCCGGGGCGACTACCTGTCCGTCGCACCGGCCGAGCGGACGCCCAGCGGGACCGCGCCCAGCGGGACCGCGCCCAGCCAGACCGCACCCAGCCAGACCGGGCCCAGCCAGACCGCACCCAGCCAGACCGGGCCCAGCGAGACCGCGCCCGCCGACCCGGAGGACTGACCGCGGCCCGCCGTCACTCCTCGGGAGCAGTCCGTCGGAGAGCGGGGCGGCTCCGCCGGGGCCGGGCAGCGACCGGAGCCGCTCGTCCAGCAGGCAGTCGATGCGGCGGCTCCGGGCGGCGATGGCCACCACCAGCGCGGCCTCCATGTCCAGGAGCTCGGCCTGGCGCCGCCGCACCTCGGCCAGCTCGCTGAGCGCGCCCCTGGTGACCCGGCTCAGGGCGCGCAGCTCTGCGTCGGTGCCGTCCACGGGACGGTGGTGGGACTCGGGCACGGCAGGCTCCTCGACGTCGGCGGGATGCGACCCCCGTCGCGTGCCCCACCGCGACGGATCACCCCGGGGATGCCCACACTGCCGGGCCGGAGCGGACCCGCACCCGACCTGACACGGAAGTGCAAGACCAGCGCCACAGGACCGCAACCGGGACCCCGGCGCCGGGCACGGCCGGCCCCGCCCCCGAGGTCCGCGACACCGCCGATGGTCAGCGGCCGGCGGCCTCCCCCGCCAGGTCCCCCGCAAGGTCCCCCGCCAGGTCCTGGGCCAGCGCCCGCAGCGTCGCCGCCGGCAGGATCGCGGCCCGGGCCAGCGCCAGCAGCCCCATGGTGGGCGGGAGGGACAGCTGCTCCGTCTGGGTCAGCTGCGGGGCGTGCCGTTCCACCACCGCCCGTGCCCGGTGGTCCTGGAGCAGCCGGAGCAACGGCTCGGTGAGCAGGTCGACCGCCGGCAGCTCGGCCAGCGGCGGCAGCGGCTCGGCGACCGCCGCGGCCCGGTCGGCCTGGGCACGCACCAGCAGGTGCTCGGGCCCGGCCTCGCCCTCGAACGGGATGCCCAGCCGCTGGAACTGGCTGGCCGGCGCGTCGTTCTCGTGCATCAGCCGGGCCAGCAGCCGCAGCATCCGTAGCTCGACGTCGTCGTCCTGGAGGGGGTGCTGCTGGCCGGGGTCGGCCGCCAGGTCGAACAGCAGCGTGCCGTGCAGCCACGGGTTGCTCCGGGCCGCACCGGCCGGTACCCGCATGGTCCGCAGGCCCTTGGTGAACGCGAACGGCTCGGCCGGCTCCCAGGCCGCGAGCTCCCCCACCCCGAACCGGCTGCGCATGTGGGTGGGCATCAGCGTGTGCTCGTCCAGCGGGGTGTTGGCCGCCTCGACCGGCGCCCGCATGTAGACGTGGCGGCCGTCGGTGACGTTGACGTGCCCGCCGTGGGCGCCGAAGAGCGCGCCTTCCCGCGACGAACGCTGCGCCAGCAGGTCGGCGAGGTCGTGCCCCTGCACGTCCGCGGGCGGCTCCTGGCCGAAGAAGCGCAGCAGCGTCGGCGCGATGTCGATCGTCTGGGCCAGCGCGCCGCAGCGGGTGCCCCGCTCGCCGGTGCGCGGGTCCCACAGGAAGAACGGCAGCCGCACCAGCTCGTTGAACCAGGGCATCGCCGACTTGGCCCACCAGCCCCGCTCACCGAGCAGGAAGCCGTGGTCGGTGTTGACGATCAGCATGGTGTCGGCCCACATGTCGTGGCCGTCCATGAAGTCCAGCAGCCGGCCGAGCGACGCGTCGCACATCGAGACCAGCGCCGCGTACTCGTAGCGCGCGTGCGCCACCTGGTCGGCGGGCTCGGTCACCTTCTGGTAGCCGGGCCAGTCGAACTGCGGGCCGTCGTAGTCGTGCGCGTAGCGCTTCTTGTGGTCCTCGTGCGTGAAGAACGGCTCGTGCGGGTCGAACAGCTCCAGCTGCAGCAGCCAGCGGTCGGCGTCGACGTTGGTCTCCAGGAAGTGGATCCCGGCGTCGACCGTGCGGGTCTGGTTGTGGTCGGCCTCGGTCGGCATGTAGCTGCGGTTGATCGCGTCCTGCCGGTGCATCGCCCGGAAGACCGGGTGCACCGACGGGTCCTCCGCCGGGTCGTCCGGGCGGGGGACGACGCCCTTCCACGGGTCGCCCTCCTGGCCACGGAAGAACTCCCAGGTGGAGTAGCGGGTGTGGTAGTTCCCGCCGCCGTCCTCGAAGTAGTGCTGGTGGTCGGTGGCCAGGTGGGTGTGCACGCCGGCCTGCTTCAGCAGTTCCGGCATCGAGTCGTCGAAAGGCTCCAGCGGACCCCAGCTGCGGTGCAGGAAGTTGTACCGGCCGGTGTGCATCTCCCGGCGGGCCGGCATGCAGGGCATCGACCCGGCGTAGAAGTCGTCGAAGGTCACCGTCCGCTCCGCCAGCCGGGCGAAGTTCGGTGCGTCGACGAAGGTGTCGCCGTAGGGCGGGAGCATGTGCCGGTTGAGGCTGTCGAACATCAGGACGATGGCGCGCACGGTGGGCTCCTGGGGTGGGTCGGTCAGTCGTCGGAGAGCGGGAGGGCGGCGCGCACGTCGCCGAGCCCGCGGGCGAGCAGCAGCTCGCCGGCCGCCGGGAGCAGGGCCCAGGTGGCCGTCGCGACGTCCCAGCGCCGCCACATGCGCAGGTCGGTCGGCACCTCGACGTCCCGGCTCTCCCCCGGCGCCAGGGTCACCGCCTGCCACCCGGCCAGCCGCACCGGCTGCCCCGGGTCGGCCGGCCGCAGGTAGACCTGCACCACCTCGCGGCTGCGCCGCAGACCGGTGTTGGTCACCGTGACCGCCGCGCCGGGGCGTTCGGCCCCGGCGACCAGGCGGGCGTCGGTGTAGTCCCAGGTGCCGTAACCCAGGCCGTGCCCGAACCAGAACGCCGGGGCGGGGGCCCGACCGGCCGCGTGCCCGCGGTGACCGAGGAAGGCACCCTCGGCGTAGACCAGCCGTCCGTCGACCGGCGTGACCGACCAGGCGGGGGCCGCGCCGTCGGCCACCGGCCAGGTGGTGACCAGCCGCCCGGCGGGCTCCCGGTCGCCCAGCAGCACGGCGGCGACCGCGTGACCGGCCTCCTGCCCGGGCAGGCCGGCGACGAGCACGGCGTCCACCTCGTCCACCCACGGCATCAGCACCGGGGTCGCGGCGTTGACCACGACGATGGTGCGCCGCGCTGCCGCGGCGACCGTGCGCACCATCGTGTCCTGGTCACCGGGCAGGGCGAGGGTCGACTTGTCGACCGACTCGGTCTCCTGCTCCTCGGTCAGCCCGACGACGACCACGGCGACGTCGGCGTCCCGGGCGGCCGCGGCCGCCTCGGCGAGCACGACCGCCGGGTCCCGCGGAGCCGGGCCGGCCACCAGGCCGAACAGCCCGGCGCCCGCCATCCGGCCCGGACGGCCCAGGCCGCTGGCCGCGCGCAGGTCCACGACGGCCTCGACGAGCGCACCGTCGGGCACCTCGGCCAGGACGGTGCCCGACGGCGGCCGGAGGATCGCCTCGCCGGCGTCGTCGGTGCTGAGCCGGAGCTCGATGCGGCCGACCTCGGCGCCGGCCACGGTGAACCGCCAGCTGCCCACCCCGAGGGCGCCCAGCTGCAGCGGCCCGCCGTGCGGGACGACGGCCCGGAAGCGGGCCTCGGCCACCGGCGCGGGCAGGTCGTCGTCGACGCCGATCATGCTCGTCGCGGCCCGCTCGTGCCGCTCCTCGATCACCGCGCCGTCGGCGCCCAGCAGCACCACGTGGACGCCACCGTCGCCGGTCTCCGGGTCCCGCACGCTGCCGGCCCGGGCGGCGACCGCCCGGGTGCGCACCTCGACGCCGTCCACGACCCGGACCGCCGACCCGAGCAGCGCGGTCAGCCCGTCGGCGACGCTGACCTGGTGCGGTGGCGTCACCTGGGCCGAACCGCCGCCCATGCAGACGGTGTCGACCGCGTGCCGCCCGATGAGCGCCACCGTCGTCCCGCGCTCCAGGGGCAGGGTGGCCCGCTCGTTGCGGACCAGGGTCATGCCCTGGGCCGCGAGCCGGGTCAGCTGCTCCCGGCGCAGGTCGCCGTCCGGGCGCGGCAGGCCGGCGGTCACCTGGCGCGGCGCGCCCAGGGCGCCCACCCGCTCGGCGAGGAGAAGCACCCGGTGCAGGTGGTCGTCGACGACCCGCTCCTCCACCTCACCGGCGGAGACCGCCGCGACCAGCGCGTCGCCCCACGGCCCCACGGGGCCGGGCATGACCAGGTCCAGCCCGCCGTTGGCCGACGCCGCGGTGCTGCGGGTGGCGAACCAGTCGGAGACGACCAGCCCGTCGTAGCCCCACTCGCCCTTCACGACGCCGTTCAGCAGCCCGTCGTGCTCGGTCGCGGACACCCCGTTCACCCGGTTGTACGCGGCCATCACCGACCACGGGTGCGCGTCGGCCACGGCCATCTCGAACGGCAGCAGGTACACCTCGCGCAGGGTGGCGTCGTCGACCACGCTGTCCACCGAGTGCCGGTCGGTCTCGGACTCGTTGGCGACCACGTGCTTCAGGCAGGCGCCGACACCGCGCTCCTGCAGGCCCCGCACGTAGGCGGTGGCCAGCCGGCCGGAGAGGTACGGGTCCTCGGAGAAGGCCTCGAACACCCGGCCGCCGAGCAGGCTGCGGTGCAGGTTGATCGTCGGGCCGAGGACGACGTGGACGTCCTGCGCCCGGGCCTCCTCGGCGAGCAGGCGCCCGGTCTCGTGCAGCACCTCGTCGCTCCACGCCGAGGCCAGCAGCGTGGCGTTCGGGAGGAGCGCCACCGGTGGGCCGCTGGTGAACGTGAGCCCCCGCACGCCGGTCGGCCCGTCGGACAGGTGGACCTCCGCCAGGCCGATGTCCGCCTCGGCGTGCAGGCCGTACATCGTGCTCCCGGTCAGCAGCCGCACCTTGGCCTTGAGGTCCAGCCGGGCGATGAGGGCGGACAGGTCGGGGCGGGTCTGGTCCGGGTGGTGCATGGGGGTGCTTCTCCCTGCGTTCGGGGCCGGGGTCACGGGATCGCTCAGTCGAGCTCGTCGTCGCGCTGGGCGAACAGCGCGGCCATCCGGGTGCGGCGCTCCGGCGTCCAGGACTGCTCGGAGGCGTGCCAGGAGACCGGGGTGGCGCCGATGGCGGTGGACAGCTGGCGCTCGAGGTCGTCGGCCAGGTGCGCACGGCCGGTCGCGCGGAGGTGCTCGGCGTACATGACCGGGTCGTTGTAGTAGGTCGGCCCGACCTGCAACGTGGTCTGCATCGGGTCCGGCAGCGCGCCGGGGCGGCCGGCGTAGGTGTGCCACCACTCGGCCAGGTGGGTGCGCATGGTGCCGGCGAGCTCGGGCTGCTCCTCGACCAGGTTGCGGGTCAGGTGCGGGTCGGCGGTCACGTCGTAGAGCTGCTCCCAGTCGACCTTCATGACCCCGGGGTGGTAGGTCCGGATGTACATGTGGTCCCGGGTGCGCACCGCCCGCTGGTAGGTGTGCGCGCCCTGGCTCAGCACCAGGTACTCCCGGGAGCCGATCTCCTCCCCGCGCACGGCGTCGGCGAAGGACGCGCCCTGCCAGCCCGTCGGGGTCGGCAGGTCCAGCAGGTCGCACAGCGTCGGCGCCAGGTCGATGTTGTAGAGCAGGCTGTCGCAGTGCCGGGCCGACTCGGGCAGGTCGTCGGTGACGCCGGGCCAGTAGACGACCAGCGGCAGCCGCAGCACCGCCTCGTTGGCGTGCCCGTGCTCGCCGTAGGAGCCGTTCTCGCCGAAGGACTCACCGTGGTCGGCGCTGACGATGATCGCCGTCTCGTCGGCGATGCCGAGCTCGTCGAGGGTGGCCAGCAGCTCACCGAACAGCTGGTCCCAGTACATGATCGTGCCGTCGAAGCCGTTGATCAGGTGCTCGAAGTCCGCCCGGGTGCGGATCTGGTCCGGCGCGTTGTGCGGTGTCGGCGACGTCCGCGGCACGACGCTGTAGTGCAGGTCGACGGCGCTGCGCGGCCCGTAGACCTCCTGGTGCCCGTCGATCGCCTCCTGGTCCGGCCAGGCCGGCGGCGGCCCGGAGGCCGCGGCCTTCTCCGTCCAGCCCGGCTCGGTCAGGTACGGGGTGTGCGGCTCCCAGTAGGTCAGGTGCAGGTACCAGTCGTCCTCGTCGGCGTGCCGGCGGATCCAGTCCAGCCCGACCCGGTTGATGGCGCTGCCGTCCTCGTCGTTGATCTCGTTGGTCGCCCGGATGGACTCCCGGAAGTTGCCCAGGAAGTGGTAGGCGCGGTGGCGCTCGGCGAACATCGAGACCGCGGCGGTGTACCAGCCGTGGGCGCCCAGCTGCTGGCCCAGCAGCGGCCGCTGGGGGTGCGGCTGGTGGCCGGAGTCCAGCCGGTACCGGGCGGCCTCGCCGAAGTGCCCGATCACGCCGTTGCTGATCCCGAAGGACCCGCTGGTCAGCGCGGTGCGCGAGGGCAGGCACGGGGAGTCCGAGCAGTAGTACCGGTCGAAGGTCACCCCCCGGTCGGCCAGCGCCTGCAGGTTGGGCGTGGTGGGCCGGGCGTAGCCGTAGGGGGTGGTGTGGTCGGCGCGGAGCGTGTCGACGTCGATGTAGATGATGCGCATGGCGGGTCTCCAGTGCTGGGGAGCGGATGAGGCGGGTCCGGCGGCGGGAGGTCACACCGCCGGACCCGCGGTCACGAGGGGCTCAGTCGGCGTCGCGGGCGCAGCGGAAGCCGGTGTTCCCACCGGCGCTGCCGAGTTCGTTGCGGGTGCGGGCGGCCACCCGGTAGCGGTTGCAGTAGCTGTCGTGGCACAGGTACGAGCCGCCGCGCATGACCTTGCCGGGACCGGTCGCGGGTCCGGCCGGGTCGCGGACCAGGGCGGTCGGGTGGTCGGTCCCCCACCAGTCGGCGCACCACTCCCAGACGTTGCCGGCCATCTGGTGCAGCCCGACGTCGTTGGGCGGGAAGGCGTCGACCGGCGCCGTCCCGGCGAACCCGTCCTCGCGGGTGTTCTTCACCGGGAAGCGGCCCTGCCAGATGTTGGCCCGGTGCTCCCCGCCCGGGGTGAGCTCGTCGCCCCAGGGGTAGCGCCGCTGGTCGAGCCCGCCGCGGGCGGCGTACTCCCACTCCGCCTCGGTGGGCAGGCGCTTGCCCGCCCAGGTGGCGTAGGCGGCCGCGTCGTCCCAGGAGACGTGGACGACCGGGTGGTCGCCCCGGTCCGCGATCGAGCTGCCCGGCCCCTCGGGCCGGCGCCAGTCGGCGCCAGTGACCGCCGCCCACCACGGGGTGACGTCCGGCCGGGGCGAGACCCGGCGCAGCTCACCCGGCAGGAAGCCCGCGAACACGTAGGACCAGGTGAAGCGTTCCGCCTCGGTGACGTACCCGGTGGCCGCCACGAAGGCGGCGAACTCGTCGTTGCGGACGGCGAACCGGTCGATGAGGAACGGCGACAGCTCGACGTCGCGGACCGGCCCCTCCCCGTCGGAGGGGAAGCCGTCGGTGTCCGCGGTCCCCATCCGGAAGGTGCCCCCGGGCAGCGGCACCATCGCGTCCAGGCCCACCACCGCCCCGGCCGGCGCCGGCTGCGGAGCCGGTCCGGGTGCCCGCCGCCCGGGGGGCGCGGAGTCCGCCCCCCGGGTCGGCGCGCAGCAGGAGCCGCTCACGACCCCGACCCCGCGCGGGCCAGCTCCCCCGGGAAGTGGCACGCGGCCAGCTGGCCGGTCGCGGTCGGTTCCAGCGCCGGGGCCTGCTCGATGCAGATCGTCCGGTCCGGGTGGTGCAGCGGCCCGATCGGGCAGCGGGTGCGGAAACGGCAGCCCGACGGCGGGTTCTTCGGGCTGGGCAGGTCACCGCCCAGCACGATCCGCTCCCGGTCCCGCTCCGCGGTGTCCGGCACGGGCGAGGACGCCAGCAGCGCCGCGGTGTAGGGGTGCTGCGGGTTGCCGTAGACCGCCTCGGCGTCGCCCATCTCCACGAACGTGCCCAGGTACATGACCACCACCCGGTCCGACAGGTGGCGCACCACCGACAGGTCGTGGGCGATGAACAGGTAGCCCAGGTCGAACTCGTCGCGCAGCGACTCCAGCAGGTTGATGATCTGCGCCTGGATGGAGACGTCCAGCGCCGACACCGGCTCGTCGAGGATGAGCAGCTTCGGCCGCGCCGCCAGCGCCCGGGCGATGCCGACGCGCTGGCGCTGCCCGCCGGAGAACGCGTGCGGGTAGCGGTCCAGGTGCCGCGCGTGCAGCCCGACCCGCTCGACCAGGCTGCGGGCCTCGGCGTCCCGTTCGGCGGCGGGCACGCCGCGCACCGCGAGCGCCTCCTCCAGCGACTGGCGGATGGTGCGCCGGGGGTTGAGCGAGGCGTAGGGGTCCTGGAAGACGTACTGCACCGTCTCCCGCAGCGCCTGGGACCCGGCGGCCTCCTTCGACCCGACGACGTGGTCGCCGACCGTGATCGACCCGGACGCGGCGGGGTTGATCCCGACGATCGTGCGGGCCAGCGTGGACTTCCCGCAGCCGGACTCCCCGACCAGGCCGAGGGTCTCCCCGCTGGAGACGGTGAGGCTCACCCCGGCCACCGCGTAGACCGGCTCGTGCTTGCGGAACAGGCTCCGCTTGTCGCCGGCGACGTCGACCTCGAGGTCCTCGATCTGCAGCAGCGGCCGCGACTCGCTGCTCCTGGCCGAGCCGGTCGTCTCGTCGGCCCGCAGCGGCGGGATCTCCACCCCGCGCTGGGTGACGTGGCAGGCAGCCAGGTGGTGCTCCCCCTCCCGGGGCAGCAGCTCGGGGACCCGCTCGGCGCAGACGTCCTCGGCCAGCCGGCAGCGCGGCTGGAAGGGGCACCCCGGCGGCAGGTGCGCCGGGTCCGGCGGCGCGCCGGGGATCGCCGGCAGCCGGCGGCCGGCGGACTGCTCGTCGATGCGGGGCATCGCGGCGAGCAGGTCGGCGGTGTAGGGCAGCTGCGGACGACGGAAGATCGTCTCCACCGGCCCGCGCTCCATCACCCGGCCGCCGTACATGACCACGACGTCGTCGCACATCTCGGCGACCACGCCCATGTCGTGGGTGATCATGATGACGGCGATGCCGAGCTCGTCGCGCAGCTGACCGAGCAGGCGCAGGATCTGCGCCTGGATGGTGACGTCCAGCGCGGTGGTCGGCTCGTCGGCGATGAGCAACGAGGGCTTGCTGGCCAGCGCGACGGCGATGACCACGCGCTGGCGCATGCCGCCGGAGAACTGGTGCGGGTACTCGTCCAGCCGCCGGTCGACGTCGGGGATGCCGACCTGACCGAGCAGCTCCCGGGCCCGCTCGCGCGCCACCTTCTTGTCCGCGCCGTGCACGACGAGCGCCTCGGCGATCTGGTCACCGACCGTCATCACCGGGTTCAGGGCGGACTGCGGGTCCTGGAAGACCATGGCGATCTCCTCGCCGCGCAGCTCCCGCATCCGCTTGTCGTCCAGGCCGAGCAGGTCGGTGCCGCGGTAGCGGACCTCCCCGGCGGTGATCTCACCGGGGGCGCGGACCATCCGCAGGATCGACCGCGCGGTGACCGACTTCCCGGAGCCGGACTCGCCCACGATGCCGAGGACCTGCCCGGGACGCACCGTGAAGCTCACGTCGTTGACCGCCCGGACCACCCCCTCGGCGGTGCGGAACTCGGTGCGCAGGCCGCGCACGTCGAGCAGGACGTCGGTGTCGGCGGGCACCGCGGCGGGCTGACCCACCGCGGTGGCGCCCGAGTGCTTCGAGGACGTGGTCATCGCCGGTTCGCCACCTGGTTGAGAGCGTCGGACAGGAGGGTGAAGGCCAGCGCCAGCAGCAGCAGCATGACGCCGGGGCCGATGACGTAGCTCGGCAGCGTCTGCACGTACCGGGCGCCGACGTTGAGCATCGCGCCGAGGGACGGGTTGGGCGGGTTGATGCCCAGGCCCACGATGGACAGACCGGCCTCGATGAAGATCGCGACCACCATGAAGACCGACGCCTGCACCAGCAGCGGATCGACCACGTTGGGCAGGATGTGCCGCGTCATCACGGTGGAGCGCTTCACGCCGAGCACCCGCGCGGCCATCACGTACTCCCGCTGCTCCTCGCTGAGCAGGCCGGCGCGGGCCATCCGGCCGAAGCCGGGCAGCCCGGCGACGACGATGGCCAGGAAGAGCGCCAGCCACCCGGTGCCGATGACCAGCACGATCATGATCCCGAGGATCAGCCCGGGGAAGCCGAGGATGATGTCCAGGATCCGCTGGGTCACCGACCCCAGCGTCTTGGACAGGTAGCCGGACAGGCCGAGGGCGGTGCCGATGACCATGCTGACCGGGACCGCGGTGAGGATCAGCGAGAGGTCGGTCCGCAGGCCGTAGACCGTGCGGGTCAGGATGTCCCGGCCGAACTCGTCGGTGCCCAGCCAGTGGGCGCCGGACGGACCGGCCAGCGCGCCCCGGGCCTGCTGGTCGTACCCCCCGGGGAAGATGACCGGCGCCAGCACCGCGACCCCCACCAGCAGCAGGAGCAGGACGGCGGCGGCCATCCCCTTCGGCGTGCGCAGCGCGCTGGCGTACCGCGACCACGCGCCACCACCGGTGCGGCGCCGCCGGCGCCCGGCGGGTGCGGTGGGGACGGGCCCCGAGGCGGGGTCGCCGGGGAGGTCCCCCGGGCCGTTGCCCGACGTGTCGATTGCCTTGGTCATGTCGATCAGCCCAATCGGACTCGGGGGTCGAGCGCGGCCAGCACGATCTCGGTGAGCAGCTGGCCGGCGACGGCGATGAAGACGGCGAAGACGATGAGCACCTGGACGACGGTGTAGTCGGCGCTCTGCGCCCCGGAGACCGCCAGCTGACCCAGGCCGTTGCGGGCGAAGATCGCCTCGATCACCACGGCGCCGGCGAGCAGGTCACCGAAGCGGATCCCGATCGCCACCACCGCGGGGCCCAGGCTGTTGCGCAGCACGTGGCGCAGGCTGATCCGCCGCGGCGGCACGCCCTTGCTCACCGCCAGGTCGATGAACTCCTCCTGGCGGATCGCCAGCATCCGGGTCTGCACCAGCCGGGCGACGCCCGCCGACATCGGCAGCGCCAGGGCCAGGGCCGGCAGCACGAGGTACTGGATGCCGATCTCCGGGTTCTCCAGCACCGACACCTCACCGCTGGTGGGCAGCACCCGGAACGCCACCCCGAACAGCAGGATGAACAGCAGGCCGACCAGGAACGGCGGCGCCGCGAGCAGACCGGTGTTGGTGCCCTCGACCAGCACCCGGGCCCACCGGGCACGGGCCGAACCGGCCAGCACCCCGAGCCCGATGCCGAACACGATCAGGAACAGGCCCGACAGCAGCGCGAGTTCCAGCGTGCTGACCAGCCGGTCCCCGATCAGCTCGGCGACCGGGCGGTTGAACCGCAGGGACTGGCCGAGGTCGCCGGTGAGCACCCCGCCGATCCAGTCGAAGTACTGGGCGACCAGGGGACGGTCCAGGCCCAGCTCCGTCCGGATCGCCGCGATCGTCTCCGCCGACGCGTCCGGGCCGGCCACGACCGCCGCCGGGTCGCCGGGCACCAGCCGGGGCAGCAGGAACGCGATCACGCTGGTGGCGACCAGCACCAGCGCGACCGACGGGATCCGCCGGATCAGGTAACGGCCCATGTCAGCCGACCCGACCCGGGTCGTGGGACGGGCGGACGACCGCCGGCACGTGCCCACGGCCCCTCGGGGCCGGCCGGATCCGTCCGCCACCCGGCCGGGTGGCGGTTGCGGGCTTGCTCACGAGTGCACTCCTCATCGGGAAGGGACGACGTCCGGGCCGCGGCGCGGCAGGCCCTGGCCGGGTGCGCGGCGCCGGCGGTCACCGGCACCGCGCACCCGGCCAGGCGGATGGCTCACTCGGTGAAGCAGGTCCGCGTCGGGAGCCAGCCACCGATCGGGACCTCCACGCCCTGCACGTCGGCGGACTGCACGGAGACACCCGGCGCCGACACCATCGGGTGCAGGAACGCCTGGTCGTTCATGTACTCGGTCAGCTCCGCGACCGCCGCGACGCTCTCGTCCTCGCTGGTGGCCTGGATGACCGCCTGCGCCAGCTCCTCGTACTCGGGGGTGTTGAACTGGCGGTGGGCACCTTCGAGCCGGAGGTCGGCGTTGGTCTGCAGCAGGAAGGCCGGCGAGCCGTTGATGCCACGCAGCGACAGGAAGGTGCCGCCCGCGCCGCTGGCCAGCCGCTGCTGGTAGTCCGGCGGCGCCAGGGCGTCCAGCGTCGGCCGGAGACCGACCTCGGTGAGGTTGTTGGCGATGATCTCGTACTCCGCGGCGATGGCCGGGAGGTTGATGATGGTGATCGGCACCTCCATCCCGGCGGCGCCCGCCTCCTCGATCAGCTGCCGCGCCTGGTCGGGGTCGTACTCGTAGGCGTTGGCCAGGTCCTCGGGGTAGGTCGCCGTCCCCGGCGCCCAGTACAGGCCCTCGGTCGTGCCCAGGCCGCCGAAGACCTGCTCGTTGATCCGGTCCCGGTCGATCGCGTACCCGATGGCCTGGCGCACCGTCTGGTCCTCGACGCCGTCCAGGACGATCGGGTACGTGCCGAAGACCGTGTCGAAGAGCTCGAACTGGTCGCTGCCCTCGGTGATCGAGAGGGCGTCCTGCACGGTGAGCCCGTAGGAGATCTGCGTGCGGCCGGAGCGCGCCGCCGAGACCTGGGCGGTCGAGTCGGGGATGACGGTGATCTCGATCTGGTCCAGGTAGGGGCCGTCCTCGGCCCAGTAGTCGGCGAAGGGCGTCAGCGTCATGCCGGCACCGGGCGTGTAGCTGTCGACCTGGTAGGGGCCCGTCCCGACGATCGAGGAGCCGTCGGCGAGGCCCTCGTAGGTCTCGGAGTCGACGATGGGCGTCAGGGCCAGGGTGCTGGCCAGCGTGTCGGTCAGCGGGGTGGTCGAGGTGATGGTCACCTCGTGCTCGCCGGTGGCCTCCACCGTCCAGTTGGCCAGGACGGACTTGACGTCGGAGACGGTCGCCGGCTCCTGCGCCTTCTGGAGGGTGAAGACGACGTCGTCGGCGGTGAACGCACGGCCGCTGTGGAAGGTGACGCCCTCACGCAGCTGCAGGACTGCGGACAGGCCGTCGTCGGCGATGTCCCACTCGGTCGCCAGCGCCGGCTCCGGGTCGTCCAGGGCACTGGTCCGCACGTTGATCAGCGGCTCGAAGACGGCGCGCGCCCACAGCAGGTTGGTCGCGGACTGGGTGAGCACGCGGGTGGTCTCCGGAGCCGAGCTGGCGGCGGCCACGAGCGTGCCGCCCTGCTGGCACTCCCCGCTCCCCCCCGAGGCGGTGGCCTCCTCGGCCTGGTTCACGGCCGAGCTGCAGCCGGCGGCGAGCAACGACGCCAGCGCGACAGCGGCGACTCCCGCCTGGCGACGACGGGGGGTGGTGGACTTCCGCATGGACAGACTCCTCGGTGAGTTCTGAGCTGGGACGGTCGGGCGACGAGCCCCGGAGCGAGAGGTGGGCACGGGCCCGGCGGTGACGTGGACCACGTGATGCAGACAACTTACCGAGCGTTCGGTAAGGAGCAAGAGTTATCCGGCGCGAAGTCGCGTTGTCACCGAACCGTTATGTGCCGCGCGGACCGCTCAGTCGACAGCGACAGCGACGGCGACGGCGTCGCTGGGCGCGTGCCCGAGCCGCCAGGCGCGCACCCAGACGCGCTCGACCGCCGGCAGCTCCACCGGGCCGCTGTACAGCCGCCAGTACCGGCCGTCCTGCTCCGGCGCGCCGATGGCGCCGGCGAGGAAGCCCGCGGGGACCGTCTCCCCCACCGGGTCGGTGGTCCAGCCGATGGATGCGCCGGGCGTGCTGCAGGCCGCGACCAGCCGCCCGTCCTCGATCGCCACCCGCGGCGCATCGGTCGAGCGCGCCCGCCCGCCCGGCCGCCACTGCTCGAGCAGCTCGTCCTCGGGCAGCTGGCCCAGGTCCCCGTACTCCTCCAGCCACCGGTCCAGCGCGCCCCGCAGCCGGTCGAGCACCGCGGCGTGGGCCGGGTCGGTGGCCAGATCGGTCGTCTCGTGCGGGTCCGCCTGCAGGTCGTACAGCTCCTCGGCGGGCTTGCTGGCGGCCACCACCGAACGCTGCAGCGGGGTGAGCACGTCGCGCACCTGCCCGGCGGCGAGCTGGTTGCCCTCCAGGGAGTGCAGCCGCCGGAGCTCGGCCCAGGTGGCCAGGTGGTCGGGGTACTCGCAGTGCTGCATGCCCGAGCGGTCGGGGTGCAGGTTGCGGATGTAGCGGTACCGCGCGTCGCGCACGGTCCGGCAGGTGTCCTCCTGCACGTCCATCCGGTCCCGCCCGCCGAAGGCGTACTCGTTCTGCACCAGGAACCCGCCGTCGCGGGCGAGGAACGGCGTGGCCTGCACGTGCTCCGGCACCGGGATGCCGCAGACCTCCAGCATGGTCGGCGCGAGGTCCATCAGCTGGATCAGCTCGGTGCGCCGCTGCCCGGGGGCGAGGACGCCCGGCCAGCGCACGATCAGCGGCTCACGCAGCCCGCTCTCGTAGGACCAGCGCTTGCCGCGCGGCATGCCCAGCCCGTGCTCGCTCCAGAAGACGACGACGGTGTCGTCGGCCAGCCCGTCCTCCGCCAGCTGGTCGAGGATCTCCCCCGCCCAGTGGTCCATCTCGGTGATCAGGTCGGCGTAGCGCGCCCAGGCCCGCCGGAAGACCGGGGTGTCGGGGTGGTACGGCGGCAGCGGCGCCGCCGCGGGGTCGTGCCGCTGCTCGGGCCGCACGTGGGACGTCCGTGCGGCGAACGCCTCGTCGTCCAGGTAGATCTGCGACTCGTGGGTGATCATGCCCTGGAAGGTGGCGAAGAACGGGGTGTCGCCGGTCGGCCGGTTGCGCCAGTGCGCCGTCTCGCTGCAGTCGTCGAACGCGGTGCCGGGCGTCTGCACCTGGAAGTCGGTGAACCAGTTGTTGGTCGTGTAGTAGCCGGCCGCCCGGAAGTACTCGGTGAAGAGCTTCACCTCCGGCGGGGGCACTGCCTTCGTCCGCATGTGCATGGTCCCGATCGAGACCGGGTGGCAGCCGGTGTAGATCGCCGACCGGGACGGCGCGCACACCGGCGCGCTGGCGAAGGCGTTGTCGTAGACGACGCCCTCGGCGGCCAGCTGGTCCAGCCGGGGGGTGACGGCGTACTCGGCACCCGGGTACACGCCCTGGTAGCACCCGAGGTGGGGGTTGATGTCGTGGGTGCTGATCCAGAGCACGTTCGGTCGCCGCACTGCGATCGCCTTCTTCCCGGTCGTCTCGCCTGCCGCCGGCCCCGACGCCGACGACGTGACGCAGGCAACTTACCGATCACTCGGTAAGTGGCGCCAGAGGGGTCGTGACGGGTCAGCTGCCGACGACGAAGGCGAGCGCGAGGACGCCGATCAGCACGCCGGAGCAGGCGAGCGCGGCGATGGGCACGCCCGCCTGGCGCACCCCGGTGAGGTCGCCCCGGGTGGTGAGCGACTCGTGCACGACCCGGTAGCGCCGGCGGGCCGCCACGGCGACGAGCGCCGCCTGAGCCAGCCCCACCACGGCGGCGAGCAGCGCGAGGACGCCGAGCACCGGCACGGCCAGCCGGCCGGCGCCGACCGCGCCGACCGCCATGGCCAGCGCGGTGCGCCGCCAGGCCAGCGCGGTGCGCTCCGCCTGCAGGCCGGTGTCGAACACCCGGCCGGACGGCGGGCTCACCGCAGGACGAGCCCGATCAGCACGAGCAGCCCCGCCACCGTCACCCCGACGGCGGTGAGCAGCCCCAGCCGGGGCGACGGGAGGGGCCGGGACTGCCGCATCGCCCGCTCGGTCGCCACCCAGCCGAGCCACGCCTGCACGGGCGCCAGCAGGCCCAGCACGATGAACACCAGCGCGCTGGCCAGCCGGACGCCCTCCGCGATGGGCAGGTCGAGCGCCTCCAGCGCCACCCCGGCGGCCAGCAGCGCGAGCGAGGTGCGCATCCAGGCCAGGAAGGTGCGCTCGTTGGCCAGGCTGAACCGGGGATCGGGCTCCTCGCCCGTCGCGTAGAGCCGACGAGGGAAGCGCCGGTCGGCTCGCTGCCCCACCACGCTCCGATCAGGCATCCGCCGACAGCCTCCGCCCACCTGCCGGCGCCGCGTCCTCGCCACCTGCCGACCACCGCTCCAGGTATGCGCGGAAGCGGGCGCACATGTCGACCGGCGGACGCATGAGCCACTGCAGCTGCAGGCCGTCCATCACCGCCATCACCTCGGTGGCCACGTGCTCCGGGTCGAGCGCGCGGTCGACCCGGCCCTTCCGCTGGTCGGCCGCGATCCGCTCCGCCATGATGCGCCGGATGCGCTGGTACCGGTGCTGGAAGAACTCGTGCGCCGGGTGTGCCGGGTCGAGGCTCTCGGCAGCCGTCACGGTGTACAGCCGGACCAGCTCGGGCCGGCGCGCGTTGAGCTCGCACAGCGCCATGAGCCACTCGACCACCGTCGGATCGCCGTCGCGGAAGGTCTCGTCGAGGTAGCGACTGTCCTCGTCGTCGCGCTCCTCGAGCACGGCGAGGATCAGCGCCTGCTTGTTCGGGTAGTGGTGCAGCAGCCCGGGCTGGGAGACCCCGACCCGGGTTGCGACGTCGGCCAGGCTCGTGCCGTGGAAGCCGGTCTCGGCGAAGGCCTGGGCGGCCGCGGCCAGGATCTGCTGACGGCGCTGCGTCCGCGGCAGGCGAAGCCCCTCGATGCGTTCAGCCACCACTGCACAAACCCCTTGTCACCGACGGATCGACGTACGGGCTCGACGCCCCCGTGATGGAGATCATGCCATGGAACGGCTCACTTACCGACCAATTGGTAAGCAGATCCGTTTCCGAATCGAGGGCGCGGGTCCGGCCACTACCTACCAAGCGCTCGGTAGGTCAGCTACGGTGGGCCAGATCACTCCCCGCCGTCCGGCCCCGGCGCCGGCCTGACCGAACGGACCACATGACGCACACCCCGGCACCCGCCGACCAGGCCCTCCGCGAGCAGGACCTCGCCGACGCGCTCGCGGCGCTGACCCTCGAGGAGAAGGTGCAGCTGCTCACCGGCCGCGACTTCTGGACGACCTGGCCGATCGAGCGGATCGGGTTGCGCCGCATGCTGGTCTCCGACGGCCCCTCCGGTGTGCGCGGCGAGGTCTGGGACGAGCGCGACCCCTCGCTCAACCTCCCCTCCGCGACCGCGCTGGCCGCGGCCTGGGACGTCGACGTCGCCCGCCGCTACGGCGCCGCCGCGGCGGTCGAGGCCCGGCGCAAGGGCGTCGACGTCGTCCTCGGCCCCACCATCAACCTGCACCGCTCCCCCCTGGGCGGCCGGCACTTCGAGGCCTTCAGCGAGGACCCGGTGCTCACCGGTGAGCTCGCCGCCGCCTACGTGACCGGGGTGCAGGACAACGGCGTCGGCGCGACCCCGAAGCACTACGTGGCCAACGACTTCGAGACCGACCGCTTCACCGCCGACGTCCGGGTCGACGAGCGCACCCTGCGCGAGGTGTACCTGCTGGCGTTCGAGAAGGCCGTCACCGAGGCGCACGCCTGGGTGGTGATGAGCGCCTACAACTCGGTCAACGGCGCGACGGTCACCGAGAACGAGCTGCTGGAGACCCCGCTGAACAGCGAGTGGGGGTTCGACGGGGTCGTGATCAGCGACTGGACGGCGGTGCGCAGCCTGGCGTCGGCGACGTCGTCCCAGGACCTCGTCATGCCCGGCCCGGACGGCCCGTGGGGCGACGCGCTGGTCGCCGCGGTGCGCGCCGGTGAGATCGACGAGTCCGTGGTCGACCGCAAGGTGCTGCGCCTGCTCGCCCTGGCCCAGCGGGTGGGGGCGCTCGGCGACTCCTCCCCCGCCGAGCCGGTCTGGGTCGAGGACGGCATCGCGTTCGCCCGCGAGGCGGCCACCGAGGGCACCGTGCTGCTGGAGAACCGCGGGGAGCTGCCCTGGGACGCCACGGCGCTGCGCTCGGTGGCGGTCATCGGCAACAACGCGGCGGCCGCCCGCACCCAGGGCGGCGGCAGCGCGACCGTCGTCCCGGAGTCCACCGTCTCCCCGCTGGCGGGCCTGCGGGCCGCGCTGCCGGGTGTGGACGTCGGCTGGTCCCTCGGCGCGGTCGTGCAGAGCGGGGTCGTCGAGCTGCCGCTGGCCGAGCTGACCAACCCGGTCAGCGGCGCCCCGGGGCTGCGCGCCCGGTTCCTGGCCGCGGACGGCACGGAGCTGTTCGGCGAGGACCGCCGGGCGAGCGACCTGGTCTACTTCGGCGGTGACGCCCCCATCGAGGCCGCGGTCACCTTCGAGCTGCGCACCCGCTGGACCCCCACCGAGTCGGCCACGGTGCGACTGGGCTTCTCGCTCGTGGGCCGGGCCCAGCTGCTCGTCGACGGCGAGCTGCTGCTCGAGGAGACCCTCGTCCCGGTCGGCACCGACCTGGGCGCGGCGTTCCTGAGCCCGCCGACCGCCTCCGCCGAGGTGCGGCTGACCGCGGGTACCCCGCTGGACGTCCGGCTGGTCCTCGACCTGAGCGACCGCACCGGGTTCAACGCGCGGGCGCTGTCGCTGTGGCTGGGCACCGAACCGGCCGACGCCGACCCCGACGCGCTGATCGCCGAGGCCGCCCGCGCCGCGGCGGCCGCCGACGTGGCGCTGGTGGTCGTCGGCACCAACTCGGTGGTGGAGTCCGAGGGCTACGACCGGGACTCCCTGGCCCTGCCCGGCCGGCAGGACGACCTGGTCCGCGCCGTGGCCGCCGCCAACCCGCGCACCGTCGTGCTGGTGAACGCCGGTGCGCCGGTGCTCATGCCGTGGCGCGACCAGGTCGCCGCCCTGCTGATCGGCTGGTTCGGCGGGCAGGAGTTCGGCAACGCGGTCGCCGACGTGCTGCTCGGGGTCGCCGAGCCGGGCGGCCGGCTGCCCACCACCTGGCCGGCCGCGGAGGCCGACGTGCCCGTGCTCGACTGCACGCCCGTCGACGGGGTCGTCGAGTACGCCGAGGGCATCCACCTCGGCTACCGCGCCTGGCTGCGCTCCGGCGTCGAGCCGGCCTACTGGTTCGGCAGCGGGCGCGGCTACGCGGACCTCGAGCTCACCGGCGTCGACGCACCGGACGAGGTCTCCCCCGGCGAGGTGGTCACCGTGACGGTGCAGGTGGCCAACACCGGGCAGCGGGACGGCAAGGAGGTCGTGCAGGTCTACGCCGAGCGCCCGGACTCCGCGGTCGACCGTCCGGTGCGGTGGCTGGTCGGCTCGGCCGCCGTCCGCGTCCCGGCCGGGGAGACCGCCCGGGTCGACGTCCCGGTGGACACCCGGTACCTGGCCCACTGGGCCGAGGGCTGGCAGTACGAGCCGGGGGCCCACCGGCTGCGGATCGGCACGTCGGCCGTGGCGCTGCCGGAGGAGCGGACCCTGCGGCTGCGGGGCTGACGCGGGTCAGGTGCGCGCGCCGCGCCAGCGGAGCACCTCGAGCGCGGCCGCGACGGCGACGGCGTCCTCGGCCAGCGGGCGGGGCAGCAGCGTGTCGGCGCGGGCCAGCCGGCGGAGCACGGTGTTGCGGTGGGTGAACAGCCGCGCCGCCGTCCGGGAGGCGTTGCCCAGCTCCCGCACGTAGGCCAGCACCGTGTCGCGGGTGTCGGCGTCCGCCGCGGCCAGCCCGCCGAGGGTGTCGGTGAGGAACTCCTCGACCCGGACCGGGTCGCTGGTGAGCAGCGCGACCAGCTGGACGTCGGCGTACCGGGCGACCTGCTGCGGTGAGGTGAGCCGGGCCAGCATCTGCTGGGTGGTCGCCGCGTCCAGGTGGCTGCGGCGGAAGCCGTCGACGTCGGCACCCGGCCGCCCCACGGCCACCCGGACGTCGGGTGACCCGGCCAGCCCCGCGGTCACCGCCGCCACGTCGGGGGCCCGGCCGACCGGGAGCCACACCCACAGCGCCGCCGCACCGGCGACCACCGTCAGCCGCCGGGCGGCGCCGCTGGCCCGCATCGTCGCCTCCGCCGCCGCCTCCAGCTGGTCCGGGCCCGCCTCCCCGGCGGTCCGCCACACGATGACGGCGGTGTGCGGCCCGGTGAGCTCGTAGCCCAGCTGCGCCTCGGCCCGGGCCCGGGTCAGCGGCGCCCCCTCCAGCAGCAGCGACACCGTGGCCCGGCGCTCGGCGTGCGCACCACGGGTCAGCTCGGCGCGCTCGGCGGCCATCCGGGCCGAGACCGCGGCCACGGTGTCGTCGATGAACGTGGTGATGGAGCGGGCCGAGACGTCGAGCAGCTCGCGCAGCTCCGCGGTGTCGGCCGTCAGCTGGAAGCAGATCGCCATCCACCGGCGCCAGGCCACCGCCTGCGCGGTGCGGTAGGCGTCCAGACCACGGTGGTCCAGCCCGCGCCGCACCAGGTCCCGGGCGCCGTCGAGCACCTCCGGGCCGAGCTGCACCGGCACGCGCTCGCCGGGCCGCTGCACGTTGGTGGCCGCCCAGTGCAGCAGGTTGGCGAGGTTCGCCCGGCGGGCGCCGTCGGCGAGCACCGGGTCGTCGGCGACCGGCCGCATGCCCGGGCCGCTCAACGCCGCGTCGTGCAGCTCGGTGACCCAGTCGGCCCGCGGGTCCAGCGCGATCTCGGCCCCGCGCCGGAACAGCTCGCGGACGGCCGGGGAGGGAACGGACCAGTCGGTGCTCACCGGGGCAGTCTGCACCTGGCGATCCGGGGGGCTGGTGCAGATCGCGGTGGCGCGGTGCGAGCCGGGTCACGCACAGTCGAGGGACCGGAAACCGATCTCGGAGCGACGATGCAGGAGCGACGATGACCACCCCGACCACGGTCGAGCACCTCGACGTCCTGATCGTGGGCGCCGGCATCTCCGGCATCGGCGCCGCCTGGTACCTGCAGCGCGACCACCCGCAGCGCACCTTCGCGCTGCTGGAGGCCCGGGGCGCGACCGGCGGCACCTGGGACCTGTTCCGCTACCCGGGCGTCCGCTCGGACTCCGACCTGCACACCTTCGGCTACGAGTTCGCCCCCTGGCGCGAGCCGCGGTCGATCGCCGGCGCGGACCGGATCCTCGCCTACCTGCGCGGCACCGCCGCCGAGCACGGCATCGACCGGCAGGTGCGGTTCCACTCCCGCGTCGTCACCGCGGCCTGGTCGTCGGAGCAGGCCCGGTGGACCGTCGAGGTCGAGCACCCCGGCACCGGCGAGCGGACCACGCTGACCTGCGGCTGGCTGTTCTGCGCCGGCGGCTACTACCGCTACGACGAGGGCTTCACCCCGCACTTCGAGGGGCGCGAGCGGTTCGGCGGCCAGCTCGTGCACCCGCAGCACTGGCCCGAGGACCTGGACACCACGGGCAAGCGCGTCGTCGTCATCGGCAGCGGGGCCACCGCGGTCACCCTCGTCCCGGCGCTGGCCGAGACGGCGGCGTCCGTCACCATGCTGCAGCGCACGCCCAGCTACGTCATGCCGGTCCCGGCCGAGGACAAGCTGGCCAACCGGCTGCGCCGGGTGCTGGGCGAGGAGCGCGCCCACCCGCTCATCCGCCGCACGAACATCGCCAAGGGCCGGCTGGTCTGGCAGTTCTGCCAGCGGCACCCGGAGCGGGCCCGGAAGCTCATCCGCTGGGTCAACGCCAGGCAGCTCCCCGAGGGCTATCCGGTCGACGAGCACTTCAACCCGCCGTACGGGCCGTGGGACCAGCGGCTGTGCGCCGTCCCGGACGGCGACCTGTTCCGCGCCATCCGGGAGGGGCGGGCCGAGGTCGTCACCGACCGGATCGACACCTTCACCGAGACCGGCGTCCGGCTGGCCTCGGGCCGCGAGCTCCCCGCCGACGTCGTCGTCACCGCGACCGGGCTGAACCTGCAGGCGTTCGGCGGGATCGCGCTGACCGTCGACGGCCACCCCGTGCACCTGGCCGACACCGTCGTCTACAAGGGCATGATGCTCTCCGGCGTGCCCAACTTCGCCTTCGCGGTCGGCTACACCAACAGCTCGTGGACGCTGAAGATCGGGCTGCTCTGCGAGCACTTCACCCGGCTGCTCGCCCACCTGGACGCGCACGGGTACGCCAGCTGCCGGCCCGAGCCCGCCGACCCGGAGATGCCCACCCGGCCGTTCCTGGACTTCGCGGCCGGCTACGTGCAGCGGTCGGTCGACCAGCTGCCCCGGCAGGGCGACCGGATGCCCTGGCTGACCTCGATGGACTACCGGGCCGACCGCACGCTGCTCCGGGCCGACAGCGTCGTCGACCCGGAGCTCCTCTTCACCCGCGCCGGCGACGCCGAACGGGCAGCCGCGTGAGCGCCGCGGACCTCGACCGGTTCGTCGACCTGCCGGCCGGCCCGCGGCTCTGCTTCCGGGTCGACGGGGCGGACGAGGCCGTCCCGCTGCTGCTGATCGCGGGCCTGGGCATCGACCTGACCTCCTGGCCGCAGCGGATGGTCGACGGCTTCACCGCCCGCGGGTTCCGGGTCGTCCGGTTCGACAACCGGGACATCGGCCGGTCCAGCCGGGTCGACGCCCCGCCCCCGGGCCGGCTCCGCCAGCTGCTCGCCCGGCCCCGGCCCGGCGCCTACGACCTCGGCGACATGGCCGCGGACACCCACGGGCTGCTCGACCACCTGGGCATCGACCGGGTGCACCTGGTGGGCATGTCGATGGGCGGGATGATCGCCCAGACGCTCGCCGCGCGGCACCCGGACCGGGTCGCCAGCCTCACCTCGATCTTCTCCACCACCGGCGACCGGCGGGTCGGCCAGCCGGCCCGGTCGACGCTGCTGCGCCTGGCCAAGGCCCCGGCGCGCACCGTCGAGGAGTCGGTGGAACGGCACGTCGGGCTGCTCCGGCACATCGGCTCCCCCGAGTTCGCCCCCGACGACGACCTGGAGCGCGCCTGGGCGCTGGGGCTGTGGGAACGGGGTGGCGGCGCCCGCGCCCGGGCGGGCGTGCCCCGCCAGATCAGCGCCATCCAGGCCTCCGGCGACCGGACCGCGGAGTGCGGCCGGATCACCGCACCCACCCTGGTGGTGCACGGCTCGGCCGACCGGATGGTGCACCCGACCGGCGGCCGGGCCACCGCCGCGGCGATCCCCGGCTCACGGCACGTGGAGATCACCGGCATGGGCCACCACCTGGCCCCCGGGGTCGTCGACCGGCTCGTCGACCTCACCACCGACCTCGCCCAGGGCACCGGCCTCGCGCCGGGCCGGACAGGAGCACCCCGATGAGCAGCGTCTCCGGCAGCGTTTCGGGAAAGGTCGCCGTCGTCACCGGCGCGGGCTCGGGCATCGGCCGCCAGCTGGCGTTCGAGCTGGCCCGGCGGGGGGCGCGGCTGGCGGTCTCCGACGTCGACGAGGCGCGCGCGGGCGAGACCGCCGACCGGGTCCGGGCGCTGGGCGCGCAGGTGCACCGGGCCCGGCTCGACGTCGCCGACCGCGCCGCGGTGCTGGCCTACGCCGACGCCGTGGCCGGGCACTTCGGCGTCGTCCACCAGGTCTACAACAACGCCGGGGTCGCCGGCGGCACGACGGTGCTGGACAGCGACTGGGCCGACTACGACCGCATCTGGGGCATCAACCTGTTCGGCGTGCTGCACGGCACCAAGGCGTTCCTGCCGCACCTGATCGCCTCCGGCGACGGGCACGTGGTGAACGTGTCCAGCCTCAACGGGATCATGGCGCAGGCCTCGATCAACGCCTACAGCGCGAGCAAGTTCGCCGTCCGCGGGTTCACCGAGGCGCTGCGCACCGAGATGCTGCTGGCCGGTCACCCGGTGCAGGTGACGGTGGTGCACCCCGGCGGGGTGCGCACGAACATCGCCACCGCTGCCTTCGAGCACTCCCGCGGCGTCGGCGCGGTGACCGCCGCCGACGAGGCCCGGATGCGCACCTACAACGAGAAGCTGCTGCGGATGCCACCCGAGCAGGCCGCCCGGATCATCGTGACCGGCGTCGAGGCGGGCCGGCCCCGGGTGCTGGTCGGCAACGACGCGAAGCTCGTCGACCTGCTGGTTCGACTGGTCCCCGCCTCGTACCCGCGGCTCGCCGCCCGGCTGCAGCGGCGCGCCGAACGCGGCTGACGGCGCCCGCCGTCAGCCGCGCGCGGTCGTCGCCGTGGTCTTCGCCAGGTGCAGCCAGGTGTCGACGACGGTGTCCGGGTTCAGCGACATCGACTCGATGCCCTGCGCGACGAGCCACTCGGCGAGGTCGGGGTGGTCACTGGGGCCCTGCCCGCAGATGCCGACGTACTTGCCCCGCTCCAGGCAGGCCGTGATCGCCATCTCCAGCACGGCGAGGACGGCGGGGTTGCGTTCGTCGAAGCTGCCGGCCACCAGGCTGGAGTCGCGGTCCAGGCCGAGGACCAGCTGGGTCATGTCGTTGGAGCCGATGGAGAACCCGTCGACGTGGTCGAGGAACTGGTCGGCCAGCAGGGCGTTGGACGGCAGCTCGCACATCATCACCACCGACAGGTCGTTCTCCCCGCGGCGCAGGCCGTGCTCGCCGAGCAGGCGCACCACCCCCTCAATCTCGGCCACGGTCCGGACGAACGGGATCATGATCTTGACGTTGGTCAGCCCCATCTCGTCCCGGACGTACCGCAGCGCCTCGCACTCCATGGCGAAGCAGTCGGCGAAGTCCGCCGACAGGTACCGCGACGCCCCGCGGTAGCCCAGCATCGGGTTCTCCTCGTGCGGCTCGTAGGCCTCCCCGCCGAGCAGGTTGGCGTACTCGTTGGACTTGAAGTCGCTCATCCGCACGATCACCGGCTCCGGCGCGAACGCCGCGGCGATCATCGACACGCCCTCGGCGACCCGCTGCACGAAGAAGTCGCGGGGTGAGGGGTAGGCGGCGATCCGCTGCTCGATCTCCCGCCGCAGCGGGGCGTCGAGGGTGTCCAGCTCCAGCAGCGCGCGGGGGTGGATGCCGATCTGCCGGTTGATGATGAACTCCAGCCGGGCCAGCCCCACGCCGGCGTGCGGCAGCCGGGAGAAGGCGAACGCCTGCTCCGGCGTGCCCACGTTCATCATGATCTTGGTGGGGATCTCCGGCATCGCGTCGAGCTCGGTCTCGGCGACCTCGAAGTCCACCTCACCGGCGTAGACCAGGCCGGTGTCACCCTCGGCGCAGGAGACGGTCACCGGGTCGCCGTCGTGCAGCGTGCGGGTGGCGGTGCCGGTGCCGACGACGGCGGGGATGCCGAGCTCGCGGGCGATGATCGCCGCGTGGCAGGTGCGGCCACCGCGGTCGGTCACGATCGCCGAGGCGCGCTTCATGATCGGTTCCCAGTCCGGGTCGGTCATGTCCGCGACCAGCACGTCGCCGGGGGCGAAGGAGTCCATCTGGTCGATGTCGCTGAGCACCCGGACCGCGCCCGCGCCGATCTTCTGCCCGATCGCCCGGCCCTCGACCAGCACCTCCCCGGTGCCGGTGAGCCGGTAGCGGGCGGTGGTGCTCCCGGCGCGGGACTGCACCGTCTCCGGGCGCGCCTGCAGGATGAACAGCTCCCCGGTCCGGCCGTCCTTGCCCCACTCGATGTCCATCGGCCGGCCGTAGTGCTCCTCGATCCTGAGCGCGTGGCGGGCCAGTTCGAGCACCTCGTCGTCGGTGAGCGACAACTGCCGGCGGTCGGCGGGGTCGACGTCGACGAACTCCGTCGTCCGGCCCACCTCCGCGTGCTGGGTGTAGACCATCTTGGTGGCCTTCTCCCCCACCCCGCGCTTGAGCACCGCCGCGCGTCCGGCCCGCAGCGCCGGCTTGTAGACGTAGAACTCGTCGGGGTTCACCGCCCCCTGCACGACACCCTCGCCCAGCCCGTAGGCCGAGGTGATGAAGACGGCGTCGTCGAAGCCCGACTCGGTGTCCATGGTGAACAGCACGCCGGACGCGCCGACGTCCGAGCGCACCATCCGCTGCACGCCCGCCGACAGCGACACCGCCTCGTGGTCGAAGCCGTGGTGCACCCGGTAGGCGATGGCCCGGTCGTTGTACAGCGAGGCGTAGACCTCCCGCACCGCCTGCAGCACCGCGTCGATCCCACGCACGTTGAGGAAGGTCTCCTGCTGGCCGGCGAAGGAGGCGTCGGGCAGGTCCTCGGCCGTGGCCGACGACCGGACCGCGAACGAGGCCTCACCCCCACCAGCCTCGGCGTCGTCCCCGGCGAGCTGGGCGTAGGCCGCGCGGATGTCGGCCTCCAGCGCCGGCGGGAACGGCTGCTCGACCACCGCCCGGCGGATCTCGGCGCCGGCCGCGGACAGCGCCCGGACGTCGTCGGTGTCCAGCGAGCGCAGCCGCTCGGCGATCCGGGCGGCCAGCCCGGTGTCGCCGAGGAAGCGCTGGTAGGCCGCCGCCGTGGTGGCGAAGCCGTCGGGCACCCGGACCCCGGCGTCGGCGAGGTGGGAGATCATCTCCCCGAGCGAGGCGTTCTTCCCGCCCACGACCTCCAGGTCACCCAGCCCCAGGTCGGCGAACCAGCGGACGTTGTCGGTGTCGGTGCTCATGGTCATCAGGCGGTCCCTCGTCGTCGGGGGTCTCGGGCGGAGGTGCGGCCGGCGGAACGCCGTTGCCGGGCCAGCGTCTGGATCACCACGGCGGCGATCTCCTCGACCGAGGCCGCGGAGGTGTCCACCGTGGGCAGCGCGTGCGTCTCGTACATCGCCGTCGCCCGGCGCAGCTCGAACCGGCACTGGTCCTCCGAGGCGTACCGCGAGTCCGGGCGCCGCTCCTGCCGGACCCGGCTGAGCCGGGCGACCGTGGTGGTCAGCCCGAAGCAGCGGTCGCGCAGGTCGCGGACCGGGCCGGGGAGGTCGGTGGTCTCCAGGTCCTCGTCGACCAGCGGGTAGTTGGCGACGAACAGGCCGTGCTGCAGGGCCAGGTACATCGCGGTCGGGGTCTTGCCGCAGCGGGAGGGCGCCAGCAGGACGACGTCGGCCCGGTCCAGCCCGCGCGGGCTGAGGCCGTCGTCGTGCTCGATGGCGAACTCGATCGCCGCCATCCGGTCGTTGTACCGCCGGACGTCGCCGACGCCGTGCAGCCGCCGGGCCTCTCGCAGCCCGCGCGCGCCCAGCTGCTCCTCGACCAGGCTCATGTGCAGGCCGAAGAAGTCGATGATCGGGGCCCGGGTCTTCAGCAGCTCCTCGCGCACCTCGTCGACGGCCGCGGTGGTGAACACCAGCGGCGGCACCGGCCCGGCCATCGCCTCGTCGAGCTGGGCGACGACCTCGCGGGCCATCTCGACGGTGGAGATGAACGGGATCAGGGTGCGCTCGAAGTGCACGTCGGGGAACTGGATGAGCAGCGCGTTGCCCATCGTCTCGGCGCTGATCCCGGTGCTGTCGGACAGGAAGAACACCGGCACGACGGCGTCCGGGTCGACGCAGGACGCGGCGACCACACCGGCCGGATCAGGCGTCACGTCAGCACCCCGGGTCTTCCGCGTCGTTGCAGAGGAGAGCGAGCTCGGGCAAGAGCATCACACGCAGGCCCCGAACGCGCGGCCCGGACTCCGCTGCCCGGAAGGGTCGCCGCGCCGGGCACCGGCGCGCTGCGGGTCCCACGGTCAACACCTGACGAACAGGACCAGTCCGTCTCGTTGGCGTTTCGTCTTCTCTCCCGCCCCATCGACCCCTACTGTCGGTTCCAGCACGGACGCGCAGCGTTGCCACCGACGAGTGACAGCCCGGTCCGTCTCCCGCCACCGAGAGGAACACCCCGTGACCCTGCCCCAGCGCTCCCCCGCTCCGGCACTCGCCCGCACCGCCGTCGCCACCTCGCCGCGCCCTGCTTCTCGAGGTGCCGCACCCCACGGGTACGCGCGGCCCACGGTGCCCGGCCCCCGGACGGCGCTGCGCCCGGCGCAGCCGATGCGCCCGGCGCCGGTCCAGCCCATGGGCCAGCGCCCGGCGACCCAGCCGCCGGCGCCGCGCGCGGTCGCCCCGTTCCTCACCGTCGCCGAGGTCGCCGGGATCATGCGGGTGTCGAAGATGACCGTCTACCGCCTCGTGCACGGCGGGGAGCTCGCCGCGGTGCGGGTCGGCCGGTCCTTCCGGGTGCCGGAGCCCGCCGTGCGGGCCTACCTCGCCGAGGCGCGCACCGACCTGGACTGAGCCACCCGCTCGACCCCTGTCGTCGGGGCCCGGCCGCACCTGCGGCCGGGCCCCGACGTCGTCCGCGGGCCGGCACGTGGGCCAGGTCGCCGGGCGCGCAGGTCGTCCGGCCGGACCCGGAGGAGCGCGACGTGCGGGGCCACCGGCAGCCGGGTGCGCCGCACCGGGTGCACGGCACCGTCGCCCCCTCGCTGCCGCGCCGGGTCGCGGCCCGGGCGGTGATCGACCTGACCGGTCGCCTCGGTCAACCGATGACGACGACGAGACCCGGGTGCTCCCGGCAGGCGGCGAGCGCGCGCGCCAGTTCGGACTCGACCGCCGTGGCCGGCACGACCACCACCGGCACACCGGAGGCCTCCAGCGAGGCGACGACCGTCGCGGTGGACCCGTTACCGACCTCCCTCGCCGGTGCAGCTCTCGTCCCGCCCTGCCCGGCGCGGCCTGCGGCGGTGCGGCGGCGCCCCATCTCCTGGGCGGCCGGGTCCGGCTCGTACGCCAGCTCGGCCATCACCGCGGCAACCCGCCGCCGGGTCGCCGGCGCCACCGTGCCGCTCCCGTTCAGCACCCGGGAGACCGTCTGACGGGACACCCCGGCACACCGCGCGACGTCCTCCACCGTCGGCCGCCGGCCACCCCGGGGCGGCTCGGCCAGGGCCGTCATCCCCGCAGCTCCCCGCTCACGACGGGAAGGGGAGGAAGACCCGCATCGTGCTCGGCCCGCGCTGGGCCCACCGGTGGTAGGGCACCAGGGGGAGCCGGACGCGCCGCACCGGCAGGAGCTCGGGCGGCGCGGAACGGTAGGTGGCACCGAAGCCGCCAGGCCCCGCAGCCGGCGTGCGCACCAGCACGGCGTCGACGACGGCGCCGTCGCCGGAGCTCCGCGGGAGAGCGCCTGCGGCGACCCGGACGTCCTCGACCGACGCACCGTCGGGCAGGTCGACCGACTCCAGGCACAGCACCACCGGCCCGCGTTCGACCGCCACGCTCCCCCGGACGGCGTCGATGCGCGGGTCCGGCCAGGTGAACCGGGGTGCCACCGGCAGGGCCAGCGCCACCCGGTCCCCGGGTCGGAACGTCCGGTGCACCTCCGCCCACCCGGGAGCCACCGGGCGGGCGCCGCCACCGTCTTCGACCGTCGCGCCGTCCGCCCAGCCCGGGACCCGCAGCCGCAGCCGCACCGGTCGTCGAGGAGCCCGGGTCACGGTGACCACGACGGCGCCGTCGACCGGGTAGCCGGTCTCCACCCGGAAGCCGAGCACGCCGTTGCCGAGGTCGACCTCGGCCTCCCCCGCGGCGTACTGAAGCAGCTCGACGGCGTCCCCGCTCACCGACAGGGCGTAGCCGTTCCAGCTCGCCAGCGAGCGGGCCACATTGGTCGGGCAGCAGGAGACCTCGAACCAGGGGGCCCGGCCGCCACCCTCGGCCCGGGGGTTCGCCGTGTCCGCGCTGACGTCGCTGGCCGGGACGCGCTGCTGCAGCGGGTTGGCGTAGAAGAAGGCCCGCCCGTCCTCGGCCGGCGAGGTGGCCAGCACGTTGTAGAAGGTGCGTTCCATCAGGTCCGCGTACGCGGGGTCACCCGTGGCCAGGAACAGACGCCAGCTGACCATGTTGGAGGCGACGCCGGCGCACGTCTCGCAGTACGCGCGGTCGGCCGGCAGCTCCCAGTCCTCCCCGAAACCCTCGTCCTGGTGCCGGGAGCCCATCCCGCCGGTGACGTAGGTACGCCGCTCCACCGACCGCGCCCACTGCCGCCGGACGGCGTCGAGCAGCTCGTCGTCGCCGGTGTCCACCGCCACGTCGACGGCTGCCGCCGCGAGGTACAGCGCGCGCACGGCGTGCCCGCGCCACGCATCCGCCTCGCGGACGGGGACGTCGTCCTGGAAGTACGCCGAGCTCAGCAGCGGGATCGGCGTGAGCAACCCGTCCCCGCGGCGCTCGACGAAGAGCTGGGCCTGCGCCACGTAGCGGGGCTCCCCCAGTGCTCGGCCGAACTCGGCCAGCCCCAGCTCGATCTCGGGATGACCGCAGATCGCGTTGCGCGCATCGGGACCGAACTCCCGGCACACGTGGTCGGCTGCCCGCCGGGCGACCTCCACGAAGGAGTCGGTCCCGTGCGTGCGCAGTCGAGCGACGGCTGCCTGGAGGAGGTGTCCGGTGCAGTAGAGCTCGTGCCCCTCCTCGAGGTCGCTGTACCGCTTGGCCTGCCCGACGTGCCCGAAACAGGTGTTCAGGTAGCCGTCCTCGTCCTGCGCCGCAGCGACCCGGGCGGACAGTGCCTCGAACAACTCGCCGGGGGCCGGGTCGCCCGTGCGTCCGTGCTCCCAGGCCAGGGCCTCCATGAGCTTGTAGACCTCGGAGTCGGAGAACTGCCAGCCCGGTCGCGGCCCGTCCGTCGCGTCCTCCGCGACCCGGTCGAAGTTCGCCAGCCAGCCCAGCCGTTCCATCCAGTCCAGGCAGTGCTGGAAGGTGGCGGTCGCGTTGGCGTGCTGCATCCGCCCCCAGAAGCCGGAGCCGGCCAGCTGCAGTTCCTTCAGCCCGGCCCCGCGGCGGGTCGACCGCCGGGGCACGACCGGCTGCGCCGCGGTCCGGTCGCTGGACGTGTGCGTGTCGTGGTGCGTCACCGATCAGTCCTTCACCGCGCCGGCGGTCACGCCGGCAGCCACGTAGCGCTGGGCCACGACGAGCAGGAGGGCGGCCGGGATCGAGGCCACCACGGCAGTCGCCATGATCGAGTTCCACTCCGTCGTGTTGTTGCCGATGTACCGGTAGATGCCGAGGGTGATGGGCACGTGGTCGCCGTTGCGGTTCAGGGTCGAGGCGAAGATGAAGTCCGACCAGGCCCAGAGGAAGGCGAACAGCGACACGGTCAGCACCGAGTTCCGGCTGACCGGCAGCACGATCGACCAGAAGGTGCGCCAGGTGCCGGCGCCGTCCATGGTCGCGGCCTGGAGCAGTTCCTTCGGGATGCCGGACATGAACGCCGTGAAGAGCAGGACCGCGAAGGGCACGGCGATCGTGGTGTCGGCGACGATCAGCCCCCCGAGCGTGTTGAGCGCACCCAGCCGGACGTAGATCGCGTAGAACCCCATCCCCATCACCACGGCGGGGATCATCTGGGCGACCAGCAGCAGGAAGTTCAGCGTGCCGGCGCCCCGCAGGCGCAGCAGGGCCAGGGCGTATCCCGCCGGCGCGGCGATCAGCAGGGTCAGCACGACGCACCCGAACCCGACGACCAGGCTGGTCGCCAGCGCCGGCAGCTGTTCCTGCAGGACGTTCGCGTAACCATCGAGCGTCGGGTTCCACGGGAACCAGTGCGGTGGGTCGCGCCGCAGGTCGCTGGTCCTCGTGAGCGAGACGTTGACCATCCAGTACACCGGGAAGAGCATCACCGCGGTGAACAGCAGCCCGAGGGCCGCCTTCCACGACCACCGCGTCCGGGTCATGACCGCTCCTGACGACGTTGGGTCCAGAGGTAGACGAACCCCAGGACGAGGGCGAGGAGGATCAGCAGGTTGCCGACCGCGGCGGCCGGCGAGAAGTCCGGGCGCCCGGTGCCGAATGCCTCCCGGTAGGACCACACGGCCAGGGTCGTCGAGACGTTGCCGGGGCCACCGGTGGTCATGATCCAGATGACGTCGACGACCTTGAGGGTGTAGACGAGCCCGAGCAGCACCGTGATGGCCGAGACGGGGCGAAGCAGCGGCAGGGTGATGTGCCGGAACTGCTGCCAGGCGGTGGCGCCGTCCAGGGAGGCCGCCTCGTAGGTCTCACCCGGGATGTTCTGCAGCCCCGCGTAGAGGATGACCAGGTTGAACGGGATCCCCAGCCAGATGTTGGCGATGATCACCGAGACGAGCGCCCACTGGGGTGAGGTCAACCAGTTGATCTGACCGACGCCGAACGCTCCGAGGACCGAGTTCACGATGCCGTTGTCGCTGGCCAGCATCCACGCCCAGGTGGACGCGGAGACGATCAGCGGCAGCAGCCAGGGCACCAGGAACAGGGCACGCAGGAGCTCCGACAGCGGGAAGTGCTTGCGGAAGAAGACCGCGAGGCCCAGCCCGATCGTGTACTGGAACGCGATGGACACGAAGGTGAACAGCGCCGTGTTGAGCAGCGCCCTGGGGAAGTCGCCGGACCCGAGCACCTGCGCGTACACGTCGAAGCCGACGAACTCGGCGTTCCCCTGCACGAACGCGCGGATCGTGTAGTCGTGCAGGCTCAGATCGATGTTGCGGTAGAGCGGATAGGCGTAGAACAGCAGCAGGTAGGCGATCAGTGGCGCGGCGAACGCGATCGCCGCCCACTGGGTGCTCCGCACGCGGCGGCGCCGCGGAGGCGGCGGGGCGGCCGGCTCGACACCGGCCGCCCCTGCCTCCCCGCCCGCGGTGCCGAGCGCCACGGGGGTGGATGGCATGCTCGCTCCGATCTGGTCAGAGGGCGGCTAGGACCTCAGTTGGTGCCCGACTCGGCGTCCTGCTGGGCCTCGGCGAGGGCTGCCTCCGGGGACTGCACCCCGGACAGCGCCTCCTGGACGGCGGTCCAGAGCGCCTCGGAGACCACCGGGTAGTCGGTGCCCAGACCGTCGCCGGTCCGGCCCCGGGCCTCGCGGACGGCGTCCACCCAGACCTCCAGGTCCGGGTTCTCCGCGAGCAGCTGCTCCTGCCCCTCGTCCGTCGGCGGGATGTAGTACGCGAAGGTGGTGGCCGTCTCGACGAACCCCTCCGGGGTGGTCATGCACTCGACGATCTGCGTGGTGGTCTCGTAGCGGGCGTCGTCGTCCTGGACCGGGGCGACGATGAACTCGCCACCCGTGGGCGCCGGAGCCGCCCCGCCGTCCTGCGCCGGCAGCTGGATGATGCCGGTCTCGAAGTCCGCCTCGGCCGCGCTGTTGACCTGCCAGGTGCCGTTCTCGGCGAAGGCGAAGTTCCCGGTCAGGAACTCCTCCCACACCGTGTTCTGCGAGTTGTTGATCACCGAGTTCGGTGCGTAGCCGGCGTCCAGCCACCCCTTCCAGAGCTGCAGGGCAGCCAGCGCCTCGGGCGAGTCCAGATCACGCAGGTCCGCCCCCGCGCCCCAGAACCACGGCAGGAACTGGAAGGAACCCTCCTCGGTACCGATGCCGGCGAACGTGATCCCGCCTGCGCCGGTCGCGGTGACCGCCTGCAGCGCGGCGGTCAGGGAGTCCCAGTCGGTGATGCTCGCCGGATCCACGCCGGCGGCGTCCAGGACCCCCTTGTTGTAGTACAGCGCGAGCGTGTTGGCGCCGATCGGGATGCCGTAGGCCTCGCCGTCGACGACCCCGGCGTCGAGGAGGTTCTCCTCGATGCCGGCGGGGTCGAAGCCCAGCTCGTCCATCGTGGTGAGCATCCCGGTGTCCGCCAGGGTCGAGACGGCGGGGTTGTCGAGCAGGATGACGTCGGGAGACGTCCCCTCCTGCGCCGCGAGCAGCGCCTGGTTGGTCAGCTGGGTGGTGTCGTAGGCGGTGCGCTCGATCGCCACGCCGGCCTCGTCGCCGCACGCCTGGACCCGCTGGGCCCAGGCCGAGCTGTCGTTGTGCTGCGGGTAGGGGTCCCACCACGTGTAGGTCGAGTCCGATGCCGTCCCGGACCCGGCGTCGTCCGAGGACGAGCAGGCGGCCGTACCGGCCAGCAGCAGCGTCGTCAGTCCGGCGACACACGCACGACGGGAGTTGAGGTGACGCGTCATTGCGGATTTCCTCCTTGGTGTGCCGACGGCTCCTGGCTGGCCGCCGGGCTGGCTGGGTGGTGGTGCCGCCCGATCAGCGGCCGTGCCCGGTGGCCGCGGCGCGGGGAGCGGCGACGCTCCCCCGGTCGACGAACTCGGGATCGACGAGGCGGACGACGTGGCCGCCCACCGCCTCGTTCGACTGCTCGATGCGCCGGACGAGGTGGTCCACGGCCATCCGGCCGAGACGGTCCGGCGCGCTCTCGATGAACGAGAACGGCAGGGAGAAGGACTTGGCGAACTCGTCGGAGTACCGGCCGATCACCGACAGGTCACCGGGTGAGCCCAGACCTCGGGTGTGCAGGACCGTCGGCAGTGCCGCCGCGGCCGCCTCGTTGTTCAGCAGCAGGCCGGTCGCGTCGGGGTGCGCGTCCAGGAGGGCGTTCAGCTCGGCCCCGATGTGCGGCTGCTGCGAGGAGCCGAAGACGGCGTGCACGGTGATGCCCCGCTGCCGGGCGTGCTCGACGGCCGCGTTCCGCAGCCGCCAGACGTAGGCACCGCCCCGCTCGACCACGTGCTCGGGCTGGGAGACCAGGATGAGCTCCCGGTGGCCGAGCCGGTGGAGCCGCTCGACCATGAGCCGGCCGGTCGCCTCGAAGTCCAGGTCGAAGACGTCGACCCCACGCGGGTCTCCGGGCAACCCGACCAGTGCACCGGGCTGCCCGGCGCTGCGCAGGATGTCCAGCCGGTCGTCGTGCTCGGCGACGTTGAGCAGCACGACGCCGTCGACCATCCGGGAGTCGGTGATCCGGCGGAGAGCCCGGGTGCCGTCCTCCTCGGTGACCAGCAGGATGTCGTACCCGAGCTCCCGCGCGGAGTCCGAGACCCCGAGGATGTACTGCATCATCGCCGGCGCGAACTCGTCGCGGAGGAACTGCGCGAGCAGCCCGATGACCATGGTCTGCGACGTGGCCAGCGCCCGCGCCCCCGCGTTGGGCGTGTAGCCGAGCTCGCGCACGGCAGCCGCGACGCGCTCCCGCACCTCGGTCGAGATCGACCGCTTGCCCGAGAGCGCGTACGACGCCGTGCTCCGTGACACTCCCGCGACACGGGCGACGTCCCCGATGGTGGCCACGCTGCCTCCACTGTCGAACCGGTTCGACGTTCGAACCGGTTCGACTATGACACGTCGTCCCGATCCGCGGCAAGGACCTGATCGGACTGCCCACGCCGGACTGACCACGCCGGTCCGGGTCGCGCGCTCGCCGGCTCCACCACTGCCCCCGGCAGCGGTGGAGCCGGACCGGGGAACGACCGGTCAGGCCGGCGGGCAGGTGCGGTGGATGTCAGTCCAGCCGGTGTATCCGCGCCGCTGCAGGATCTGCAGCAGCCGCGCCGCCCACGGGAACGACTGCACGAACGCCGCGTCCAGCAGGGCGACCAGCTCCTCGCTGATCGGCTGCTCCTCGGCACCGGCGGAGACGGCGGCCGCCTGCGCGAGGAACACCTCCACCCGGTCGGCGAGCTCCGGCAGCCTCGGGTCGTCGGGCCCGCAGTCGGCCAGCTCCCCGATGTCCAGGTAGAGGCGGCGCAGCGTCGGGTCCTCGAGTTGGCGGTGCTTGATCGCCATCATCGGCTCGACCTGCTCCGGCACCTGGGCCGCGATCAGGATCCAGCTGTCCCGCTCGATCTCGACCAGCCGCTCGGGGAAGCCCAGCTCCCGCATGCGGTCGAGGTAGGCGACCGCCACTGGAGGCAGCACCAGGCTCTCCCCCGCGGTGAGCTGGGCGACCCGTGCCCGGTGCCGCTGCCGGTCGCGGATCTCGGCGCGCAGGCGGCGGTCGACCGCCTCGACCGCCGCCGCGAACTCCGCCTCGCCGGCCGTCAGCAGCTCGCGCACCCGCGCCAGCGGCACCCCGGCCTCGGCGAGGGTCCGGATCCGGATCAGCTCCACGACGGCCGCGGCGTCGTAGCGCCGGTACCCGGAGGAGTCCCGCTCGGGCTCGGGCAGCAGCTCCTTCGCGTGGTAGTGCCGGACGGCGCGCACCGTCACCCCGGCGTAGGACGCGAGCTGGCTGATGGTCAGCACGGGCCTGTCCCCTCCCTCGTCGTCGTCAGCCGATCTTCCGCCGGTAGGTGCGCATCGCGAGCAGGTAGGCCACCAGCAGGAGGCCGACGCACCAGGCGACGGCGATCCACCCGTCGTCGCCGACCGGCTGCTCGGCGAACAGGTTGCGCAGCGTGTTCACGATCGGCGTCACCGGCTGGTGCTCGGCGAACCAGCGCACCGGGCCGGGCATGCCCGCGGTGGGCACGAACGCCGAGCTGATGAACGGCAGGAAGATCAGCGGATAGGAGAACCCGCTGACCCCGTCGAGGGAGGTCGCGGTCAGTCCCGGGATGACCGCCAGCCAGGTGAGCGCCAGCGTGAACAGCACCAGGATCCCGAGGACGGCGAGCCACGCGAGCGGCCCCGCGCCGGTGCGGAAGCCCATCGCCACGGCGACGAGGACGACGAGCACCAGCGAGACCAGGTTCGCCACCACCGAGGTCAGCACGTGGCCCCAGAGCACCGCCGAGCGGGCGATCGGCATCGACTGGAACCGCTCGAAGATGCCGCTGGCGACGTCGGTGAAGAGCCGGAAGGCGGTGTAGGCGATCCCGGAGGCGATGGTGATGAGCAGGATCCCGGGCAGCAGGTAGTCGACGTAGGACCCGTCGCCGACCTCGATCGCGCTGCCGAAGACGTAGACGAACAGCAGCAGCATGGCGATCGGCGTGACCGCCGTGGTGATGATCGTGTCCGGGCTGCGCAGGACGTGCCGCAGCGACCGCTTGAGCAGCGTCGTGGTGTCGCGGACGACGTAGGTGGTGGTCATCGCTGCGTCCCCTCCTGCTGGTCGCCGCCGACGATGGCCAGGAAGACGTCCTCCAGGGACGGCTGCTTCTCCACGTACTCGACGGTGGCCGGCGGGAGCAGCTGCCGGAGCTCGGCGAGGCTGCCCTCGGCGATGATCCGGCCCTGGTGGAGCACGGCGATCCGGTCGGCGAGGTGCTCGGCCTCGTCGAGGTACTGGGTGGTGAGCAGCACCGTGGTGCCGCGGCCGGCGAGCTCCCGGACGGTCGCCCAGACCTCGAGCCGCGACTGCGGGTCCAGCCCCGTCGTCGGCTCGTCGAGGAAGAGCACCGGCGGCTCGCCGATGAGGCTCATCGCGATGTCCAGGCGGCGCCGCATGCCCCCCGACCACGTCGACACCCGGCGGCCGGCCGCGTCGGTCAGGTCGAACCGGGCGAGCAGGTCGTCGGCCGTCCGGCCCGGGTCGGGCAGGTGCCGCAGCTGGGCGACGAGCACCAGGTTCTCCCGCCCGGTGAGGAGCTCGTCGACGGCGGCGAACTGCCCGGTGAGGCTGATCGAGCCACGCACCTGCGCGGGCTGGGTGGCGACGTCGTAGCCGTTGACGGTGGCCGTCCCGCCGTCGGCCCGGAGCAGGGTGCACAGGATGCGCACCGTCGTGGTCTTGCCCGCGCCGTTGCTGCCGAGCAGGGCGAGGACGGTGCCGGCGGGGACGGTCAGGTCGACGCCCCCGAGCACGGTGGAGTCGCCGTAGGACTTGGTCAGCCCGGCGATCTCGATGGCTGGTGAAGTGGTCATGGCGGCAGCGTCGGGCCTTGACGCTGCGTCAAGGTCAAGCCCCGGTCACCCCGTCGCAGCACTGTGCGCCCACTGCCCGTTCCCGAGCCGGAGTGGGCACGGGGCGCACAGTGCCCAGGTCGTCAGGCGTCAGCGACGGGTCGCGGCCGGCGACCCCTCGGGCGCGCTCGGCGGCGCCCCTGCCCAGGCGGCCCGGAGCAGCCGCTCGACGCCGTCGCGGGTGACCGGCCGGGGGTTGGCGCCGCCGCCCGAGACGGCCAGCTCGGCGATCCGCGGGACGTCGTCGGCCGCCATGCCCAGCTCGGCCAGCGACCGCGGCGCGCCCAGGCGGCCGGCCAGCTCCCACAGCTCCCGGGCCGGGTCGTCCACCCCGCCCAGCGCGCCACCCAGGGCCCGCACCGCCTCGGCCGCCGCCGGCCCGTTGTACGCCAGGGCGTGCGGCAGCACCACGGCGTGCGTCGGGCCGTGCGGCAGGTCCAGCGCCCCGCCCAGCACGTGGCACAGCCGGTGGTGCAGCGACATCGTCGTCGCGCCGAGCACCGCGCCGCACAGCCAGGCCCCGTACTGGGCGCCGGCCCGGGCGTCCCGGTCGGTTCCGTCCGCGACGACCCTCGGCAGCGCCGCGACCAGCGCCCGCACCCCCTCCGCGGCCATCAGCGACACGAGCGGGGTGGTGTCCGGGGCGTAGAGCCCCTCGACCGCGTGCGCGATCGCGTTCAGCCCGCTCACCACCGACGTCGACGCCGACAGGCCCAGGGTGAGCTCGGCGTCGTAGACGACGGTCCTGGGCAGCACCCGCGGGTCCCGGCCGGTGCGCTTGCGGCCGCCCTCGGTCAGCCCCCACACCGGGGTCATCTCCGAACCGGCGTAGGTGGTCGGGACGGCGACCAGCGGTGGACCGTCCGCCAGCGCGACCGCCTTCCCCAGCCCGATCGCCGAGCCACCGCCCACGGCCACGCAGCCGTCGGCGCCCAGCTCCGCCACCCGAGCGGTGGCCCGCCGGGCGACCTCGACCGGCACGTGCATGCGCGCCTCGGCGACCACGCCGGCCGCCCGCTCCCCCAGCCCGGCCGCGACCGCCCGTCCGGTGGCCTCCTGCCCCGGGGTGCAGAGCACCACGACCCGGGTCATCCCCAGCGCCGCGACCTCCTCGGGGAGCCGGGCCAGCGAGCCCGCGCCGAAGACCACCCGCATCGGCAGCGCCTGGTGGGTGAACGGCCCGATCACGGGGCGCCCGGCTGCACCCGGTCGTCCCGCAGCAGCGACAGGTCGACGGTCAGCGTGCGGAACGGGTTGGTCAGGCCCAGCTCCGCCGCCCGGGCCGGGTCGTCGACCTCGGGCACCTCCCGGACCAGGCTCTCCTTCACCCCGAAGACCGCGTCGGAGTCCAGGTAGGGGCTGTCGGCGACGAACACGTGCGTGGTCACCGTGCGGTGGCCGGGTGCGGCGACGATGACGTGCAGGTGCGCCGGCCGGTAGGGGTGCCGGCCGGTGGCGGCGAGCAGCTGCCCGACCGGCCCGTCGTCGGGGATCGGGTAGTACCGCGGCACCACCGAGCGGAACCAGAAGCGCCCGTCGCCGTCGACGGTGAACATGCCGCGCAGGTTGCCCGCCGGCTGCACGTCGGGCTGCTGGACGTCGTAGAAGCCGTCCTCGTTGGTCTGCCAGACGTCCACCGAGGCGCCGGCCAGCGGCTCGCCGCCGGGGCCGGTCACCCGGCCGGACACCAGGCAGGGGGTGCCCTTGCCGTCCAGGGCGATGTCGTCGCCCAGCGCCCGCGGCGGGGACTCGACCACGTGGAAGGGGCCCAGCACCGTCGACTCGGTCGCGGTGCCGCCGCTGCGGTGGTTGATCGTCTCCACCAGCATCGAGACACCCAGCACGTCGGAGAGCAGGATGAACTCCTGGCGGACGTCGTCGCTCAGCTGACCGGTGCGGGTCAGGAAGTCGATCGCGACGGCCCACTCCTCCTCGGTCAGCTCGACGTCCTTGACGAAGGCGTGCAGGTGCTGGACGAGCGAGGTGAGCACCTGGCGCAGCCGCGGGTCCGGGGTGTCCGCGAAGCTGGCGGCCACGACCTCGGCCGAGTGCTCCTCGCTGAACAGTCCGCTCGTGCTCACGCCTGCACCTCCGACCGGCCGGGCGACGCGCTCACGTGGCCCGGGTCATAGGCTAGCCAGGCCTCCCGGGACCGGAGCAGAGTGGAACACCGTGACGCCCGACCAGGAGCCGACCGGCGCGGACCGCCTCGCCGTGACCTACGAGCACCACGACCACGTCCCGGGCCCGTTCTTCCACGGGACGAAGGCGGCGCTCGACGCCGGCGTCGAGCTCGTACCCGGCCGGGGCTCGAACTTCCAGCAGGGCCGGGTGTCGAACCACGTCTACTTCACCGCGGTCGTGGAGACCGCCGTCTGGGGTGCGGAGCTGGCGACGGCGCTGGCCGGCACCGGCGAGCGGGGGCACGTCTACGTCGTCGAACCGCTGGGCCCCTTCGAGGACGACCCGAACGTCACCGACAAGCGCTTCCCGGGCAACCCGACGCAGTCCTACCGCACCCGCCACCCGCTGCGCGTCGTCCGCGAGCTGGACGACTGGACCGGTCACGACCCGGCCACGCTGGCCGGGATGCTGGACCACCTGGCGCGGCTGCGGGAGCAGGGCCTGGACGTGATCGAGGACTAGCCGCAACTAGTCGATCGGCCCGCTGGGCCAGCGGCCGCACAGGGAACCCGGGCCGGACAGCGGTGCCGCCGGCGCGCCGGGGGCGGAGACCGTGAGGGCCGCAGCCGGAGGGCAGGGACCGTCCGTGTCCGCGATGGCGACCGCTGCCCCGCCGGGCAGCGCGTCGACGGGGATGGTGACGTCGACGGTCGCCGTCGACCGGTCACCCGTGGCGTCGATCCGGGTGAGCTCGATGGACCGGTCGGCCTGGAGGAAGAGCACTGCGGCGTCGGTCCAGGGCTGCTCCACCTCGCCGCTGCCGTCGTCGCAGCCGGACCGCAGCCATTCGCCGGAGACGGTCACCGTCTCACCCGGGGCGGCGGTGGGCTGGGAGATGGACACCAGCGGGCCGACGCACGAGGCGGCGGCGTTGCCGCCCATGACACCCGAGCAACCGCTGGTGGTCAGGGCCAGCGTGACGACCAGGAGTCCAGCCCGGGTGACCATCGCGTGCGGGTGCCCGTCGTTCCTCATGGCCGGTCCCCGCGCCATCTCAGGTGCCGCCGCGCAGCGCGTCGACCGGTTCGATGGCGGCGGCCCGGCGGGCCGGGAGGCCACCGGCGACCAGCCCGAGCACGGCGCCGAGCAGGGCGCCGCCGACGGCGATCCCCGGGTCGATCACCGGCGTCCAGTCGCGCACGACGGAGATGCCGATGACGGCGAAGACGCCGAGCGTGGCGCCGATGAGCCCGCCGAGCAGGCCGATGACCACCGACTCGGCGACGAACTGGCCGGCGATCTGCCGCCGGGTGGCGCCGATCGCGCGGCGCAGCCCGATCTCGCCGACGCGCTCCATCACCGACAGCATCGTGACGTTGGTGATCCCGACGCCGCCGGCGAGCAGCACGATGACCGACAGGATGACGAAGACGCCGTTCACGTCGGCCTGCACGTCGCGCCCCAGCTCGGAGCGGCCGTCGGGGGCGCTGACCTCGAGGCTGTCCGGTTCGTCGGGGGCCAGCGCCAGCGCCGCCTGGGTGCGCAGCTGCGGCCCCGCGCCGATGGCGATGCGGGCCCGGGCGTCACCGGGAGCGCGCAGGCCGAGGTCGGCCCGTGCCGTGCCGGTGGGCACGAGCACCGCGTTGAGCAGCTCGGCGCGGACGTCGAAGGAGTCGACGACGCCCAGCACGGCGTAGGCGATGCCGTCGATGAAGATCGACGGCTGGGTGTCGACCCGGAGCACGCCCAGCCGTTCGGCCGCCCGCGCACCCAGCACGACGACGCGGTCGGCGCGTGCGTCGTGGCCGGCGTCGAGGAACCGGCCGGTGGCCAGCCGCCCGCCGACGGTGTCCAGCAGGTCCGCCGAGGCCGCGTAGACCGGGGGCGCCGCGGTGGGCGGCTGCGACGGGTCGTTCACCGGCACGGCCGTGATCACCGCCTCGGGCAGCGGCACCTCGGTGAGCAGCGCGGCCGACTCGACGCCGGCCAACCGCTCCAGCCGGGCGACCGAGTCCCAGGGCAGCGTGCCGGCGGCGACGGTCGTGCCGCCGCGGGTGTCCGCGGTCGACGGGGTGACGACGAGCTGGGTGGCCGCGGTGCGGTCGAACTGCCGGGCGATCTGACCGGCGGCGGTCTGCGCGAAGCCGATGGTGGCGATCAGCGCGGCGATGCCCAGCACGGTGCCGACGATCGTCGTCACCAGGCGCCCGGGGCGGGAGCCGATGTCCGCGGTCGCCTCACCGAGCAGGTCGCCGAAGCGGAAGCGGTCGGCCGGGTCGACCGGCCGGATGCCCGGCGTACCCGCCGCGGGCCGCGAACGGCGCAGCCGGGCCGGGACGCGCAGCCAGGCCGGGCGCCGGGCGCCGGTCACCCGACCTCGCTCACGCGGCCGTCGGCGAGCCGGATCCGGCGGGAGGCCCGCCGGGCCACGGCGCCGTCGTGGGTGATCACCACGAGGGTCAGCCCGTCGGCGTGCAGCTCCTCGAACAGCGCCATGATCTCCGCCGACGTCGTCTGGTCCAGGTTGCCGGTGGGCTCGTCGGCCAGCAGCACCCGCGGACGGGAGGCCACCGCGCGGGCCACCGCCACCCGCTGCCGCTCACCGCCGGAGAGGGTGCCGGGCAGGAATCCGATGCGGTGGTCCAGCCCGACCCGGTGCAGCGCCTCGCGGGCGCGTGGCTCGCGCTCGGCGCGGGGCGTGCCGTTGTAGAGCATGGGCAGCAGCACGTTCTCCAGCACGGTGCGCCGGGACATCAGGTGGAAGGCCTGGAAGACGAAGCCCAGCTGGCGCGCCCGCACGGCGGCGCGCTCGTCCTCCCCGAGCGCACCGGTCAGCACCCCACCCAGGCGGTACTCCCCCACCGTCGGCCGGTCGAGCAGGCCGAGGATGTTGAGCATCGTCGACTTGCCCGATCCGCTGGGGCCGATGATCGAGACGTACTCGCCGTCGGCGACGGAGACGCTGACGCCCTTGAGCGCCTGCACCTCCGGCGGGCCGGGGAACGACCGGGTGACGTCGCGCAGTTCGATGGCCGGGACCGTCCCCGGGGTGGTCGCCGGCAGCGGTTCGGTGGCCGGCGCCGCCGTCATCGGCCGACCACGACCAGGTCGCCCTCCGCCAGGTCGCCGTCCGCGGGCCGCACCTCGACCGCGCCGTCGGCGGCCAGTCCGGTCTCAACGGTCACCAGGTGCGTCTCGGCCCGGGCACCGTCGCGGGGGTCGCCGTCGACGACCTCGACGCGGGACTCCCCACCCGGACCCGCGGTCAGCGCCGCCAGCGGCACGGAGAGGACGTCGCCCTCGGTGGCGCCGACCGGGATGCCCACGCGCACGTTCGTGCCCTGCAGCTCGGTGACCTGCTCCGGGGTGAGCGGCGCCGGTTCCAGCGCCACGGTCCAGCGGGCGTCCTCGCCCTCCCCCGGGGTGACCTCGGTGATCGTCGCCGCGTGCTCGCCGCCGTCGGGCAGCTCGAACGAGGCGGGCATCCCGGCGCTGAGCAGCCGGGCGTCGGCGGTGGCCACCGTGCCCGACAGCGCCAGCGTCGCGCCCGACACCGTCATGGCCGCACCGTCGAGCACCGACCCGCGCTTCGCCGCCACGGCGTCGACCCGCCGGGGCAGCTGCGCCAGGTAGAGGACCTCCCCGGCGGGCAGGACCGGGAGCACCGCCTCCCGGGCGGCGGCGAGGTCGTCGCGGGCCTGGTCGAGCTGGTCCTGCGCGGCGGCGAGCTGGGCGCGCTGCGCCGCCGTGTCCGGCGCGGCGTCCAGTTCCCGGCGCCGCAGCTGGGCCAGGGCCAGGGTGTCGCGCAGGTCGCCGATCACCACCCGGTCGTCCGGGGTGGTGGCCTGGGCGGCGTCCAGGGCGCGCTGGGCGCTGGCGACGGCGTTGTCCGCCTCGCGCACGTCGACGGCCGACGGTCCGCCCTGGGCACCCGCGAGCTCGACCTGCGCGGCGGCCACCGCCTGCTCCGCGCCCCGCACGGCGTCCTGCGCGGCGCCCACCCCCTCGGCGGCGCCCTCCTCGGGCTCCGGCCGCGGGTAGCCGGCCTGGGCGTAGAGCTCGGTGACCGCGGCGGCGGCGCGCTGGTCGAACACGGCGTCCGCGGGGTCACCGGCGTCGATGCCGACCGCGCGCATGGCCTCCTTGAACTGGACGACGTCCGGCCCGGAGACCCCGATCCGCAGGGTGCGGTAGGCCGGCAGCTCACCGGGCAGCACGACGACCGGCCGGCCGGCCACCTCCAGCGCGACCGCCAGCGGGCCCAGCTCGGCGCCGGTCTCCGGCACCTGCCCGGTGACCACCGCCGGGCCGGAGATGGCCGAGGTGTCCAGGGTGACCTCGACGGAGTCCGCGTACCCGATCTCGCCGCGGATCGTCACGTCGTTGCTCAACGCGCCGAACTCGACGGGCACGGTGACCAGACCGGGCGTGGGTGCCTGCGCCGCGGCGGGGTCGGGTGCGACCACGAAGCGGCCCACCACCAGCCCGGCGACCAGCGCCACCACCGCCACCGCGGCGGTGATCCACAGCGGTCGGTTGCGCTGGAGGGACGCCGGCCAGGTGAGGCGCCGCCCGCGGCGCCCGCCGGTCGCCGCCGCCCCGTCCGCCGCTGCGTCGTCCGGGCCGACGTCGTCCGGGCCGGCGGCCCGGGCGACGACGTCGAAGTGGCTGGTGTTCTCCCGTTCGCTCACGTCAGTCCTGCTCGGCGGCGGCCTTCATGGCCTCCAGCTCGCTCTCGTGGTCGTCGACGAACTGCTGCTCCGCCTCCCGGTTGACCTCGGCGGCGCGGTCGCGGTAGTCGGTCTCCTCCCGGCAGTCCAGGTCCGCGAGAGCCAGCTCGACCTCGCGCTCCGCCAGCGCGTCGCGGGCGGCCTCGTCGGGTTCGCCGGACACCTCGCCGTCCTCGGTGGGCACCATCTCCTCGTAGATCGCGTTGAGGTCCTCGTAGATGGAGTCCTGCGCCTCGTACTGGGTCGCGAAGCCGCCGTGGCCGGCCGCGTCCATGCAGGCGGCCCACTCGGCCTCCAGCTCGGTCATGCCCGGCCAGGACGACATCCCCTCGTAGAACTCGTTCATCGCGTCGAAGAGCGGCTTGAACTCGTCCGACTGGGAGACGTCCTCGCCCTCCACCTCGTGCTGCGCCGCCCCCTGGCACCCGGCGGTCTGCCAGTCGTACTCGTACGAGCCGTCCTCGCCGATCTCCTCCTCGGTGGGCTGGGGACCGTAGAGGGCCTCGTAGAACGCGGCCTGCTCGGACTCCGACAGGCTCATCACGTAGTCGCCGTTCGGGTCGACGTACTCCTCTTCCGGCTGGACCGGCTCCTCGCTGAACGGGGAATTGACCGCGCCGTAGCCGTACTGGCTGACCCACTCGCGGTCGTCGGGTTCCCACTCGGTCCCGTCGCCACTGGAGAACGACGACGACTGGGTGTCGGGGGTGTACTCGAAGCCCTGCTCCTGCATGCACTGCGCGACGAGCTCTTCCCGCTCCGCCTGCTGCTCGGTGAACTGCTGCTCCTGCTCCTCGGGAGAGAGGTCACCGCCGTAGACGGCGTTCATGTACTCGGCGAGCGGGGACTCCTGCTCCGCGGCCGCGGGATCGTCCTCCGATCCTCCCGAACAACCGGCCAGGACCACGGCCAGAACGGTGAATGCCGACAGAGCGGCCGAGGTGCGGCGAATGCGCATGAGATCTCTCCCTGGGGGCTGTTGGCGCAGACCGTAGCGGGCATGGGCGACCTTCCACGCCATTCCCGAGTCGGATATCTCGCGTCGGTTCCTACGACCTGCGGATGACGCTGTCCGGGGCGCTGACCAGGGGCGGGTTTCCCCTGCGGCCCCCCGCGGGGAGACAGCGGACCTGCCCGTCGGAGGCGCCGCACCCGCGCTGCCGCCGTCCCGACCCGACCCGTGGAGGACCCGTGACCGACCAGAACCGCCTGCGCTCCATCGCCCGCATCGCCCTGGGGTCCACGCTGGTGTTCGCCGGCACCAGCCACCTGACGTTCGCGCGGGAGGAGTTCCGCGCCCAGGTGCCGCCGTGGGTGCCGCTGGACGTGGACGACGTGGTGCTGATGTCCGGCGTGGTGGAGGTGGGCCTCGGCGCGATCCTGGTCGCACTGCCCCGTGAGCAGCGCCGGATCGGCGCGCTGGCTGCGGCGTTCTTCACCGCGATCGTGCCGGGGAACGTCGCCCAGTACACCCAGCACCGCGACGCCTTCGGGCTGGACACCGACGCCAAGCGGGCCCTGCGCCTGCTCGGTCAGCCGGTGCTGGTGGCCTGGGCGTGGTGGTCGACGCGCACCCGCACGCCCTGATCTCGCGAGCCAGCCGTGCGCCCCGGTGCCCGGGAAGCACGGACGCCCCTCGCGGTGTTCTGCTGTCGACGACCGATCGAAGAGGAGAGACACGTTGAGCACAGAGACCGCGATCCTCGCCGGCGGCTGCTTCTGGGGTGCCCAGGACCTGCTGCGCAAGCGTCCCGGGGTGATCTCCAGCCGGGTGGGCTACTCCGGTGGCGACACCCCCAACGCCACCTACCGCAACCACGGTGACCACGCCGAGGCCGTCGAGATCGTCTTCGACCCCCAGGTGATCTCCTACCGCGAGCTGCTGGAGTTCTTCTTCCAGATCCACGACCCGTCGACCAAGGACCGGCAGGGCAACGACGTCGGCCGCAGCTACCGCTCGGCGATCTACTACACCTCCGAGGAGCAGCAGCGCGTCGCCCTGGACACGATCGCGGACGTCGACGCCTCGGGCATCTGGCCGGGGAAGGTCGTGACCGAGGTCGAGCCGGCCGGCGACTTCTGGGAGGCCGAGGAGGAGCACCAGGACTACCTGCAGAAGATCCCGTTCGGCTACACCTGCCACTTCGTGCGGCCGGACTGGGTGCTCCCCCGCCGCGAGGCGCACACCGCCTGAGCCCGGCGACCGCGGCCGGCCCGACTCCTCCGTCGGGCCGGCCGCGTCGTCACGCCTGGACCTCGATCATCCGGCTCGCTGTCCCGATGGGTCACGACTGTCTTCCCGGCGCCGTCGACGGCGCAGGGCAAAGGTGCGGACAGTTGACAGGTCGGCTAATGCTGCTAGCTTCTAGCTAACGCAGTAAGCCACTGCGGCATCGCATGCCGGGAGGCAGCCATGACCGAACACCTGACGCTCGACGGCGGCACCCTCGCCTACGACCTGACCGGGACAACCGGGCCGCTCATGGTGCTCGCCCACGGCATGGGCGACAGCCGGGAGGCCTTCCGGTTCCTCGTCCCCACCCTGGTCGAGGCCGGCTACCGGGTCGCCGCGGTGGACCTGCGCGGCTGCGGTGAGTCCAGCGCCGCGTGGGCGTCCTACACGCGCACCGACATCGCCGGCGACCTCCTCGCGCTGGTGCGCCATCTCGGCGGCCCGGCCGTGCTGGTCGGCCACTCCATCGCCGGTGGCGCGGTCACCATCGCCGCCGCAACGGCACCGGAGCTGGTCACGGCGATCGTCGAGCTGGCGCCGTTCACCCGCAAGCAGTCGATGAGCCTCCGCGATCTGCGCGTCGCCTCGTACCGCCGCGGCATGCGCCACCTGCTCGGCACCACCCTGCTCGGCAGCACCAGACAGTGGGCGAAGTACCTCGACGTCGCCTACCCCGGCCCCAGGCCGGCCGACTGGGACACCCGGCTCGGCCAGATCACCGCGATGCTGGCCGAGCCGGGACGGATGAAGGCCATGCAGGCGATGGGCAGGACCCCGCCCGTCGACGCCGGGGAGCAGCTGCGCAACGTCCGCTGCCCGGTCCTGGTCGTCGAGGGCAGTGCCGACCCCGACTGGGCCGCACCGCAGGCCGAGGGCGAGGCCATCATCGCCGACCTGCCCACGGGGCTGGGCAGGCTGGTGATCATCGACGATGCCGGGCACTACCCGCACGTGCAGTTCCCCGCCGAGGTCGCCACCGCGGTGCTGACCTTCCTGGTCGGCACCTCCCAGGACGGCGACCGTGCCTAGGGCCGGGCTGGGCACGGCCGCGGTGGTCGCGGCCGGCGCCGATCTCGCCGACGAGATCGGCTTCTCCGACCTGACCATGGGCCGACTCGCCGAACGGGTCGGGGTCCGCACCCCCTCGCTCTACAAGCACGTCACCAGCCAGGAGGACCTCAACCGCCGCATCGCGGCCCTCGCCCTGGACGAGGCCGCCGAGGCGATCGGCGCGGCCATCCAGGGCCTCGCGGGCCGGGACGCCCTACGGGCCGCAGCCCGCGCACTGCGCGACTTCATCCTCGCCCACCCCGGCCGGTACGCCGCCACCATCGGCATGGAACCCACCAGTCCCGACGACCCGATCGCCCTGGCCGCCGCGAGGTTGCTCGCGCCCTTCACGGCCGCGCTCCGCGGTTACGACGTCGCGCCGGCTGACACGACCCATGCCCTCCGGGCGCTGCGCAGCATCTTCCACGGCTTCGCCACCATCGAGGCCGCCGGCGGCTTCCAGTGGTCCACCGGCACCGACGAGAGCTTCGAGTGGCTCATCGACCTCGTCGACCTCGGGCTGCGCGCACGACCCGCAGAGCGGACACCCCGCGCATGACCGGCACCGTCGTCCCGACCGCCACGTCACCGGGCGTGGTCACCGGCCGGCCCCGGGCCTGGCTGCAGGCCGAGGGCATCGCCCTCGCCGCCGCCGGCCTCATCGCCCACGGCTCCACCGGTGCGCCCTGGTGGCTGGTCCCGGCGCTCTTCCTGGTGCCCGATCTGGCGATGCTCGGCTACCTCGCCGGCGACCGCGTGGGCGCCTGGACCTACAACCTGTCGCACACCGCACCCCTGGCGGTGGTGCTGCTGGCCGCCGGCCTGGGCTGGGACGTCGCCGCCCTCACCGTCGCCGGCGCCGTCGGCCTGGTGCACGTCGGGCTCGACCGCGCCCTGGGTTACGGCGTCAAGTACGACGACGGCTTCGGCCACACCCACCTGGGCATGAAGGGCCCCGCCGGCCCGGACCGCCCCTGAGCGGCCGGGCAGACGGTCAGGGCCAGCCCGGGCGGTCGGCACCGGCGACTGCCGCCCGGGCACAGCGGTCGGACAGCGTGCCGAACGCCTCCGCGAGAGCCGCCGGGCTGACGGCGTCGACGTCCGTGTCGTAGCGGGCGACGGCAGCGGCGAGGCCCACCCAGGACCAGGCGCCGAGGGTGAGCCGGCAGCGGTCGGGGCCGAGCGGCTCGACCACGCCGTCGTGGGCGAAGGGGGCCACCCGGGACGCCGGCAGACCGAGTTCGACGGTGCCCGTGCACGGCCAGCTGTCGGCGTCGCTGGTGCTGCCCTTGAAGACGCCGTTGACGAAGGCGGCGAGATCGCCACCGGGCAGCTCCCGCGGGGTGAAACGGGGCCCCGTCGGGGTGCGCGGGGTGATCCGGTCGCAGCGGAAGGTCCGCCAGTCGGCCCGCTCGAGGTCGAAGGCGACCAGGTACCAGCGGCCGCTCCGGGTGACCAGGTGGTGTGGTTCGGCTCGCCGGGGCGGGACGAGCGCATCGCGGGGGCCCTCGGGGTCGGCGGCGGAGTCGTGATCTGCGGAGGCGTAGTCGAACCGGACCACCTCGCGGGCGCGGATGGCCGCCGTCAGCGCGACCAGCACCGCCGGGTCGACCTCGGGAGCCGCGCCACCGGGAACGGGCGTCACCTGGACGGCGTCGACCCGGTGCCGGAGCCGGGCGGGCATCACCTGGCGGACGGTGGTCAGCGCGCGGGCCGCGGCCTCGCCGATGCCCGCCCCGCTGGCGGTGGCCAGTTGCAGCGCCACGGCCAGGGCGACGGCCTGGTCGTCGTCGAACAGCAGTGGCGGCAGGTCGGCGCCGGCATCCAGGCGGTAGCCACCGTCGGGCCCCTTGAACGCCTGGACCGGATAGCCCAGCTCGCGGAGGCGGTCGACGTCCCGGCGCACGGTGCGCGGGCTGACGTCGAGCCGCTCGGCCAGGGTGCTGCCCGGCCAGTCCCGGCGCGCCTGCAGCAGGGACAGCAGGGTCAGCAGTCGGGACGAGGTGCCGTTGCGGTCGGACATGTCCTCATCATGCCCGAGAAGAGGACCGATCCTGACCGCTACTGCTGTGAAGGTGTCTCCATCGCCACCAAGGGGGTGGCTGGAGCGAGGAGCACGACATGAGCGTCACCACCACCACGCACCTCAACTTCCGCGGCCAGGCCCGCGAGGCACTGGACTTCTACGCGTCCGTGTTCGGCGGGGAGGTCATGGCCTTCACCTTCGCCCAGGGCGGGGACGAGCGGGACACCGCCGACGGCGCGGTGGCCGAGCAGATCAAGTGGGGCGGCATCCAGGCCCCCAACGGGTTCGCGGTCATGGCCTTCGACGTGCCGCCCGCACGCGCCTACGACGCCGGCACCGACGCCGTCTACGTGTCGGTCCGCGGCACCGACCCCGAGGAGATCACCGGCTACTGGAAGGCGCTCGTCGACGGCGGCACGGTGCGGGCCGAGCTGGCCCCGGCCGGCTACGCCCCGCTCTACGGGATGGTCACCGACCGCTTCGGGGTGACCTGGGTGCTCGACGTCCTGCCGCCCTACAACGGCTGACGGTGACCGGGGACGGGCAGCCGACGCCGCCCGTCCCCGGCACGTGCCTCCTCGATCCGGCCACTGCTCGCCGTGCGCTCAGGCGGCCGTCGTGCGGACGGCCTCGTCGATCAGCCGGGCCACGACGTCCGGCCGGGAGACGGTCACCGCGTGCGAGGCGTCCACCTCGACGACGTGCGAGGAGGCCCGCTCCGCCATGAACCGCTGGGCCTCTGCCGGGACGGCGAGATCCTGCAGCGTGACGAGGGTCCAGGACGGGACGGTCTTCCAGGCCGCCTTCGTCGCCTCGTCCGCCAGGGCGTCGGCGGTGATGGGCCGCTGGGTGACGGCCATCAGCGCGGCGACGTCCGCCGGCACGTCCGCGGCGAAGACCGGCCGGAACTGCTCCTGCTCGATGTAGAGGTCGTCGACGGGCTGCCCGTCCTCCCCCCGGACGGGCACCGGGCGCAGCGCCGCCCCGAGCTCGTTGCCCGGGAACTTCCCGGCCAGCTCACCGGTGCTCTCCCCCTCGTCCAGCAGGAAGCTGGCCACGAACACCAGCGCCTTCACCCGCGGGTGCCGGTCAGCGGCCTCGCTCATGACGCTGCCGCCGTAGGAGTGACCGGCGAGGACGATCGGCCCGTCGACCGAGTCCAGGACGTCGCGCAGGAGCACGGCGTCGCCGCGCAGTGAGCGGAGCGGGTTGGCCACCCCGATCACCCGGTGGCCGTCCTGCTGGAGGTGGGCGATCACGCCGTTCCAGCTCGACGAGTCGGCGAAGGCGCCGTGGACGAGGACCACGGTGGGCGTGGTCTCGGGGTGGGTCTCGAGCGTGCTGCTGGTCATGGTCCTGCCTCTCCGTCCGCGGGCGGTCGTCACGGCGCGATGACGAGCTCGACGATGGAGTCGCCGTCCACCACGAAGCGGTAGCGCAGGTCCACCACCCCACCGGGGAAGTCCCCTTCGAGGTGGTGGACGGCGACCCAGTGCGCGTCGTCGGTGCGCTCCGCGGCGACGAGGGTGCTGGTGTACGTGTAGTCCGCCCCGGCCTTGGTCAGGAAGCCGCGGATCTCCTCGGTCCCGCGGTAGGTGATGCCCTCGTCGACCACCACGGCGGTGGGTGAGAAGGCGCGGAGCGCGGTGTCCGTGTCGAGGGCGGCGTGCGCGGCGAGGTAGCCGCGGACGGCGGCCGGGAGCTGGTCGGGCTGGATGCTGGTCGGTGTGGTCATGTCCGCACGGTGCGACCTCCCGGTGCGGGAAGGTCAAGCACTGGACCCTCCCCCGGGGAGAGGGTGCAGAGTGCACGCGTGCTGGCGATCGGCGAGTTCTCCCGGCTGACCCACCTGAGCGTGCGGACCCTGCGGCGGTACCACGACGCCGGCCTGCTGGAGCCCGCGACGGTGGACGAGGTGACCGGCTACCGCTGGTACAGCGCCGAGCAGATCCCGATCGCCCAGGTCATCCACCGGCTGCGCGACCTCGACGTCCCGCTGCCGGACGTCCAGCGCATCCTGCGTTCCCCCGATCCGCGCACGCGCGCCGGCCTGGTCGCCGACCACCTGCAGCGGATGGAGTCGGAGCTGGACCGCACCCGCGCAGCGGTGGCGTCCCTGCGCCGGTTGCTGCGGCCGGAGCCACCGTCGCTGGACGTCGAGCTCCGCGCCGTCCCGGCGACGACGGTGGCCGCCGTGGCGGAGGACGTGGACCGCGACCACGTGCTCGCCTGGTACGCCGGCGCCATGGCCGAGCTGGACGCCGTGGTCGACGACCCGGCCGGCCCGCCGGGCGGGTTGTACGACAACGCGCTCTTCGAGGCCGGTCGCGGGCACCTCCTGGTGTACCGGCCGACGGCGGAACCGCCGCGCAGCGGCCGGGTGCACCCGGTGACCCTGCCGGCCGTCGAGCTGGCCGTCACCACGCACGTCGGCGAGCACGACGACATCGACGTCACCTACGGCGAGCTCGGCACCTGGGTGGTGGGCAACGCGCTCGCGGTGGCCGGGCCGGTGCGGGAGACCTACCTGGTCGGCCCCCGCGACACGCCCGACCCGCCGGCCTGGCGCACCGAGATCGGCTGGCCCGTCTTCCGCGTCGCCCCGCGATGACCGGTCGGCTCGACACGGCTCAGCCCGGCGCGGGTCGGGGAACCGGGCGTCGCGTCGGGACCGCCGTCGGGCGCCGTCCGACCGAACCGGGGGCGGGCAGGGCAGGCTGACCCCGTGCACCACATCGGGATCGACCTCGCCTGGGGGCTCAAGCAGCCCACCGGCCTCGCCGTGCTGGACGACGCCGGCCGGCTGGTGCACATCAGCACGGTGCGCACCGACGAGCAGATCGAGAGCGCGCTGGCCCCGTTCTCCGCCGGCCCGTGCATCGTGGCGATCGACGCCCCGCTGGTGGTCACCAACGCCACCGGCAACCGGGCCGCCGAGCGGGCGCTCAACGCCGACTTCGCGAGGTTCCAGGCCGGGGCGCACCCGACGAACACCGGCAAGCCCGAGTTCACCGACGGGGACACCCGGGGCGGGCGGATCGGCCGGCGCCTGCGACTGGACCTCGACCCCCGCTCGGGCCGCGACCGCCGGGCGATCGAGGTCTACCCGCACGCGGCGACGGTGGCGCTGTTCCGGCTGGGCCGCACGCTGAAGTACAAGAACAAGCCGGGCCGGGAGCTCGAGCAGATGCGGACGGAGCTGCTGCTCCTGGTCGACCTGCTGGGCGCGGTGGTCGAGCTCGACCTCGGTGCACCGTTCGCCGGGCTGCGCCAGCAGGTGCAGGCCGCCACGCGCAAGAGCGAGCTGCGGGTGGTGGAGGACCAGGTCGACGCCGTGGTGTGCGCCTACGTGGGGTGGATCGCCGTCCGGCGGCCGCAGGAGGTGACCACCTACGGCGACGCGGCCGGCGGCGCCATCGTGACCCCGACGCTGCCGCCGGACCTGCAGCCCGGCCCCCGGGTCGCCGCACCCCCGCCCGACCCGGTGCAGCAGGCCATCCAGGCGTACGCCGACGGCCGGCCCGAGACCCTGGTCGCCGGGGCACACGCGCTCGCGCTCATCACCGGGCTGCTCGACGACGCCGGGATCAACTACCTGTCGGTGACCGGCCGGACCAAGACCATCGCCTCGTTCGCGGAGAAGGCGGCCCGCACGGTCGACGGCGTGCCCGCCTACCCGGACCCGGCACGGGACATCACCGACCAGATCGGCGTGCGGGTGATCACCTACGTGCAGAGCGACGTGGAGGCGGTCGCCGAGCTGCTGTCCGCGCAGGTGCGGGTGATCGACGACCGCGACATGGGTCGGCGGACCGCGCAGCAGGGCCGGTTCGGCTACGCCAGCCGGCACCTGCTGATCGGCGTGGACCCGGGCCGTGCGGCCGAGCTGCCGGAGCTGGTCGGCCGCGTGGTCCAGGTGCAGGTGCGCACGGTGCTGCAGCACGCGTGGGCCGAGTTCGAGCACGACATCCGCTACAAGGGCACCGTGCCGGCCGAGCACGCCTCCGAGTTCGACCGCCGGTTCACCCTGGCCGCCGGGCTGCTGGAGCTGGCCGACCGGGAGTTCACCGCGATCCGCGACCGGCTCCGGGCACCGGTTCCCGCCGACGAGGCCGACGACACCGACCCCGACGACCCCCGGATCGCGCCCCGCGAGCTGGCCGCGTTCCTGGCCGGGCAGTACGCCGACGCAGGCTGGTCGCGACCGGACCACTACACCTGGATCTCCGGCCTGCTGCTGGAGCTGGGCGTGACCAGCCTGGTCGAGCTGGGCGAGGTGCTGCGCGGCGTCGACGACAGCGGCATCACCGCCCGGATGGACTACCGCTATCCCCCGGGTGCCGTGCGCCGGCTGGATGACACGCTGCTGGCCGGCTTCGGGCAGCGGTACGTGGAGCTGCACGGCAACGCCGACCGGCGGACCGCGCTGACCACCCGGCTGCAGCGGCTCACCGGCGGCTGACCGGTACCCCGGCCCCCGATGCGCCATCCAGGTCCTGACCGCCGGCCGACCGAGCCCCCGCGACGTCCAGCAGCACTCTGATCGATTCCGGGTGTGCCCTGCCGATAGAGACCAGGTGATGTGGCCTGCGATCGGTGTCCGAGCTCGACGCGTCGCTCTGGTTCTTCTCGGGTCGGCGGCGATCGGTGCCGGGCTGGGGGTGGTTCCGGCCGGCGCCGCGCCGGTGGGTGTTCCCGTCCCGATGGACGTCGGGTCGGTCTCGGCCTGGGGCGACAACAGCTACCGGCAGACCACCGTGCCCGCCGGGCTCACCGACGTCACCGCCATCGCCGCCGGCGCGGTCCACACGGTGGCACTGAAGGGCGATGGCACCGTCGTCGCCTGGGGCGCCACCTGGTCCGGCCAGACCGACGTGCCGGCCGGGCTCACCGACGTCACCGCCATCGCCGCCGGGTTCGGCCACACGGTGGCGCTGAAGTCCGATGGCACCGTCGTCGCCTGGGGCAGCAACGACCACGGGGAGTCCACCGTGCCGGCCGGACTCACCGGCGTCACCGCCATCGCCGCCGGCGGAGCCCACACAAAGGCGCTGAAGTCCGATGGCACCGTCGTCGCCTGGGGCAGCAACGCATACGGGGAGGGCACCGTGCCGGCCGGACTCGCCGACGTCACCGCCATCGCCGCCGGCGGAGCCCACGCAGTGGCGCTGACGTCCGATGGCACCGTCGTCGCCTGGGGCAGCAACGACTACGGAGAGGGCACCGTGCCAGCCGGACTCGCCGACGTCACCGCCATCGCCGCCGGCGAGGCCCACACAGTGGCACTGACGTCCGATGGCACTGTCACCGCCTGGGGTGCGAACAACTCCCGGCAGACCGACGTGCCGGCCGGGCTCACCGACGTCACCGCCATCGCCGCCGGCTCGGGTCACACCGTGGCGCTCACGTCCGATGGCACCGTCACCGCCTGGGGCGCCCCCTGGTCCGGCGAGACCGACGTGCCGGCCGGGCTCACCGGCGTCACCGCCATCGCCGCCGGCGCGGTTCACACCGTGGCGCTGTCCGAGACCGGGGCGGCGCCGGTGCTCACGGCCGCCAGCCCGCCCACCACCGGGACCGTGGACGCCGCCTACCCGGACTACGCCTTCATCGCCACCGGCAACCCGGCCCCCACCTTCACCGTCGCCTCGGGCGCCCTGCCCGCCGGGCTCGCCCTGTCCCCCTCCGGAGCCCTGACCGGCACGCCCACCGGCGTCGGCGCCTCCACGTTCACCGTCGCAGCGAGCAACGGCGTCGGCTCACCGGCGGTATCGGTCCCCCTCACCATCACCGTCGCTGCCACCCCTGACACCAGCCCACCCGTCACCACCCCACCCGTCACCACCCCGCCTGGGACCACCCCGCCGATCAACACCCCGCCGGTGACCGCCCCGCCCTTCGTCCCGCCGGCCACACCGCCCGCCGGGAACGGACTGCTGCGGGTCACCGCCGACGGGTCCCCCATCACCAGCGCCGCCACCGGATCAGCCATCACGCTCACCGCCACCGGCTACGCGCCCGGTCGCACCGTCACCCTGGTGGCCTACTCCACCCCCACCGTGCTGGGCACGACCACCGCCGACGCAACCGGCACCGCCACCTTCACCAGCTCCCTCCCCACCAGCCTGGCGGCTGGCCGGCACACCCTGGTCGCCTACGGCACCGCCCCCGACGGCACCGCCCGAGCCACCACCGCCTCCCTGACCATCACCGACCCGCACGCCAGCGGCCACGGCCTCGCCTCCACCGGCACAGACCTCGGCCTGCTGCTCCCGGTGAGCATCGCCCTCCTCCTCGCCGGGGCCACCGTCCTGCTCCTCACCCGCCGCCGCGCCACCACCGCCGGCTGACCCCGAGGCGTCTCCAGCCGCTGACGGAGCACAGCCAGCACCACGCCGTGCGGTTCCGCCAAGTCCGCGGTCCGGGCGCCGAGCCGTAGGCGCCCGCCTCAGGAGCGGGTCACTCGGCCCAGCGCGTCCGCGAGCACATCGGGCGGCGCTCGGCCACGTACCGCCGCCCCCCAGCGTCCTCCACATGCGTGCTGTCCAGATCACCGAGTTCGGTGGCCCCGAGGTCCTGACCGTCGTCGACCTGCCCGACCCGGCCCCCGGGGACGGCGACCAGCTGTACGAGGTGAGCTCGGCCGGCGTCAACTACGCCGACACCCACCACCGGCTGTCGCGCAACTGACCTGACTGGGGCGGCACACGCGCCGGACGATGACCTGCGGTGGATCCCCGCCGCACCGGGCCGGCACGCGCGGTCGTCCGCTCGCATCCGTCGTCGTGCGCACCGCGCTGCTGTACCGGTCGCTGCACGACCTCAGTGACGCTCGCACCCTGGGATGAGCCGGGGGCGGCGGTGGCTCAGCAGCGGCCTCCGCCCTCCGGGGTGCCAGGCGCCCGACCCAACGCGGTCCTCACCGGAGCCGTGCGGTCGCCAGGGCCTCGCGGACCGCAGGTGCAACCTCTTCGGCGAACCGGGCGTACTGCCGATCGTGGTCTTCGAGTGGCCACAGGACGAACCCGTTCATCCCCACCTCCGCCACGAGGTCGACGAGGCGCTCGACCCAGACGTCGACCGGCTCGTCGAAGGCCCCCGAGGACGACGTGGAGGAGACGCGGCCGGCGATGTTGTAGACCTTGCGCAGGCCGGACGGGTCCCGGCCGGCCTCGGTGGCCGCGGCGTCGATGCGCGCCACGGCAGCCGGCAGCGCGTCCAGGCCCATGTAGGTGTAGGAGGGCAACCACCCCTGGGCCCTGGCGCCGGTGAGGGCGAGCATCCGCGGGCCGTAGGAGCCGAGCCACAGCCCCAACGAGGGGCTCGGTGCGGGTCCCGGGTGGACGCCGGCCAGTTCGTAGAACTCGCCGCGCACCCGGACGCTGCGCTCCCCGCTCCACATCGCCTGGATGACGTCGATCGCCTCGCGCAGGGCGGCGACCGCCTCGGCCGGTCGCCGACGCGGGCCGCCCATCGCCGCGATCGGGTCCCACAACGCACCGGCCCCCAGACCCAGCTGCACCCGGGATCCGCTGAGCCGGTCCAGGGTCGCGGCTGCCTTGGCGAGCACCGCGGGAGGTCGCAGCGGCAGCGAGATGACGGTCGGGACCAGGGTGACCGAGGTCGTCCGCGCCGCCAGGAAGGTGAGCAGCGTCCAGGTGTCGTCGAAGGCGTGCTGGTAGGGGTGGTCCTGGATCGTCAGGAGGTCCAGCCCCAGCCGGTCGATGAGCGTCGCCTGGTGCAGTGAGCGACCGACCGGCAGGGACAACGGGTCGACGTTGGCTCCGAAGAGCACGGGCAGTGGCACGGAGGTCTCCTTGGTGGTCAGTGGCTCCGGTCGGTGAGGTGGCGGGGTGGACCGGTCGCGTCCGGTCTCGCGGAACATCCCCTCGATGCCGGCCGGGGTGGTGACAATCAGCAGATCGACCTCCTCCGACGTGGTCCGGTAGGAGTGCGGCACCTTCCCGGGCAGGGACGGTGCACGGGGTGGGACGGCGCCTCCCCCCTGCTGACGTCGAAGCGCCCGACCATGAGCCGGCCGTCGGTGGCCGTGCCGTCGAGCAGGACGGACAGGGTGCTGCCCCCCGAGCCGCTCCAGCTGCTGGTGCTACCCGGGTCGTACGAGGTGGGCCGTGCTCATCGCTGCCTCCGTTCCGGTGGGTGGCTGTCCGTGATCGAGCGGACGTCCGCGGACGTCGATCGCCCGCGGCTGGTGCTGGCGGTCCCGGAGGGCATCAGCCGGACGAGGTCACGGCGCCAGCGGGGTGGCGGCGGCAGCCGGTGCTGCCCGTGGGCCGTGCCCCGGCTGCTGCCGCTCGGTCCCCAGCCGATGACGCCACCACCCGGTGACAGGCGTGCGCTGCCTCCTGCACCGACGCCGGACGTCGGAGCGGTGAGGGCCTGGGGGGGGGCTCCGCTCTCCTACTGCCCGATGCCCAGGGCGGCGAAGGGGACCGGGTTGGCGTACTCCCGCACGTCGACCACCTTGCCGTCGACGATGACCAGGCGGAACACGTAGGTGTTCTGGTAGGTCAGCTTCCGTGCGCTGGTCAGGATGTCGCTGCGCGCCTCCAGGAACACCGTGCGGCCGTCGGTGGCCACCGTGAGCTCCTTGTCGAGCAGGCGGATGGAGTCGAAGTTCGCCACCACCGAGTCGAGGTAGCCCACGACCTGGTCCTTGCCGCTGAAGACGAACCACGGCTCAGGAGTGCCCTCGATGGACAAGGGGATGGTGAGGCTGACGCCGTCGTCGAGCAGGTCCGCCAGCGTGTCGCGGTCCCTGGCCTCCAGGGCGCGGAAGTAGTCCTCGGCAGTCGTCTGGACGGCGGTTCCCGACTCGGAGGTGTCGGTGGCCGGTGGGGTGGTCGGCTCGGTCATGGTGTCTCCCTGCTGGTGGGCTGATGGGTTGCGGGCGTTGCGGGGTGCCGCCGCACGAGGCGGCGGGCGAGTCGTCCACGCTCGACGCCGGTCGGCCGTCGTCCGCACGACGGGGTGGTCCGGCGCCGGCGGGAACCGGTGGTGCCGTGGAGTCGCGCATCGGTTGCCGCCGAGCAGTCGCCGGTCGGCGGACCGACGTGCTCGAGTCCGGCGGATGGGCTCAGGCGGGCTGGACGACGACCTTGCCCTCGATGCGCCCGGTGGCGGCCTCGGCGTGCAGGGCGGGGAGCTCGGTGAGCGGGACGCGGCGGGTGACCTCGACGTGCAGGTCGCCGCTGTCGACCAGGGACACCAGCTCGGTGAGCCGGTCCCGGTTGGGGAGCACGAACACCGTGGCCGCGGTGACGCCGCGGGCCTCGTCACCGGGGGTGGCCATGAACGCGGTGGTGCTGACCACCTTGCCCCCGTCGCGGACCACGGCCACCAGCGCGGCGAACTGCTCGGGCTCGATGGGCGCCAGGTTGACCAGCACGTCCACCGGCTCCTCGACCGCGCCCAGCACGTCGGTGGTCGTGTGGTCGATGACCTCCTCGGCGCCGGCCGCCCGGACGGCGTCGCTGCTGCGCGGGCTCGCGGTCGCCACCACGTGCACCCCGGCCCGGGCGGCCAGCGCGACGGCGTACTTGCCGACCACACCCCCCGCACCGTTGATCAGCACCCGCTGCCCGGCGGCCAGCTCGCCGTCGTCGAACAGCGCCTGCCAGGCCGTCAACGCCACCGACGGCAGCCCCGCCGCATCCGGCAGCGGGATGGTCGTGGGCGCCGGGACCAGCGCCTCGGCCGGGGCGATGACGTACTCCGCCGCTCCCCCGTCGCGCTCCATCGGCAGGAACCCGATCACCGCATCCCCCACCCGCAGACCGCCCACCCCGTCCCCGAGCGCATCCACCGTGCCCGAGACGTCGTAGCCGGGCACGTGCGGCAGCACGACCGGGATCGGCAGGAAACCGGCGCGCATGCCCGCGTCGGCGGCGTTGAACGCCGAGCCCGCCACCCGCACCCGCACCTCACCGGCACCGGGGACGGGCTGGTCGACGTCCTCGTACCGCAGCACCTCGGGACCGCCGACCTCGTGGAAACGCACTGCCTTCATCGCTGGACCTGCTCTCTGTGGGGTGTGCCGTTGCGGACAACACCCAACGTGGCAGGTCCCGGCGCGATCAGCCTGGGCCGGACTGGCCCACCCTGATCACCGCCGGCCCCTCCACCGCACCGAGGACCTCCCCCAGCCGGGCCGCATCCCGCGACCCCGGCGCCGCGGTCAGCATCACCGCCGCCAGGTCATCACCGGGGATCGCGATCAGGTTCCCGGCCAGCGTGAGGGAGTCCCCGTCGGACTGGACGAACCTCGCACTGCTCTCGTACGCCACCACCGGACGCGGCGCCCGCCACAGCGCGTCGAACCGCCGGCTCCGGGCCCGCATCTCATCCACCATGCCCGCCAGCGCGGCATCACCGGGGTACCGCAGCAACGCGGCCCTCAACTGGGCCACCTGGATCACCTCGTGCGCGGTCGCGTCCGCGTCGGACTGCTGGAAGGCAGCGAACGGGTGGCAGAAGATCCGCCAGGCCACGTTCCAGTCCCACCGCTCCCCGGGCAGGTCCCAGTGCTCCAAGGCCAGGAACCCGCTGTTGACCGCGACCACGTTCATCGCCGCATCCGTGACGATCATCGGGGTGTCGGCGAACCGCTCCAGCAACCGCGTCGCCCCCGGCCCGAGGTCGGTCGGCACCGCCCCGTCCGCGGCCGCGTACCCCGCCAGCGCGCAGAGCCGCTCGTAGTCCGCCCGGCTCGCCCGCAGGGCCCGGGCGATCGCCCGCACCACACCCGCCGAAGGATGACTCCGCCCCTGCTCCAGCCGGCGCACGTAGTCCGCGGACATCCCCGCGAGCTCACCCAGCTCCTCCCGCCGCAACCCGGGCACCCGCCGCCCGCCCACCGGCAACCCGACCGCCCCCGGGTCCGTGCCCTCCCGCAGCTGGCGCACGGCCGCACCGAAGTCCTGACCTGCCACAGCGCCAGTCTGCCCTGAGAACCCGCGCAGTCGATGTTCCTCGGCCGCGAGACCCGACCGGGTGACGTCAGGGTGGGCCAACTCGGCCCAGGATGACCGCGCCGGAACCTGCCACGTTGGGTGACGTCCCCAGCACTGCGGCTCTGACGACCACCTCCGGGCGGCCGTGCACCGCGGAGTGGGACGCCACCGACGACACGGCACGTCCAGCGAAAGCAGGTCCAGCGATGAAAGCGGTGCGCTTCCACGCGTTCGGCGGCCCCGACGTCCTGCGCCACGAGGACGTCGACGTCCCCACCCCCGGCGCGGGTCAGGTACGGATCCGCGTCGCCGCCACGTCGTTCAACGTCGTCGACACCACGCTCCGTGCCGGTGGCATGCAGGGCCGGACGCCGGTGCGACTACCGCACACCCCTGGCGTCGACGTCGCCGGCACGGTCGAGGCCCTCGGTCCGGGCGTGGACGCCGTCGCGGTCGGCGACCGGGTCGTCGGGCTCCTGCCGATGACAGCGGGCGGGGCTGCCGCGGAACACGTGATCGCGCCGGCCGAGCTCCTGACCGGGGTGCCCGGGACGATCGCGTTGACCGACGTGGCCGCGCTGCCGCTGGTCGGCCTGGCCGCGTGGCAGGCGCTGTTCGACCACGGCGGGCTGACCGCTGGACAGCGGATCCTCATCAACGGCGCCGGCGGCGGTGTCGGCGGGTACGCCGTGCAGCTGGCCAAGGAGGCCCGCGCCCATGTGGTCGCCACGGTCGGGCCACGCAGTGCCCCGCGGGTCACGGCCGCAGGGGCCGACGAGGTCATCGACCACACGCTCACCGACATGACGGCGGTGGTGAGCGAGCCCGTCGACCTGGTGCTCAACGTCGCGCCGATCACCCCGAGGCAGCTGGCTGCGCTGATCCCGCTGATCCGCGACGGCGGTGCACTCGTCAACACGCCTGTCCGGCTGCCTGCCCCCTCCGACGACGAGCGCGGTGTCCGCGGCATCGACCTCATCGTCCGCAGCGACGCCGACCAGCTCGCCGACCTGGTCGCCCGGGTGAGCACCGGCGAGCTCGTCATCGACATCGCGCAGCGCATCCCGCTGGCCGACCTGCCCGCCCTCCACGCCCGAGCCGCCAGGTGCTCGATGCCGGGCAAGGTCGTCGTCCTCCCGGCCGGCGCCTGACCACCCCACCAGTCCTGACCGATCAACCCCCACGAAGGAGACAGCCATGTCCATGACCCTCGATCCCGAGATCGCCGCCGCCCTGGCGCCGATGGCCGCAGCGATGGCCGAGACCCCGCCGCCGGCGGTGGGCGACGTCGCAGGGCGGCGCGCCCTGTGGGAGCCGATCCTCGCCACCGCGGGTACCGCGCAGCCGATCCCCGCCGACGTCACGACCAGCGACCACGTCGCGACCGCTGAGGACGGCGCGCAGGTCACGATGCGCTGGTACGCCAAGGACGGGGTGTCCCCGGGCTCGGCCGTGCTGTTCCTCCACGGCGGCGGCTACCTCTTCGGCCACATCGACCACTTCGACGGGCCGGTCTCCCGCTACGTGTCCGCCAGCGGCGTGCCGATGCTGTCCGTCGAGTACCGCCGCGCGCCCGAGCACCCGCACCCCACGCCGCTCGAGGACGCCCACACCGCGCTGCGCTGGCTGCACGAGCACGCCGCCGAGCTCGGCGTCGACCCCGACCGGATCGGCGTGATGGGCGACAGCGCCGGCGGCGGCCTGGCCGCGGCGCTGTCGATCCTGAGCCGCGAGCGCGGCGGCCCGCCCATCGCCCGGCAGATCCTGCTCATGCCGATGCTGGACGACCGCACCACCACGCCCGACCCGCACATCGAGCCGTACCTGGTCTGGTCCTACGCCGACAGCCGCACCGCGTGGCCGGCGCTGCTCGGCGCAGCCGCCGGCGGACCCGACGTCCCGGCCACGGCAGCACCGGCCCGGCTCGAGGACGCGTCGGGGCTGCCGCCGGCCTACATCGAGGTGGGCCAGCTCGACGTCTTCCGCGACGAGGACCTGGCCTACGCGACCACGCTCAGCCGGGCCGGGGTGCCCGTGGAGTTCCACCTGCACCCCGGCGCCCCGCACGAGTTCGACTCCATCGCCTTCGGGTCCGACGTCGCCCGGCGGGCCGTCGCCGACCGCGTCCGGGTGCTCCGGTCGATCTAGCCGGGCGCGCGCACCGGCACACCCCACCCACCACCCAGGAGGAGCACGTCGCCATGCCGCTCATCACCGCCCACGACCGCACGGTCCCGGTCACCGTGCAGACCCGCAGCACGCTCTCGCCCGCGGACGCGTTCCGCTTCGTCGTCCCGATCGACCTGTCCCTCGTGTTCACCGGCTGGGGTCCCTTCCCGGGCATCAGCGGGGTGGCGGACCAGACCGCGGCGTGGGACCACGCCGGCCCGTCCCGGAGTCCCCGGTTCACCGACGGGACGACCGCCCGGGAGACGCTGACGGAGTACGACGAGCCGTCGTCCTTCGCCTACGAGGTCACCGGGTTCACCAACGTCCTGCGCCACCTCGTCGCGGGGGTCCGTGGCGAGTGGACCTTCGCTCCGGACGGGACCGGCACCCTCGTCCGCTGGACGTACGAGTTCCTGCCGCTCCCCCACCGCGACCTCCTCGTGCGCCGCGTCCTCGGCCCGCTGTGGCGCAACTACATGACCGCCGGTGTGGTCGCGTCGGCGCGCGCCGCGGAGCGGATCGACCGCGAGGAGCGCGCCCGGCCGGCCGGCGCAGCCCTGTCCCCACGCCCGTGACACATCCCCCGCACACCCCCGATGAGACGAGAAGACAGATGACCCTCTGGGAGCCCCTCACCGTCGGCAGCATGCAGCTGCCGCACCGCCTCGCCATGGCGCCGATGACCCGGGACCGGTCCCGGCCCGACGGCGTCCCCACCGAGCTCAACGTCGAGTACTACCGCCAGCGCGCGTCGATGGCGCTGATCGTCACCGAGGGCACCCAGCCCTCCGCGGACGGGCAGGGCTACCTGCTGACCCCCGGCATCCACACCGACGCGCAGGTCGCCGGCTGGCGCGAGGTCACCGACGCGGTGCACGACGCCGGTGGTCGCATCGTCGCCCAGCTCATGCACACCGGCCGCATCGCGCACCCCGACAACACCCCGCACGGCCGGCAGCCGGTCGCCCCGTCGGCCGTCCGCCCGGCAGGCGTGATGTTCACGGCCTCGGGGCCGCAGGAGATGCCCACCCCCCGGGCGCTGACCACCGCCGAGGTGCCCGGCGTGGTGCAGGAGTACCGCCACGCGGCCTCGGCGGCCATCGCCGCCGGCTTCGACGGCGTGGAGGTGCACGGCGCCAACGGCTACCTGGTCCACCAGTTCCTCTCCGACAACGCCAACCAGCGCACCGACGCCTACGGCGGCTCGATCGCCCACCGCATCCGGTTCGCCGTCGAGGTGGTCTCGGCGGTCGCCGACGAGATCGGCGCCGAGCGCACCGGCCTGCGCATCTCGCCGAGCAACCCCTACAACGACATCGTCGAGACGGACCCGCACGGCCTCTACTCGGCCCTGCTCGCCGCCCTGGCGCCGATGGACCTCGCCTACCTGCACCTGATGCACTCCGGCGACGAGGAACTGCTGCACGACCTGCGCCGGGCCTGGCCGACCGCGCTCCTGCTCAACCGGGCCGGCGCCGACCTCGACGCCCGCGTCGCCGACCTGGACGCCGGCCGCGCCGACGTCATCACGGTCGGTGCCATGGCGCTGGCGAACCCGGACCTGCCGGCCCGGGTGCGGGCCGGCGCACCGCTCAACGCGCCCGACCCCGGCACCTTCTACGGCGGCGACCACCGCGGCTACACCGACTACCCCACGCTCGAGGAGGCCACCAGCCGTGCTCGTTGACGCGGCCACCGACGGCTACGCCGCAGCGACCCGACCGCACAACTCCTCCCGCGAGCAGAGGCCCGCCCGGGTGGCGGTCATCGCCCGGCCCGAGGACGTCGCGCCCGCCCTCGCCGAGGTCGCCGCACTCGCACGGTCGACAGGCACGCGGCTCGAGGTCGTACCGCAGGCGACCGGCCACGGCGCGGGCGCGCCGGTGGACGACGGAGCGGTGCTGCTCGACACGTCGGGGCTCACCGACGTGTCGATCGACCCGGCATCGCGCGTCGCCGTGGTCGGCGCCGGCGCGACCTGGTCTGCCGTCAACGCCGCCGCCGAGCGGCACGGCCTGCTCGGGCTCGCCGGCTCGGCGCCCAGCGTCTCGGTGTCCGGGTACACCTTCGGCGGCGGCATCGGGTGGCTGGTCCGCCGGGACGGACTGGCCAGCGGCGCTCTCCGCGCCGTGCACTACGTCGACGGCAGCGGTCGCTCGCGCACCGCTGCCGACGACGCCCCCGACGAGGTCGACCGCGCGGCGATGTGGGCCTTCCGCGGGGCGGGCGGGGTCGGGATCGCGCACACCCTCGAGTTCGACCTCGCGCCCGCGCCGGACCTGCACGCCGGGGCGCTGCTCTGGCACGCCGATGCGCTCCCGGAGCTCATCGCTGCCTGGGCGAGCACCATCGGGGCACTGGGCGGCACCGTCTCCTCGAGCATCGGGGTGCTCCACGTGCCACCGATGCCCCCGTTCCCGACGGAGCTGCACGGGAAGGTCGCCGTCCACCTCGCGATCGCCGATCCCGACGGCCCGGTCGCCGCGGCCCCGCTGCTCGACGCCATGCGCGCGGCGGCGGAGCCGGTCTCCGACAGCTGGGGCCCGACCGACGCCGCGGGCCTGTCCCGGATCCACCTCGATCCACCGGTGGCGACCCCGGCCATCGGTGACGCGCGGTGGCTCGACGCGTCCACGCCGGGGATCGCCGCAGAGCTGCTCGCGACCGCGGCAGCGGACGACGCCGCGATCGTGATGATGGAGATCCGCCACGTCGCGGGGGCACCGGCCCGCCGTCCGGGAGCCGTCGTCGCCCCTCCGGGCGACTTCATCCACCACGCGGTCGCACCGCTCACCCTGTTCCCCCGGGACCGGATCGAGACCGCCTTCGCCGGTGCGCGAGCCGTGTGGTCGACCGCCGATGCCGGCTCGACACCGGGCTCGTGGGTCGAGGGCGCGGCGCACGTGCCGGACGCGCTGCCGGCCGACGTCCGCGCACGGGCCGCGGCGATCGCCGACACCGTCGACCCGGGTGCCCGCATCCGCCGGTCCCGCCTGCTCGGGTGACACCGGGCGACGGTCGTTCCCAGCGCTGCTGACCGGCCGTCGCCGCAGGGCGGACCCACGAGAGCCTCCTCGGACGACCGGGTCAGGGGTGCGCAGCCCGTGCGGTGACCTCTCTCAGCTCCTGCAGCGTCATCGCCGGCACGGGGAGGGGCGTGGGACCGTCCCGGCGGCCCCGGAGGCCGTCCAGCACGAGGCCGACGGCCCGCCGGTGCAGGCCGGGCACCGTGGGGCCGCCCAGGGTCGCGCCCGCCTGGACCATCGCCGTGACCAGCTGCACGTCGGTCACTCCGACGTCCGGGCGGAGGTCGCCGTCGGCCTGCGCCCGCCGCACCACCGGCTCCAGTCGTGCCACGACGAGGGCATCGGTGTCCCGCAGCACCCGCGCCAGCTCGGTCGGGCCGGAGCCGCGTGACCACCCCAGCGGCGCGCCGAAACCACCGAGGACGAGCTCGCGCAGACCGCGGTCCCCTGCCAGGACGTCGGCCGACGCGGTCACGAAGTGCACGAGGCCGCTCCAGGCCGACTCCTTCTCGGCCGCCTGGTGGGCCGTCTCGGGGCCGAGGGCGAGCGCATCGCGGTAGGCGCCGAGGATCAGGTCGTCCTTCGTCCCGAAGCGCCGGTAGAGGGAGGCGACACCGGTCCCGGCCCGCGCAGCCACCTGCGCCTGGGTGACGGTCAAGCCGCGCCCGGAGAAGAGCTCGCGCGCCGCCGCCACGAGCCCGTCGCGCAGGGCGTCGGCGCGAGAGGTGGCTGGCTGGGTCGACACCCGGCGAGCATAGCGGAATAGCTGTTCCGCAGCCGTGGTTCCGCCAGCCGTACGAGGACGACGACGGCTGGGAGGCCACCATGAACGAGGACCTGCACGGGCGCACCGTGCTCCTCGCCGGAGCGACCGGAGGCGTTGGCGAAGGGACGACCCGGTCCCTGCTCGCCCACGGCGCCCGCGTCGTCGCGATCGGCCGCGACGAGGAACGGCTGGCCGGGCTCGCCGACCGCCTGGGTGACACCGGCACCGGGGAACTCGTCCTGCACCGGACCGACGTGACCGCCGCCGACAGCAGCGCCGTCACCCGGGAGCTGCGTGCCGCCTTCGGCACCGTCGACGGGGCGGTCATCTCCATCGGCACCCCCGGTGGGCGCACCCGGGGCAGCGTCCTGGACATCACCGACGCGCACTGGGCGGAGATGGTGGAGGGCAACCAGACCGCCGGGTTCCGCGCGCTGCGCGCCCTGGTGCCACTGGTCGCCCCGGACGGCGCGGTGGTCAGCCTGCTCGGGGCCAGCGCCGAGATCCCGTTCCCCGGCAACCCGCTGATGGGTGCGACGAACGCAGCACTGCGCTCGCTCGTGCAGACACTCGCCGTGCAGCTGTCGGGTTCGGGGCCCCGGGTGTACGGACTCGTCCTCGGCGTGGTGCGGACGAGGGCCCGGCAGTCCGTCGGGATCGACGACCCCCGCTGGCTGACCGGGGAGCAGGTAGGTGACGCGGTGGGAGAGCTGCTGACCGCCGGCGCGCCCGGATCCGACGAGCCCCTGCACCACCTCATCGACCCCGTCACGGGGCTCACCGTGCGGTCGTCCCGGTCATGAACGGGTCCCGGACCCCGACCGCCCGGGCAGCACACCCGCTCCCCGACCGGCTCCGCGACCTGGCCACGGCACCGGGCGACCCGGACTACCAGCGCCTGCGCCACACCTACTCCCACCGCGGCAGCCCCGCCCTCGTGCTGGCGGTGGAGACCGACGAGGACGTCGTGGCGGCGCTCGCCCACGCCCGGGAGCGCGGCGGGCCGCTGTCGATCCGCAGCGGCGGGCACGGGATCAGCAGCCGGTCGACCAACGACGGCGGCGTGGTCATCGACCTCTCCTCCATGCACGCGGTCGAGGTGCTCGACCGGGAGCAGCGGCTCGTGCGCGTCCAGGCGGGCGCGACCTGGGGCGAGGTGGCCACCCAGCTCGCACCGCACGGCCTGGCCATCACCTCCGGCGACTCCGGCGACGTCGGCGTCGGCGGCCTGGCCACCACCGGGGGGATCGGCCTGCTCGGCCGGCGCTTCGGGCTGACGATCGACCACGTCGTCGGCGCGACGGTGGTCACGGCCGACGGCCAGGTGCTGCAGGTCGACGCCGACCACCACCCGGACCTGTTCTGGGCGATCCGTGGTGCGGGCGGCAACGTCGGCATCGTCACCGAGTTCACGATGCGCGCCGCCGTGGTCCCCGCCGTCGCGCACGCGACCCTCGCCTACGACGCCCGGGACGCCGCGGCCCTGCTGGAGGGGTGGGGAGCCGCGATGGCGAGTGCGCCACGGGACGTCACCGGCTTCCTCTACCTGTTCGGCGGGGGCGGCGGACCGGCATCGGCGATGGCCAGCATCGTCGTGACCACCGCGGACGCGGACACGGCGCAGCGCCTGCTGGAACCCTTCGCGCAGGTCGCGCCACTGCAGGGGGCCCGGGCCACGCTCGCCCGCTACGACGCGGTCGTCCAGCGGAGCGGCGCTCCGCACACCGGCAGCGGTGGCAGCGTGACCAGGTCGGCGCTGGTCCCCGCGCTCGACACCGTGACGGCCCGGGTGCTGGCCGGCCTGCTGGACGGCGGCGCCGCCGACGGCATCCAGCTCCGCGCCCTCGGTGGCGCCATCAACGACGTCCCGGCCGAGGCCACCGCCTTCGCCCACCGCCAGCAGGCCTTCTCCGTCATGGCAGTCACCTCCCCCGCCCGGAGAGCCGACCTCTGGGCAGCCTGGGAGGAGGTGCGCGACCACGCGGACGGGCTGTACCTCAGCTTCGAGACCGACGACGACCCGCGACGGATCATGGACGCGTTCCCGCCCGCGACGCTGACCCGGTTGCGCAGGATCAAGGCGCGCTGGGACCCCGACGACGTCTTCTCGCACAACTTCGACGTCGCTCTCGGGGCGGTTCCCGGCGCCCCGGAGGGCAGCTGAGGTCGCGGTCCGGTGGGCGCGGGTCAGCCGCCGACCCGGGCGCCCGCGCCACCCCCGCGGCCGACCACCCGCAGCGGCTGGAGGCGGAGCTCGACCGGACCCGCGCCGCGGTGGCGTCGCTGCGCCGGCTGCTCCGGCCGGAGCCGGCCCCGTTGGACGTCGAGCTCCGTGCGTCCCGGCGACGACGGTGGCCGCGGTCGTGGACGACGTGGCGCACCAGGAGGTGCTCGCCTGGTGCGCCGGCGCGGATGACCCCGCGCTGAGCGGCCCGCCCGTCGGTCCTGGGCGGCGACCAGCGCCCAGGACGCGACCTCCGCGGCGTGCGCAGCGCGCCCGGCCCGCTGATCGGACCTGCTCACCAGGGCAGTGCGCCGGCCTCGTCCTGGAAGGTCCCCGTCGGGCCGTCCGGGCCCTGGGTGGCCAGCCGCACGACGACCCGGGCGCTCTCCTCCACCGGGCGCCCGATGCCGAACGCCGCGGTCATGTCGGTCGCGGTGGGGCCCGGCTCGAGGGCGTTGAACCTGATGCCCGGGTGCGCCTTGGCGTACTGCAGGGTCAGCATGGTCGCCGCCGCCTTGGACGCCGAGTACAGCGCGAGCGGCAGACCGAACTCCGCGCGCTCGGGGTTGGTGACCGCCCAGAACGACCCGGCGCTGCTGGAGAGGACGACGACGTTCGGGCTCGACGACCTGCGGAGCAGCGGAAGCGCCGCCTCCGTGACGCGCACGATCCCCACCGCGTTCGTGTCGAAGGAGCGGAGCGCCGCCGGGCCGTCGAGCCCGGTCTCCAGGACGCCTGCGTTGTGGACCAGCACGTCGAGGTGGTCTTCTGCCGCGCCGACCTCCGCCAGCGCGCTGCCGACCGACGCGTCGTCGGTGACGTCCAGCTGGACGGATCGCACACCGATCTCGGCAGCGGCCTTCCCGCCGCGCTCGACGTCCCGCGCGCCGAGGTAGACGGTGTGCCCCAGCTGCACGAGCTGCCTGGCGGTCTCGAACCCGATGCCCTTGTTGGCACCGGTGATCAGGGTGACGGTCATGACGTCCTCTCGGGAGATGCTCGGCCGAACAGCCGCTCGGGACGCTAGGAGCCGGGAGCGGGGTCATCCAGAGCTCTCCGCAGCCTGGGGTCCGGCAGGACCCTCGCTGATCGCCACCAGCGGCCTAGGGTCGCGGGCGTGGACGAGTCGGCGAATTCGCTCGGGGCCTTCCTGCGGGCCAGGCGCGAGCTGGTGACACCCCAGCAGGTGGGCATCCCGGACGCCGGGGTGCGGCGGGTGCCGGGGCTGCGGCGGGAGGAGGTCGCCCTGCTCGCGGGCATCAGCGCCGACTACTACCTCCGGCTGGAACGGGGCCGGGACCGGCACCCCTCGCTGCAGGTGCTGGAGGCCATCGCCCGGGTCCTGCAGCTCGATGACGACCACGTCGCCCACCTGCTGACGCTGGTCGCGGAGGTCCCCCGGCACCGGCGGCGCCGGCCGCGCACGGAGACCCCGCCGCCGGGGGTGCTCACACTGCTGGGCTCTCTCGTGCAACCCGCCTTCATCGAGGACCGCTACTTCGACGTCGTCGCCGCGAACCGCATGGCCACCGCGCTCTCCCCCCGGCTCGCCGCCGGCGGCAACCAGCTGCGGGCGCTGTTCGTGGACCCGGCCGAGCAGGCGCTGCACCCGGACTGGGAGCGGGTCACGGAGTGCGTCGTGGCGAACCTCCGGCAGGCCGTCGGCACCGACGTCGACGACCCCCGGTTCATCGAGCTCACCGGCGAGCTGACGCTGGCGAGCCCGCGGTTCCGGCAGCTGTGGGCGCGGCACGAGGTGAGCCGGCAGTGGGGTGCACCGATCCGGCTGGACCACCCCCAGGTCGGGGAGATGACGCTCAACCGGGAGCGCCTGGCCATCAGCGGGACCGACCACCTGATGCTGGTCGTGTTCCACCCGGACGCCGGCTCGGATGCCGCGGACAAGCTCGCGCTGCTGGCCTCCGCCACCCTGCCCACGTCGGACCGCGAGCACGACACCGCGCCGCATCCCTGACGCCTGGAGCCACCCGGATCGGGTTCGCCCGCGCCGATCGTGGAGGACGTGATGTCGACCCGTACGTCCTGGAGCAGCCGTCAGGCGCCGAGACGACAGCCCCGGCGCCGGTGGGCCCGCGTGCTCGGGTGGAGCCCCGGCATCCTGGGCTGCCGGGTCAGGCGGCTCGGTCGTCGCGGTCGCCGGCCTCGGACGCGGTGCGGTGCGGTGCGCGAGTCGTCTGCACCGTGCATCGGGGAGAGCGCTCACCGCGTTCTCCACTGCCGCACCGCAGACGTCCGGTGCCCCGTGACCCGCGCGGGATCGACGTGACGCGCATGCACTCCGCCCACGCTCGTGTTCGTGGGCGGTGCCGTGTCAGGCGAGTGGAGCGAGCCATGCGTCGACCAGGGTGGTGACCTGTTCGTCCTCGAGGTCCGCGAACGGCGAGAGGTCGAGGAAGTGCCGTGCGATGGTGATGCCGAGGATGCTCGAGACCATGACGGCGGCTCGGAGCTCGGCGTCGTCGCCGGCCATCGCGCCAGCGAGGTTCGTCACCCGCTCCTGCAGGTACTCGCGCATCACTGCGGCCGCCTCGGGCGAGGTGAGCATCGAGCGCATGAGGGCCCGTGTTGCCGGCGGTATCTCGCGGAGCCTGGCACCGAGGACCTCGGCCAGGTGCGCAGGCACACCTTCCCCGGTCAGGTCCGCCGCCGGGCGCACCGCCAGGGAGAAGAGAGCCTGCTTCGACCCGTAGTGCTGGAGCACGAGCGACGGGTCGACCCCCGCGCGCCGGGCGATGCCACGGATCGTCGTGCCGTCCTCGCCATGCGTGCCGAACTCCAACTGCGCCGCCTCGAGGATGCGCGCCGCCGTCGCCGCCCGCCGGTCCGATCTCGTCTGACCCGTCTGCATCCACTCACTCTACATGCGTTGAGCTGAGTGCTAGAGTCACTCAACGGACGGTGAGCGAGAGGCTCGACGGCGACCGGGAGGGACGCGGACCATGAGCGGAGCGACACGAACGAGCACGCCGAACCGGAGGGTGCTCGTCATCGGAGCATCACGCGGACTGGGAGAGGCGATCGTCGAGACGTACGTCGCACGCGGTGCCCAGGTCGTGGGAACGGCGCAGGACGATGGCCCATCACCGCTGCACGACTTCGCGCGCAGGAACGGCGGCGCGGTGGAGATCGAGAAGATCGACATCACCGTGCGGGACCAGATCAGCGCCCTGCGGGAGCGCTTGGACGGTCGGGCCTTCGACCTGCTGTTCGTCGTCGCAGGCATCTCGCTGGCTGCGCAGGACGCGGTCGGTGCGGACATCGACACCGGCGACTTCGAACGGATGATGGACACGAACGTCCTCGGCGTGATGCGCACTGTCGAGACGCTGCAGGATCTCGTGGATGCGTCGGGGACCATCGCCGTCATGTCCTCCGGACAGGGCAGCGTCTCCGGCAACATCGACGGCGGGTTCGAGGCGTACCGGGCGACCAAGTCCGCGCTGAACCAGATGTTCCGCAGCTACGCCGCCCGGCATGCCGGCGAGCAGAGGGCGCTGCTCCTGATGGCGCCCGGATGGGTGAAGACCGGTCTCGGCGGCCCGAACGCGGTGCTCGAGATCAGCGACAGCATCCCCCCGCTCGTCGACACGATCGACGCGCAGCACGGCGCACCGGGCCTGCAGTACCTCGACCGGCACGGGGAGAGCGTTGCGTGGTGACCCTGTTCGCCTCGGGGACAGTCGAGCAGCCGGACGGTGAGGACGCCGAGCGGGTGCTCGGCGGCACCCTGCTCGTCGTTGCCCGACAGCTGGACGGCGACGGCGGACAGCGCCGCCCTGGAGCCGTCGTGCTGCGTCACGAGCGAGGCGACCCCAGCCGCCGCGGCGATGCCGCGGACAGTCGCCCCGTCGATGCCCCGGGTCGCGAACTCCTGCCGAGCGGCGTCGAGGCTGAGCCGCGCCGCGCGGGCGCGCTCGGCGTCTCGTGCGGCTCCGGCCACTCCCCCGCTCTACAGATGGTGAGCGAAACTGTTAGGTTTTGACTCAACAAGCGTTGAGCAGAATCGAGGAGTCGACATGACGGTGATCGCGATCGAGGAGCACTGGGGTCTCCCCGCCCTGACGGCGGCAGTGCGGGCGCTCCCGGAGGACCGGGCGGACGAGAGCCTCGTGCTCGACGAGATGGGCGACAACCTGGAACACCTCCACGACATCGGCGATGCCCGGATCGCCGTGATGGACGCCCAGGGCATCGACGTGTCCATCCTGTCCCTGGCACCCCCCGGGACCCAGCCACTGGACCCCGCGGACGCAGCGCGGTTCGCCCGGCAGGCGAACGACATCGCCGCCGAGGCCGTCCGTCGGCACCCGACCCGGTTCCGGGCGTTCGCGACCTTGCCGACGGCCGACCCCGCTGCGGCGGTCGCTGAGCTCGAGCGTGCAGTCGACCTGGGCTTCGTCGGAGCGATGGTCTACGGGCGCACCGGCACCGTGCCCCTGGACGACCCGCGCTACGACGACCTGCTCGCTGCAGCAGCGAGGTCGCACCAGCCGATCTCCATCCACCCGCAGATCCCGCCGGTCGCGATCCGCCGGGCCGCCTACAGCGGCTTCGACCCGATGACCGACCTCGGGCTGGCCACGTTCGGGTGGGGCTGGCACCTCGAGGCCGCGCTCTCCGCACTGCGGCTGATCGTCCGCGGCACGTTCGACCGGCACCCCGACCTCCAGCTGGTGCTCGGACACTGGGGCGAGCTGCTGCTGTTCTGGTCCGACCGGACCGACAGCCTGGCCCGCGTCGCAGGCCTGGACCGGAGGGTGTCGGAGTACATCCGGTCCAACGTGCACATCACCAGCTCCGGGATGCTCGACCCCACGCTGCTCCGGCACGCCTTGGAGGTCACCACACCCGACCGGCTGCTGTTCTCCACCGACCACCCCTTCCACCGGCCGACCCGGGCGGACATCGACCGGTTCCTCGCCGAGTTCCCCACCGACGAGGCCCGCCAGGCGTTCACCGCCGGCAACGCCCAGGCCCTGTTCAGGATCAGCCCGCCGGGGGCCTGACCCTCGACACCGCCGTCGGGGTGGCACCCACCAAGCCCTCGCCCCGGACCCGGTGGCGAGCCGGGACGACAGCACCCGGCCGGTGATCGACCGGCTGGGGCCGGACCGGTTCGCGAGCACTCTCAGCGGGGGACGAGGACGTCGTCCCCCGCGCTGGCAGGCTGGTGCAGAGCGAGGTCTCGACACGGCGTCCAGGACCAGCCGACGCCCGACGCGTCACGGGTGACGCCGCGCCGACGCGACGGGCACCGGAGCGACACCCTCGACGACCCGCGTGGTGATGCTGCCCAGTTGCTCGACCGAGACCGTGACGACGTCGCCCGCCCGCAGAGGTGGGTGCGCGTCGAGACCGGAGCGCTCCCAGAGTTCGGCCAGACAGCCGTTCCCACAGGTGCCCGAGCCGAGCACGTCCCCCGGCCGGACCTCGGACCCCCGGGATGCGTAGGCCACGAGATCACCGAACCCGAAGGCCATCGACGACCACCGGTCCTCGCCGAACCGCACCCCGTTGACGTCCACGGTCATCGCGAGGTCGAAACCGGACCCCGTCCGCCAGGGCTCCACCTCGTCCGGCGTCACCAGGACCGGCCCGAGGGTGGTGGCCGTGTCCTTGCCCTTCACGGGACCGAGCCGGACCTCCATCTCGGCGAACTGCAGGTCCCGAGCGGACCAGTCGTTCATGATCGTGTACCCGGCGATGTGGGACTCGCCGTCGGCGGGGTGGACGTCCCGGCCGGTGCGTCCGATGACCGCGGCGACCTCCAGCTCGAAGTCGAACAGCTCACTGCCGGGCGGCACCGGCACGTCGTCGTGCGGGCCCCGGACCGCATAGGGACTGGTGAAGTAGAAGGCAGGCGCCTCATACCAGCGGTCGGGCACCGTGGCCCCGGCTCCGGCCAGCCGGACGGTGCCGGCGACGTGTTCCTCGAACGCCATGAAGTCGCGCACGGTGGGTGGATCGGGCAGGGGCGCCCGCAGCCGCAGGCCGGCGTACGGCCGGACCGCCGCCGGGGACGCCAGTGCCCGCTCCCCCGCCTCCGCCAGGCCCCCCTCGGTCCGCAGCAGACCGAGCAGGGTGGTGCCCGCGGGGAGGGCGTGCACCTGCTCGCCGGCCAGCACGCCGACCCGGTCGCCGTCGTCCTCGGCGTAGGTCACGAATCGCACCGGACCTCCTCGGGCCGTCAGACGGAGGTGGCCATCGGGCCACCGAGCCAGGCGACCGCGTCCCCCAGGGCGGCCATCAGGTCGAACGCGCGACCGCCCCGGTCGGCGTACACGCGGTGCAGGTTGAGCACGAGGCGCTCGGCGTCGGCCCAGGCGCCGAACTCGCCGAGGTCGGCGTCCCGGGCCGTCTCCAGCGGCGTCCGCCCGGCGGCGAGTCCCTGTTCGCCCAGGGCGAGCACGAGCCGGTAGTAGCGGCGGTGCTCGTCCAGCACCCGGTCGACGTCGCCCCCTGTCAGCACCGGGCCGTGCCCCGGGACGACGACCTCCGGGTCCAGGGCGGCGAGCCAGTCGACTGCGGCCAGCGCGCCGGGCACCGAGCCCATGAACACCAGCGGCGTCAGCCCGGCGAACACCAGGTCCCCCGCGAAGAGCACCCGCTCGTCGGGGAGCCAGGCGATGAGGTCGCCGGTCGTGTGCGCCGGGCCGCCGGGGTGCCGCAGCTGCACCGCCCGTCCGCCGACGTGCACGGTCGTCGCGGCGGTGACAGCGACGTCGGGCAGCCGACGCTGCACCGGCCCCCAGTCCGGCACGGGCGCCCAGAACGGCGGGCAGCCGTCGATCACCGGATCGACGCGCAACCCCTCGCGCATCGCCTCGTGGCCGAGGAGCACCGTGGCGGTCGGGAGCAGGCTGTTGCCGTACGTGTGGTCACCGTGCTGGTGGGTGTTGACCGCGAGCCGCACCGGGGCGCCGTCCGTCGCGCGATCCACGGCGCTCAGGAAGCGGGACGTCCGCTCGGCGGTCGCGCAGGTGTCGACCACCAGCACCGCGCCGTCCCCGACCACGGCGCCGGCGTTGTTGATCCACCAGGACCCGTCCGGCTGCACCCAGGCCTGCGTGCCCGGCCGCACCTCGACCAGGCGCGCCGTGTCGGGCGCGGCCGCCGGGTCCCGGCGCGCCGAGGCGCTCATGCGGCGAGGTTGGCCGCGACCAGGGCCAGGACGGCGTCGAAGCTGCCGGGCGGGGTGGGCGGCAGCACCGGCACGGCCGCCCGCACCCTCGCCAGCACCTGGTCGGCGGAGACATCCGCGTCCGCCAGGAGGCGGGGCAGGTCGACCCCGGTCATCACGCCGTCCCGCTTCACCGCCCGGCCGGCCACGAGCACCGTGCGCACGTCGGATGTGCTGGTCTGGAAGAGCAGCGTGCCGGCGGCGTCGACGTGCGGGTGCTGCGAGGTGCCCGGGCCACCGACGACGATCAGGTCGGCCTGCTTCCCCGGCGTCAGGCTGCCGATGCGGTGCCCCAGGCCGATCGCCTCGGCGGCGTTGACCGTCGCCCAGCGCAGCGCCTCGACGGCGGTGGTCGTCACCCGCTCCGGGTCCCGGCCGGCGAGGTTGTCGGCCTCGGTGTCGGCCCATCGCTTGAACCCGAGCCCCTGCCGCAGCTGGCTGAACAGGTCGCCGCTGTTGAGCGAGATGATGTCGCAGGACAGGGTGGGGGCCAGGCCGTGCCGCTCGCAGGCGGCGAAGACGGGCCGGCCCATGCCCATGTTGAGCTCGGTCTCGACCGAGATGGACACCTTGGCCCCCGCGCGGGCCAGCAGCTGCCACTCCTCGTCGGACAGCGTGTTGCAGTGCACGTGCACCTGGTCGGGGCCGAGCAGCCCAGCAGCGTCCAGCTCACGGATGCCGCTGGGCATGCTCCAGACGCAGCCGGTGTGGGCCACGATCAAGGCCTGGCGTTCGCGGGCGGCGCGCACCTCCGCGGCGGTGGCCGACAGCGGCACCAGGCCCATCTCGTTGAGCGCCACCCCGAGGGTGAGCAGCCCCGAGTCGGAGGAGAAGTGGGTCTCGGCGATCCGGGCGAAGTCGGCCAGCCGGGCACCGTGGTCAGGGAAGTGCTGCGGTGCCATCGGGCTGCTGTCGAAGAAGCCGTAGCCGAACACCGCACGGATGCCGGCGTCGCGCAGCCCGGTCACGGCGGCGTCGCCGTGGTCGGGGGTGTTGTTGCAGTGCGAGAAGTCGAGGATCGTCGTGACCCCGGACTCCAACGCGTCCACGGCGCCCAGCAGGTTCCCCAGGTGCACGTCGGCGGCGGTGTAGGCCGGCGAGACCGCCAGCCGGATGCCGTAGAAGTAGTCCGCGAGGACCCAGTCCGCGCACAGCGCCCGCAGCTGCGTCTGCCAGGTGTGCCGGTGGGTGTCGATCAGCCCGGGGGCGATGATGTGCCCGGTCGCGTCGATGAGCTCCGCGTCGACCTCACCCAGGTCGGGCGCCACGGCGGTGATGACGCCGTCCTCGACGAGCACGTCACCCGAGGGCAGCTCGCCGATGGCCGGGTCCATCGACAGGACGTGCCCGCCGCGGACGAGTGTGCGCTGAACAGTCATGGAGTGCTCCGAACGACGCCGGTGTCGCACGGCCGGGTGGCCGTCGTGCGCCCACTCGACCAGCGCTCGGCGGTGCGATCATCAACCGGATCCGTTGCGATCAGACGAGCAGCCCGGTGCCCGTCAGCCGGCGGACCGCTGCTGCCGCCCGCCGGAACGCGACCACCTCAGGGCGTCGGTCACCGCTGCGCACGGACACCGCGACCTCCACGGCGGGCCCGTCCACCGGGACGAAGCGCACATCCGGCCGCGGGTAGTAGTCCGCCGCCGCTGCCCCGTGGACGCAGACGCGCCCGCTGATCGCGACCGCGGTGGGGATCGCGGAGGGCTGCCGGACGGCGGGTGCGCCTCGCTCCGCGGCACCGCCCACCCAGGCCCGGAGCGACGGCTCCCGGCTGGCCACCTCCACCCAGTGACAGTCGGCCAGGTCCCCTGCGGTCAGCCGGGCGGCATCAGCCATCGCCGAGGTGGCCGGCACGACGGCCACCCGCGGCGAGGACAGCACCGGCTCGAACTCCAGCCCGTCGATCTCACCGACGTGCTGCACGAGCCCCACGTCCACCCGGCCGCGGCGCACCGTGTCGTACTGGTCGGCCAGGTCCAGCTCGTGGTGCTCGAGGACGATGGCCGGCAGCTGGTCGTGGACCGCGCCCCGCAGCGCCCCCCACCGGTCCCCGGCGCCGAAGCCGAGGACCCCGACCCGGAGGGGTCCCCCGCCGCCCGAGGGCCGCTCCGCGGTCTGGTCGTACAGGGCGTCCACCTCGGCCAGCACCACGCGGACCTGTGCGACGAACCGCTCCCCCGCCGGCGTGATGGCGACCCGTCGGCTGGTCCGGTCGAACAGCCGCGCGCCGACCTCCCTCTCCAGCCGCTGCACGTGCTGGCCGAACGGCTGGGCCGCGATGAAGTGACGGCGTGCGGCCCGACCGAAGTGCAGTTCCTCGGCGAGCGTCACCACGTACCGCAGGGTGCGGATGTCCATCAGCTCTCCACCCGTCGACGCACCGGCCTCGATGCCGGATCGCACCTGCACCGAGGCTAAGGGCACTGAGCCACGTGCGACGCGGTGTCGTACCCCACGAACCGGGTGGACTGAGGTCCGGGCGGTCCCATCGGCCGCAGCTGCTGCCGCGAGGGGGCAATAGCCTCACCGTCATGCGTGCTGTGCAGATCATCCGCTTCGGCGGCCCTGAGGTCCTGGACGTCGTGGACCTCCCCGATCCCAACCCGGCGGACGGCGAGGTGCTCTACGAGGTCAGCTCCTCAGGGGTCAACTTCGCCGACACCCACCAGACGGAGAACAGCTACCTCGCCCCGCAGGAGCTGCCGCTGGTCCCCGGCGCGGAGTTCGTCGGCACCCCGGCCGGCGGCGGCCAGCGGGTGGTCGGGCTGCTGGCCGGCGGCGGCTACGCCCAGCGGGTCGCGGCAAACCCCCGGCTGACCTGGCCGGTGCCCGACGGGGTCACCGACGAGCAGGCCCTCGCCGTCGTTCTGCAGGGCGCCACCGCCTGGCACCTGCTGCGCACCTCGACCCACCTCTCCCCCGGTGAGTCCGTCGTCGTCATCGCCGGCGCAGGCGGCGTGGGCACCCTGGCGATCCAGCTCGCCAAGCACTGGGGCGCCGGCCGGGTCATCGCCACCGCCTCCAGCCCGGAGAAGCGCGCGCTGGCCGAGTCCCTCGGCGCCGACGCCACCGTCGACCCGGCGCTGGCCGAGGACGACCCGAAGACCTTCACCGCCGCCCTGCGCGAGGCCAACGGCGGGCAGCGGGTCGACGTCGTCCTGGAGATGACCGGCGGCAACGTCTTCGACGGGGCCTTCTCCGCGCTCGCCCCGTTCGGCCGGCTCGCCGCCTACGGCACCGCGGGCCGGGTGCCGCCGAAGCCGGTGAACCCGCAGTCGCTGATGGGCACCAGCCGGGCGGTCATCGGCTTCTGGCTGGCGCACTGCATGACCCGCCCGCAGATGATGGACGAGGCGATGACCGACCTGCTCCCGCTCGTCGCCGACGGCACGGTGCGCCCGGTCAGCGGCGGCCGGTACCCGCTGACCGCCGTCCGCGAGGCCCACCAGGACCTGCTGGCCCGCCGCACCACCGGCAAGCTCGTCCTCGACCCGGCCCGGTGACTCCCGAGGCATAGGAACCTCTGCACCCGGTTTCCGCGCGAGAACCGGGTGCAAAGGCTCCTGTGCCTGGGTGGGACGGGCGCTACAGCAGGCGGTTGGTCCAGAGCAGCGAGCCGACGACGCCGAGGAGGGCGAACAGCAGCCCGCCGCGGACGAACCACGGGCTGACGTCCTGCAGCTCGGTCGTGTAACCGATCTGGCTGCCCAGGTCCTCGTACACCGCCTCCAGCTCCTCCGCGCTGGCCGCCTGGCTGTAGTCACCGCCGGTCTCGTCGGCGATCTGCTCCAGCGTCGCGCGGTCGACCGGCACCGGCACCACCTCGCCGTTGAGGTCGAGGGTGCCGTAGTCGGTGCCGAAGGCGATGGTGGAGACCGGCACCTCGGCGGCGTTGGCGGCGTCGATCGCCTGGGTCTCGTCGCGGCCCATGGTGCTGTAGCCGTCGGACAGCAGGACGATCCGCGCCGGCGGCACGGACACGCCCTCGGACTCCAGCGACGCCTGGTAGTTGGTGATCGCGGTCAGCGAGGTGAAGACGGCGTCACCGATCGCGGTCGCCTCGGCCAGCTCCAGGTTGTCGATCGCCGTGCGCACCGCGCCGCGGTCGGTGGTCGGGGTGACCAGCGTGCTCGCGGTACCCGCGAAGGCGACCAGCCCGAGGTTGATCCGCTCGGGCAGCACGTCGACGAACTCCTTGGCCGCGGTCTGCATCGCCTGGAACCGGTCGGGCTCGACGTCGGTGGCGCGCATCGACAGCGACACGTCGACCGCCATCACCACCGTCGCCCGCTCCCGCGGCACCCGCACCTCGGTGCTGGGCTGGGCCAGGGAGAACACCAGCACGCCGAGCCCCAGGGCGACCAGCCCGAAGGCGACGTGCCGCCGCCACCCGGGCCGCTTGGGCACCAGCGTGCCGAGCAGCGCGACGTTGGTGAACCGGGCGGCGTACCGCGCCCGGCGCAGCTGCAGCACCACGTACAAGCCGACGACGGCGAGCACGGCCAGCAGGGCGAGCAGCCACAACGGCGACTGCAGGGTCATCGGGATGCTCCTCCGGAGCCGGCGCGCCGGCGGTCGGCGACGAAACGGACGACGTCGGCCAGCCAGTCGCGGTCGGTGCGCAGCCGCAGGTGCGCCGCCCCCGTCCGGCGCAGCGCGGCCGCGATCTCGGCGCGCTGGGCGGCCGCGCCCTCGGCGAAGCGGCGGCGGAACTCCGCGTCGCCGGTGGGCACCTCCAGGGTGCGCCCGCTCTCCGGGTCGACGACGGTGAGCAGCCCCACGTCGGTCAGCTCCAGCTCCCGCGGGTCGACGACCTCGACGGCGAGCAGCTCGTGCCGCGCGGACAGCCCGCGCAACGGCCGCTCCCAGTCGGCGTCGCCCCGCACGTCCGAACCCAGGAAGTCGGAGACCACCACGACCAGCCCGCGGCGGCGCTGCGGCCGGCGCAGCAGCTCCAACGCCGCGGCCAGGTCACCGCGGCGCCCACCGGAGGCGCGCGGAGTCGCGACCACCGCGCGCAGCAGCCGGTCGGCGGCCAGCCGCCCCGGTGCCGCCGGGTAGCGGTCGACCCGCTCCCCGGTGGTCACGACCGCGCCGAGCCGGTTGCCGCCGCGCACGGTCAGGTGGCTGACCGCCGACAGCGCGGCGATGGCCAGGTCGCGCTTCTCGCACTGCCCGGTGCCGAAGTCCAGGCTGGCCGACAGGTCGACCACCGCCCAGGTCTCCAGCTCGCGGTCGGCGATGGTCTCCCGCACGTGCGGCACCTGGGTGCGTGCGGTGACCGGCCAGTCCATCCGCCGGACGTCGTCGCCGGGGTGGTAGCTGCGGGAGTCGCCCGCCTCGCTGCCCGAGCCGGGCACCAGGCCCAGGTGGTCACCCTGCAGCAGTCCGTCGAGCCGCCGGCGCACGGTGAGCTCCAGCCGCCGCAGCAGCACCTCGGAGTTGCCGCTGCCGAAGTGGGGTGGTGCGCCGCCGTCCGGCCGCGGCGGAGGGACGCTGGTCACCCGCGCTGCGGCCCGGTGCCGTCGGGCCGTTCACCCTGCGCCGCGGTCGAGCCGGTGCCCTGCCCCTGCTGGCCGTGGCCGTTGGTCGGCTGACCCCACGGCTGCGGCTGCGGCTGCGGCTGCGGCTGCGGCTGCGGCTGCGGCTGACCCCAGCCCTGCGGACCGGGCTGCTGCTGGGACTGGGGGTGCGGCTGGCCCCAGCCGGGCGGCGGGCCCTGCGGCTGACCGGCCGGCCCGAAGCCCGGGACCATCGGCCCGCCGGGCACGCCGGGTCCGAAGCCACCCGTCCGCTGCCGGGGGGTGACCTGCGGCAGCGGCACGCTCTCCACGATCCGCCGCACCACGTGGTCGGCCGGCACGCCGTCGGCCAGCGCGTCGTAGGAGAGCACCAGCCGGTGGCGCAGCACGTCACCGGTGACGTCGAGGACGTCCTGCGGCAGCACGTAGTCCCGCCCCCGGATCAGCGCGAGCGCGCGGCTGGCGCCGATGAGGCCCAGCGACGCGCGTGGGCTGGCGCCGTAGGACACCCAGCCGGCGACGTCGGGCATGCCGTGCTCGTCCGGGGCGCGGGTGGCCACCACCAGCCGGACGACGTAGTCGACCAGCGCGTGGTGGACGAACACCTCCGAGGCGGTCCGCTGCAGCCGCCGGACGTCGTCGGGGTCGAGCACCCGCTCGGCGACCGGCGGGACCGAGCCCATCCGGTAGATGATCTCCCGCTCCTCCTCCGGGCTCGGGTAGTCGACGAGCACCTTGAGCAGGAAGCGGTCGCGCTGGGCCTCGGGCAGCGGGTAGACGCCCTCGTTCTCGATCGGGTTCTGGGTGGCGAGCACCAGGAACGGGTCGGGCAGCTTGTGGGTGACCCCGCCGATCGACACCTGCCGCTCGGCCATGACCTCCAGCAGCGCCGACTGCACCTTGGCCGGCGCCCGGTTGATCTCGTCGGCCAGCACGAAGTTGGCGAACACCGGGCCGAGCTCGGTGTCGAAGGAGTCCTGCCCCGCCTTGTAGATCCGGGTGCCGATGATGTCGGCCGGCACCAGGTCGGGGGTGAACTGCAGCCGGGCGAAGTGCCCGCCGACGACGGTCGCGAGGGTCTCGACCGCCAGGGTCTTGGCCACCCCGGGCACGCCCTCGAGCAGCACGTGCCCGCGGGCCAGGAGCCCGACCAGCATCCGCTCGACCAGCCGGTCCTGGCCGACGATCACGCGCTTGATCTCGAAGAGCGCCCGCTCGAGCCGGGCGGCGTCGACGGCGGGCGGGGTGGGCTGCTGCTGGGCGGGCGCGCTGCTGGCGGCGGTCACCGGGCCAGTGTCCTACAACCAGCTGTGCGAGTCCCGGCACGCACCGGACGCCCGGGGTCGACGGCGCAGTGGAGAGACTGCCTCAGCGCTCACGGTGCTGCTAGCCTGACCCACGCGTCGGGCAGCTCCCCCCGTGGCTGCCCGACGCCCTTTCGCGTCCGGCCCCGGCCCCGCTCAGCCGGCCGGCCGCACCGCGCCGAAGTACGTCGAGCTCGACGTCCGCGCCGTGGAGACCTTCACGAACGAACCGCTGGTCGGCGCCTCGATCATCTGACCGTCGCCCAGGTAGATGGCCACGTGCACGATGTCCAGGTAGTTCGGGTTGGCGCTGCCGTCGTCCCAGAAGAGCAGGTCGCCCCGCTGCAGATCGCCCTTCGCCACGGTCTTGCCGCGGTTGAGCCAGTACTGGTCACGGCTGGTGCCGCCGATCCGGATGCCGGCCTGGGCGTAGGCGTACTGCGTCAGCCCCGAGCAGTCGAAGCCCCAGACGCTGGTGTCCGGCGAGATGCCGAAGCTGGGACCGTTGCTGCCGCCACCACCCCAGGAGTAGGGCACCCCGCGCTGGCTCATCGCCGCGGCGATGGCGGTCTCCACGGTCGAGCGCGACGGGTTGCCGACGGTGGTCACCGGCGGCGGCGCGGGGGCGGCCACGGGGGCCGGCCGGGACGACGAGCCACCGGACGACGAGCCGCCGGACGACGAACCACCGGAGGAGCTCCCACCGGAGGACGCCGGCGGGGCCGCGGGGCTCCGCGGCGCCGCGGCCGCCGCGCGGGCAGCGGCGTCACGCTGGGCCTGCACCTGGGCCTGGGCCTGGGCTGCGGCGCGGTCGTCCTGCAGCCCGGTGAGGGTCTGCTGGGCCGCACTGAGCTGCTGCTCGACGGCGTCCTGCTGCTCGGTCAGCGCGGCGGCCTGCGCCCGGGCGGCGATCTCCTGCTGCTGGGCCCCGGCGAGCAGGGTCGCGGCCTCCTGCTGCAGCCCGTCGGCCTCGCCGAGGGTCTGCTGGGCGACGGTGTCGGCCGCGGCGGACTGCTCCTGCAGCACGGTGAGCTGGGCGACGACGTCGGTGCGGTGCTCGCCGACCGCGTCGAGCAGCGCGGCCCGCTCCAGCAGCTGCGCCGGCCCGCCGGAGGACAGCAGGGCGCGGGTGCCGGAGCTGGTGCTGCCCTGGATGTAGCTGGCCCGGGCGAAGGCGGCGACCTCGGCCTCGCCCTGCGCCAGCGCGGCAACCGCCCGGGCCGCCTCGGCCGCGGCGGCGTCGGCGTCGGCGCGGGCCTGCTCGTAGGCGGCCTGCGCCTCCTCGTAGTCCTGCAGCGCGATCTGCGCCGCGGCGGACGCGGCGGCTGCCGCGGACTCGGCCTGGGCGAGCTGGGCGGTGATCGCCCCCACCTCGGCGGCGGCGTCCTGCCGCGCGCGCTCGGCGGCGCTGATCTGCGCGTCGGTCGGCGCGGCCGAAGCCGGCGCCGGGGCGACCAGCAGGCACACGGTCACCGCGGCGGCGATCCCGAGGGTGCGCGGCACCCGTCGTCGTCCACCCGTGCTGAGCTGCGTACGCACCGACCCGACTCCTCGCGTTGCCCGGCACCACGGATCGGCGCCGGTCTCGACCAGTCCAGGCACACCCGGGCGGGTGTGCTCTCGACCGGGTCATCGACCGGATCGGGTGAACGCCTTGAGCTCGCCGGGGTCCTCTCCCCCTACGGGGTGAGGCGCCGCCGACAGGTGCCGTGCTGGAACGGCCGTCGCGAACGACCGCCGTCCTCCCGCACCAGAAGGCGTCCCCCTGCACCGGCTTCCGCGCGGGGGGACGCCTTTCGATCAGGGAACCTGATCGAAGGCCGGGGCGACGGGGTCCTTCCTCAGTGGACCTTGCGGTCCTGCCCCTCCCAGAACGCCTCGCGGAGCTTGAACTTCTGCACCTTCCCGGTGGCGGTGCGCGGGATGGCCGGGCGGAACTCCACCCGCTTGGGTGCCTTGTAGCCGGCCAGCCGGGCACGGCAGTGCGCGATGATCTCGCCCTCGGTGGTCTCCGCGCCCTCGGCGAGCACCACCAGGGCGGTGACCATCTCGCCCCACTTCTCGTCGGGCACCCCGATCACCGCGACCTCGGCCACCGCGGGGTGGCTGAAGACGGCGTCCTCCACCTCGATGGAGGAGACGTTCTCCCCGCCGGTGATGATCACGTCCTTCTTCCGGTCGGAGATGGTCAGCACCCCCTCGGCGTCGACCGTGCCGCCGTCCCCGGTGTGGAACCAGCCGCCGTCCAGCGCATCGGCCGAGGCCTGCGGGTTCGCCCAATAGCCGGCCAGCACGGTGTTGCCCCGCGCCAGCACCTCGCCGCTCTCGCTGGTGGTGATCCGGGTGCCCAGCGCCGGCGCCCCGGCCCGGGACAGCGCCCGGGCACGCTCCTCGGGGTCCAGGCCGTCGTACTCGGCGCGGGGCCGGTTGACCGTGAGCAGCGGGGAGGTCTCGGTGAGGCCGTAGATCTGGTTGAACTGCCAGCCCAGCTCCTCCTCGACCCGGGCGATGGTCCGGGACGGCGGCGGTGCGCCCGCGACGACGATCCGCACCTGGTCGCGCCCGGGCACCGGGCCGTCCCACTCGGCGGCCGCGTCGAGCACCGCGTTCCACACCGCCGGTGCCCCGGCCATCAGGGTGACGCCGTGCTCCTCGACGCGGCGGAGGATCTCCGCGCCGTCGACCTTGCGCAGCACCACCTGGGTGCCGCCCAGTCCGGCCACCGTGTAGAGCAGGCCCCAGCCGTTGCAGTGGAACATCGGCAGCGTGTGCAGGTAGACGTCGCGATCGCTGACCTGCATGTGCATGCCGAACGTGACCGCGTTGAGCCAGACGTTGCGGTGGGTCAGCTGCACGCCCTTGGGCCGCGCCGTCGTCCCGCTGGTGTAGTTGATCGTGGCGGTGGCGTCCTCGTCGGGCTCGGCCCAGGGGCGCGGCTCGGCGTCCGGTCGCAGCAGCCCGGTGTCGTAGTCCTCGCCGAGCACGAACCGGTGCCGCGCTCCCACGCCGTCCAGGGTGGGGGCGAGCTCGGGGTCGACCAGCAGCACCTCGGCGCCGCTGTGCTCGACGATGTAGCGCACCTCCTCGGCCTGCAGCCGGAAGTTGACCGGCACCAGCACGCGCCCGGAGGACGGGACGGCGTAGAGCAGCTCCAGCAGCCGGGCGGAGTTGTGGCTGACCACCGCCACCCGCTCGCCCTCCCCCACGCCGAGCGCGTCGAGGCCGGCCTGGACGGCGCGGGCGCGGCGGGCCAGCTCGCGGTGGGTGGTCGGTCCCAGCGACGGCGCCGGCTGGGCCGGCTCGTCGACGACGCCGATCCGGTCGCCGTAGACGAGCTCGGCGCGGTCGAGGAAGTCACGGGTGGTCAAGGGCACGCGCATGGCGGCTCCCGGTGCCGGGGCCGGCTGCACTGCCGGCCGCTGACGTGGTCCCCGTCACGCTAGCGGGGTGCACGGGGGGACGCCGCACCTCGGCGTCCCCCCGTGCTCAACCGGCCGCCGGCCCGCCGACCGCGGTTGCACCGGCCGGACGGCGCAGGCTCTCCTCCAGCCCGGCGAGCGGGAAGTGGCAGGCGACCTGGTGTGCGGGGCGCAGCTCCCGCAGCTGCGGCGCCTCGTCCGCGCAGCGCTGCTCCGCCTTCGGGCAGCGGGTGCGGAACCGGCACCCGCTGGGCGGGTCGATCGGCGACGGCGGCTCCCCGGGCAGCACCGTCGGCCGGTGCGCCCGGCCGGTGGCGGCGTCGACCCGCGGGATCGAGTCCAGCAGCGCCGCCGTGTAGGGGTGCAGCGGCTCCCGGTACATCTGCTCGGCCGGCCCCACCTCGGCCAGCTGCCCCAGGTACATCACCGCCACCCGGTCGCTGACCTGCTTCACCAGGGCCAGGTCGTGGCTGATGAACAGGTAGGCGAGGTCCAGCTCCCGGCGCAGCTTCTCGAACAGGTTGAGCACCTGCGCCTGGATGAGCACGTCGAGGGAGGAGACCGCCTCGTCGCAGATGACCAGCGCCGGGTTCAGCGCGATCGCGCGGGCGATCGCCACCCGCTGGGCCTGACCACCGGAGAGCTCGTGCGGCCGGCGCCGGCCGTACGAGGTGGGGTCGAGGCCGACCAGGTCCAGCAGCTCCGCCACCCGGGCGCGCCGCCAGTCGGCGTTGCCCGCGCCGTAGCCGATCATCGGCTCCTCGACCAGCTCGGTGACCCGCCAGCGCGGGTTCAGCGAGCCGAACGGGTCCTGGTAGACCATCTGCATCTGCCGGCGGGCGTCCTTGAGGTCGCCCCGCTTGAGCGTCATCAGGTCCTGGCCCTGGAACTCCACGGTGCCCGACTTGGGCCGGGGCGCCTGGATCACCGACCGGGCCAGCGTCGACTTCCCCGAGCCGGTCTCCCCCACCACGCCGAGGGTCTCCCCGGCGCAGATGTCGAAGGACACGTTCGACACCGCGTGGACGACGCCGCCCTTGACCCCGCCCGCGGCCCGGACCGGGAACTCCTGCACCAGGTCCCGGGCGCGCAGCAGCGGCGCCTTGCCGCGCACCGCCTCGCCCTCCACGCGCTCGTCGACGGCGGTCATCGCTGCTCCCCGATCTCGGTGGCACGGTTGTCGGTGGCACGGTTGCCGGCCGCACGGTCCTCGGTGCCGCAGGGGTGCCAGCACGCGTACGAGTGCTCCGGCTCGTGCTCGAGGAGGGCGGGCTCCTCCAGGCACGTGTCGGTGGCGTTGGCGCAGCGCGGCCGGAAGGGGCAGCCCTTCGGCAGCGCGGCGAGGTCCGGCGGCTGACCCGGGGTGACCGGCAGCAGCGAGTGCGGCTCCCGCTCCAGCGCGGGGATCGCCCCGAGGAGCGCCCGGGTGTAGGGCATCCGCACGTTGGCGAACAGGGTGCGGGTGGGCGCGTGCTCCACCGCCCGGCCGGCGTACATGACCACGACGTCCTGGGCGTAGCTGGCCGCCAGGCCCAGGTCGTGACTGATCATGATCACGGCCATGCCGAGCCGCTCCTGCAGCTCGACGAGCAGGTCCATGATCTGCGCCTGGGTGGTGACGTCGAGCGCCGTGGTCGCCTCGTCCGCGATCAGCAGCCGCGGTTCGCCGGCGAGGGCGATCGCGATCATCACCCGCTGCCGCATGCCGCCCGACAGCTGGTGCGGGTACTCGTGGAAGCGCCGCTCGGGCGCCGGCAGCCGCACCAGCCGGAGCAGCTCGATGGCCCGGGCGTGGGCGCCCTTCTTGTCCAGGTCGCTGTGCGCCCGGATCGCCTCGGTGATCTGCAGGCCGATCTTCATCGTCGGGTTCAGCGACCGCGCCGGGTCCTGGAACACCATGGCGATGTCACCGCCGCGCAGCTTGCGCAGCTCCCCCTCGGAGAGCCCGAGCAGCTCCCGGCCGTCGAAGCGGATCGACCCGGTGATCTGCGCGGTGGGCGGCAGCAGGCCCATCAGCGCCCGGGAGCTGACGCTCTTGCCGGAGCCGGACTCCCCGATGATCGCCATCATCCGGCCGGGCACCAGCTCGTAGGACAACCCGTTGACCGCCCGCACGCACCGGCCACCGCGGGTGAACTGCACCCGCAGGTCCGTCACCTGCAGCAACGGCTCCCCCGGCACCGGGTCCGGGCGGCCGAGCGCGCCGGAGGCCGACGCACCGGGACGCGAGGCCCCGCGGTCGGAGTCGATCACCCCCGCCGTCACGTGGGTGTCCGCGACCCCGAGGGCCGCCGTCCGCTCGCCGCTCATCGACCGCTCCATCGCGCCCGGAGGTTCTCCCCGAGCAGGTTGAAGGACAGGACGGTGACCAACAGCGCCAGGCTGGGCCAGACCACGAGCATCGGCGTCGCGGAGAGGCTGAGCTGGCCGTCGGCCACCATGTTGCCCCAGCTGGGAGCCGGGGCCGGGATGCCCAGACCGAGGAAGCTCAGCGCGCCCTCGATGATGATCACGATGCCCATGCCGAGCATCGCGAAGGTGATCAGCTGCGGGGCGATGTTGGGCGCCAGGTGCTTGAACAGCACCCGCCACCCCGGCGTCCCCGCCAGCTGGGCCGCCGCCATGAACGGCTGCTCGCGCAGCCGCAGCACCGCCGAGCGGGCCACCCGGGCCACGGCCGGGATGCTGAAGAAGGTCAGCGCGAAGATCGTGTTGACCATGCTGGGGCCGAGCGCCTGCGCCACCGCGAGGGTGAGCACCAGCGACGGGAAGGCGATCAGCACGTCGAGCACCCGCATGATCACGGTGTCCACGACGCCGCCGACGTAGCCCGACAGCGCACCGAGCGTGCCGCCGACGACCAGGCCGAGCAGGTTGACCGTGGTGGCGATCAGCAGCGACGCCCGGCCACCGTGCAACAGCCGGGACAGGATGTCGTTGCCGTTCGGGTCGGTGCCGAGCAGGTGCCCCGGGGAACCGGCCGGCAGGTAGCTCTCCAGCACGCTCCCGCCCACCGGACGGGGCAGGCCGAGCAGCAGCGGCCCGAGGAAGCAGGCCACCACGATGAACGCGATCATCCCCGCGGGGATCCAGGTGCCCAGGTTGGCCGGGCGGCGTCGCCGGCCGGCCTCGACCTGCTCCAGGTCGACGTCCGGGCCGACGGCGGACGCGGCCGCCGGTTCAACGACTGTCATGGCGGATCCTCGGGTCCAGGACGACGTACAGCAGGTCGACGACGAGGTTCGCGATCACCGCGACCAGCGCGAAGATCACGACCGCGGCCTGCACGACGACGACGTCACGGGTGTTGATGGCCTGCAGCAGCATCTGGCCGATGCCCGGCAGCGCGAAGATCTGCTCGATGATCACGGTGCCGCCGATCAGCGCGCCGAGGTTCAGGCCGACGACGGTGATCAGGCCGAACGACGAGTTGCGGAACGCGTGCCTGATCAGCACCTGCCACGGCCCGATGCCCTTGGCGCGGGCGGTGGTGACGTACTCCTCCTGCTGCATCTGGTCGACCAGGTCGCCCCGCAGGAAGCGCGCGTAGAAGCAGAACAGCGGGATGCCGATCGCCGCCGAGGGCAGGATCAGCGGCTTCAGGTTGGCCCACAGCCCGTCCTCCAGCGGCACGAACCCGATCGCCGGCAGGGCGCCGAGCTGCACGGCGAACACCAGCACCAGGAGCAGCGCCAGCACGTAGTTGGCCACCGAGAGCCCCATGGTGCTGACGAACATGCTGACCCGGTCCAGCAGGCCGTTGGGCTTGTAGGCGGCCAGCAGCGCCACCGGGATCGCCAGCGCCAGCGACACCACGAACGCCAGCAGGACCAGTTCTCCGGTCACCGGCAGCCGGTTGGCGAGCAGGTCGCCGACCGGCTGGCGGCTGACGATCGAGTTGCCCAGGTCGCCGGTGAGCGCGCCGCCCAGCCAGTCCAGGTAGCGGGAGACGCCGGACTCGTTGAGTCCGAGCTGCTCCTCCAGCTGGGCGATGTCCTCGGGTGTGGCCTCGGGGCCGAGCAGCTGCTGGGCCGCGTTGCCGGGGATCAGGCTGAGCACCCAGAACGCCAGGATGGTGACGCCCAGCATGATCGGGATCGCCATCAACAGCCGCTTGACCACCAGCCGGAGCACCGGCGAGCTGGTCGCCCGGCTGAGCGGGGAGACCCGCGGGTCCCGGGCGACCGGGACCCGCGGGCTGGTGGTGGCCGTGGTCACTGCTCCTGCCAGACCTCGTCCCAGATGACCCCGGCGTTGACCAGGATCGGCGGGATCTTGGTGGTGATGCCCGGCCCGTACACGCCCTGCGCCGAGAGGTTGGCGGGGGCGAAGGCCAGACCGAACGGTGCGTAGAAGTTCTCCGCGATGAGCTCACCGGCCTGCCGGTAGAGGTCTTCCCGCTCGCCCTCGTCGACCGTGGCGGCCGCGTCGTTCAGCAGCTGGTCCAGCTCCGGGTCGTTCACCCCGCTGTAGGGGACGCCGGAGGCGAAGCGGAAGCCGACGCCGACACCGGCGGCCGGGTCCCAGGCGCCGGCGGTCTGCAGCATCGCCTGCCACTGCCCGCCGGTGAACTCCTGGATGACGCCGGAGAGCTGGTAGTCGTTGATCTCCACGTCGATCCCGGCCTCCTCCCACTGCGTCTGCAGGGCGGTGTTGATCTGGGTGGCGACGTAGTTGCTGATCGTGCCGAGCCGGACGGTCAGCCCGCCGAGCTCGTCCACCAGCTCCTTGGCCCGGTCGAGGTCGTACTCCGGGTAGCCCTCGATCTCCGGCTGGTGGAACTTGCCGCCGGGGCCGGTGAAGCTCTGGCTCACGTCGTACTTGCCGCCGAAGATGCCCTCGTTGATCGCCTCGAAGTCGGTGGCCCGGTAGATGGCCTCCCGCGCCCGGACGTCGTCGAAGGGGGCGATCGCGGTGTTCAGCTGGATGACGTACGGCGACGTCGCCGGCTGGATCGTGACCTGCATCTGGCCACTGGACTGCGCCTGGTCGAGCAGCGGGGTGGTGTTCAGGCCCTCGTACACCTGGGCCTGACCGGCCTGCAGCGCCTGGTAGGCGGGCTGGTCACCGCCGATGGACTGGAAGGTGAGCCCGTCCAGGTAGGGCAGGCCCTCCTTGAAGTAGTTCTCGTTCTTCTCCAGCTCGAGCTTGGAGCTCAGCTGGTTGGAGACGACGGTGAACGGGCCGGCGCCGACCGGGTTGATGGCGAAGTCGTCCTCGCCCTGCGCCTCGACCGCGGCGGGGCTGGCGATCCAGTTCACGTTGCTGGCCGGGAAGGAGGCGAGGATCGCCGGGTAGGGGCGGGTGAACGTCAGCCGGATGGTCAGCGGGTCGAGCACCTCGATGCCGTTCTCGGCCAGCGGCCAGGTCGGCTTGCAGGTGCAGGGGTTCGAGAGGTCGCGCTCCCAGTTCCAGCGCACGGCCTCGGCGTCCAGCGGCGTGCCGTCGCTGAACTCGATGCCCTCGCGGAGCGTCACCGTGAACTGGGTGCCGTCCTCGGAGATCTCGTAGCTCTCCGCCTGGTTGGGGGTGACCTCGGCGTTGCTGCCGTCGTCGTCCGCCGTCAGCAGGAACAGCCCACCGAAGATCGCCTGGTTCATGGCGATGTTCGAGCCACCCGTGGTGTTGGTGGCCGGGTCCAGTCCGGCCGGCCAGGAGCCGGCGAAGGCTGCGTCCTCCAGGACGGTGATCTCGCCACCGCTCACCGGGTCACCGGCCGGGGCTGCGCTCCCACCGGCCGCTGGGGTGGAACCGCCGTCACCGCCACCACAGGCCGTGACCAGCATCAGGGCCGCGGCGACCGGGGCCAGTCTCATCATTCGTCTCACGTGGGTGCTCCCGCTTCAGAAGGCGTCGTTGGCTGCGCGGATCCGGCGGATCGCCGGTGAGCCTCGGTGCTGCGTGCAGCAGGCCGGGCCTAGTGACCGGGCTCACTGCGTTGGACCCAATCTCCCGTGGCGGGGGCCACACGAGGCCCGCCGCTTCCGTCGTACGGGAGAGAAACTGCCCCCCTCGGCGACCGCTCCGGAGCAGGATCACGAGGGGGTCACGAGGGGGTCACGAGACGGTCGACGACGAGGTCGCGGCGTGGCCACGGACCGCCTCCTCGGGCGCCACGACGAGGCGCCGGCGGGGGTTGAGCCGCACGACCTGACGGTGAGCCGCGCCGTGGCACGGCTCCCCGTCGGGTGCAGCGGGTCAACCCGGTCAGCGGCGCCGCCACGGACCGGAGCCAGCCGTGGAACGCACCGGGCCCCGTCCGCGGGTGGCGGACGGGGCCCGGCAGGCTCGGGGGCAGGGGAGGCGGCTCAGGGGTGGTCGATCCCCAGCCAGCGGAACGCGTTGCCGCTCATCACGTCGGCGAGGTCCTCGGGCGGCAGGTCCAGCGTGCGCAGGGTGCGCCCGGCCGGGTCCTCACGCAGCATCGCCGGGAAGTCCGAGCCGACCAGCAACCGGTCGGCACCGAGGTAGTCGACGAGGAACCGCAGCGCGCGGCGGTCGAAGACCATCGAGTCGTACCAGAACCGGCGGGCCAGCTCGACCGGCGAGGGCCCGTCGTCGTGCATCACCGCGCGGGTCAGGTCGACCGGCTCCTCGTTCCACGAGCCACCCCAGAAGTACTGGGCCCGCGGCAGCATCAGCGGGAACCCACCGGCCGCGTGGCTGAACGAGATGCGCAGGTCCGGGCAGGCCTTCGCCGTCCCCCCGGTCACCATCGAGCCGGCCGCGAAGGCGCCCTCCACGCCGACGACGTAGGTGCCCATCGCCGACATGGGCAGCCGCTCCGACGGGCTGGGCATGGCGTGCACGAACACCGACAGGCCCAGCCGCTCGACCTCGGTGAAGAAGGGCAGGAACTGCTCGTGGCCGATCGACTTCCCCAGCACGTTGGAGGCGATCTCCACCCCCAGCAGCCCCTGGTCCTTGATCGCCTTGAGCTCGGCGGTGGCGGCGTCGGGGTCCTGCATCGGCACCATGCCCAGCCCCTTGAGCCGGTCCGGCACGGCAGCGCAGAGCTGGGCGGTGGCCTCGTTCACCCAGCGGGCCAGGGACAGCCCGTCGCCGGCGGGGAGGTCGTACTTCAGCAGCGGCGGCATCGGGCTGAGCACCTCGACGTCCACCCCGGAGGCGTCCTGCTCCTGGATGCGCCGCTCGGCGTCGAAGAAGGCGTCCCGGGCGGTGAAGCGCATCGCGCCGAAGACCAGGGTGCGCGCGGTGTCGCCGTCGACCGGCTCCATCCGGGGGAAGCACTCCGGGGCGTCGGCCGGGTAGTCGCGGGGCAGCAGGTGGGCGTGCGCGTCGACGAGCACGGGTGCCTCCTCAGGCGGAGAGGTTGGGGTGGACCGACACGTGCACCGGGAGCTCCCCCGGCACCTCGCCGGCGAGGGTCTCGATGGCCAGGGCGGTGTCGTCGAGGCCGAAGGTGTGGGTGTGCAGCTTCTCCAGCGGGAAGCGGCCGGACTCGATCAGCGCGATCGCGGCCTCCTGGCCGGCGAAGTCGACGCCGAACGCGCCCTTGACGACCAGCCCGCGGTTGATGATCAGGTCGGTGCTCAGCGGGATCTCCCGGCCGCCCTTCAGCCCGGCGAGCACCACGGTGCCGCCGAACCGGGCGACCTTGAGCGCGTCGGTGACCGGGCCGGCGGCCATCGGGGTGAGCTCCAGGACGACGTCGGCCAGCTCGCCGTCGGTGATCTCCCGGACCCGCTCGACGACGTCCTCGCCGTCCTCCCCCACCACGACGGTGTGGTCGGCGCCGAACTCCCGGGCGAGCGCGAGCTTGTGCTCGTCGGCGGCCAGGCCGGTGACGATGACCGTCCCGGCACCGGCGGCCTTGGCCGCGATCACCGAGGCGATGCCGCGCTGGCCGGCGCCGAGCACCACGACGGTGTCCCCGAGGCCGATGCCGCCCAGGTGCACGGCCCAGCGGACGCCGGCGCCCAGCGGGTTGAACATGACCGCGATCTCCGCGGGGATGGTCGCGTCGATCTTGTGCAGCACGGAGTTCGGCGTCAGGTAGAGGTGCTCGGCGAAGCCGCCGAACAGGCTGGGCTCGACGTCCACCCCGGTGACCCCGTGCCCGAGCGTCCGGTTCGGGCAGGCCTGGTAGTGCCCGGTGAGGCACTTCGCGCAGGCCCGGCAGGGGACGATGACCTCCAGCGCGACCCGGTCGCCGACCTGCACGCCCCACCGCTCGGCCGCGCGGTCACCGATCTCCTCGACGATCCCCATCGGCTCGTGGCCGGGGACGAAGTCGCCGCGGCTCATCGACATGTGGCCCTTGTAGGTCTCCACGTCGCTGCCGCAGATGCCGTTGGCCTCCACGCGCAGCAGCCCGTCGTCGGCGCCGATCCGCGGTCGGGGGAAGTCCCGCAGCTCCATCTTGCGGGGCCCGGTCTGGACCATCGCGCGCACGCTGTCGCTCATCGCTCTCCTCGAGCTCTGGCCGGCGCGCGGACGCGCCGGGTCGCCGGTGCCGCCCGGCAGCAGCCGGGCGGCACCGGACGTGGGTGTCCGGCGCGGGGTCAGTCGTGGACGATGACGCCGCGGATGTTCTTGCCGTCGTTGAGGTCCTGGTAGGCCTGGTTGACCTCGTCGAGGGCGTAGGTGCGGGTGACCAGCTCGTCGAGCTTGAGGTCACCGGCGCGGTAGAGGCCCAGCAGCTTCGGGATGTCGTAGAGCGGGTTGCAGTCGCCGAACAGCGCGCCGCGGACCTGGCGCTGGTAGCCGATGAGCGCGCCGGCGTGGAAGTGCACGGCCTTCTCGGTCAGCTTGCCGACGCCGGTGATGGTCACCTTGCCGCCCTTGCCGGTCATCTGGACCGCGGAGTTGACGATCTCCTCGGTGACGACGCCCGGGGTGAGGATGGCGTGGTCGGCCAGCTGGCCCCACGTCGTCTCCACCACGAAGTCGTGCGCCTCCTTCGCCGAGGCGAAGGCGTGCGTGGCGCCGAAGACGGTCGCCATCTCCCGCTTGAACTCCACCGGGTCGACGACGACGACGTTCTTGGCGCCGGCGTACCGGGCGCCCTGCACGGCGTTGCTGCCCACGCCGCCGGAGCCGAAGACGACGACGGTGTCCCCGGGCTTGACGCCGGCGGCGTAGACCGCCGAGCCCCAGCCGGTGGGCACACCGCAGCCGACCAGGCTGGCGACCTCGAAGGGGATGTCGTCGGCCAGCGGCACGACCGCCCACTCCGAGACCACCGCGTACTGCGAGAAGGTGCCCAGCGAGCAGAAGCCGCCCAGGTCCTCGTCGCCCAGGTGGAACCGGAACGTGCCGTCGAGGAACATGCCGCTGCCGGCGTTGAGGCCCTTGACGCACATGTTCTGGTGGCCGGTCGAGCAGGGCCGGCAGGCCCCGCAGGCGGGGATGTAGGAGCAGATCACCCGGTCGCCGGGCTTGACCCGGCGGACGTCGGGGCCGACCGACTCGACGACCCCGGCGCCCTCGTGGCCGCCGACCATCGGGAAGCGCACCGGGGCGTCGCCCTGGGTGATGTGGTCGTCGGAGTGGCACAGCCCGGAGGCGGCGAACTTGACCCGGACCTCGTGGGCCTTGGGGTCGTCCAGCTGCAGGTCGACCATCTCCCAGCCGATGTGCGGCCCGCGGGCGATGGCGGCGTGCGTGGTGATGCTCATCGGGATGCCTCCCTGGAGGGGTGGACTGGGGCGGGGCGGGCGGGGCCGGAGAGGCAGAGGTCAGACACCGGTGCCGCGCAGCGAGACGGTCTTGACCTGGGTGTAGTCCAGGACGGCGTCGGCGCCCATGGTGCGGCCGAAGCCACTGCGCTTGTAGCCGCCGAAGGGGCCGCCGATGACGCCGGCGCCGAGCGCGGCGTTGACCGCCACCTGGCCGGCCTGCAGGCCGCGGGCGAACCGGACGGCCTGGCCGACGTCGTTGGTCCACACCGAGGCGACCAGGCCGTAGTCGGTGCCGTTGGCGACCGCGAGGGCCTCGGCCTCGTCGGCGACGGGGGTGACCCCGAGGACCGGGCCGAAGATCTCCTCCTGGTGGATCCGCATCGCCGGGTCGACGTTGTCGAACAGCGTCGGCTCGACGAAGAACCCGCGCTCGTACTGCTCGCCGGACGGGCGGCCACCGCCCAGCACGAGGTCGGCGCCCTCCTCCTGGCCCAGCTGCATGTACTTCAGCACCCGCTCGTGCTGCTTGCCGTTGATCAGCGGGCCCATGTTGACCTGCTCGTACCAGGGGCCGACCTTGACCTTCGACATCTGCTCGGCCAGGCGCTGCACGACCTCGGCGTGGATCGAGCGCTCGACCACCACGCGCGAGCCGGCGGCGCAGATCTGGCCGGTGTTCATCGTGATGCCCATGGCGATCGCCGGGATGGCGGCGTCCAGGTCGGCGCCGGCCAGGATGACCTGCGGGGACTTGCCGCCCAGCTCCAGGTGCAGCGGGGTGAGGTTCTGCGCGCACGCGGCCATCACCAGGGCACCGGTGTCCGGCGAGCCGGTGAAGCTCATCCGCCGGATCCGCGGGTGCGCCGGGATCGCGGCGCCGGCCTCGTGGCCGTAGCCGGTGACCACGTTGACCACGCCCGGCGGGATGCCCGCCTCCAGCGCCAGCTTGGCCAGCGCCAGCGCGGTCAGCGGGGCGTCCTCGGCCGGCTTGATCACGATGGTGTTGCCGGCGGCGATCGCCGGGCCGACGTCGTTGACGAACATCGGCGCAGGGGCGTTCCACGGGATGACCGCGCCCACCACGCCGTAGGGCTCGCGCAGGGTGAGCCCGATGGCGTCGGGGGTGTAGGTGGGCAGGGTGACGCCCTGCACCTTGTCCGCCTGGCCGGCGATGAAGTTCAGGATCCGGGACATCGGCGGCGGGCCCCAGCTGGGCCGGCCGACCTCCTGGGACTCCAGCTGGTCCAGCTCGGTCGCGTGCTGGTCGATCAGCTGGGCCCAGCGGGTGATCAGCGCACCGCGGGCGGTGGCGTTGGTGTCCCGCCAGGCGGGGAAGGCGGCCTCGGCCGCGCGCACGGCGGCGTCGACGTCGTCGGCACCGCCGCGCGGGACCCGGCCGAGCACCTCACCGGTGGCGGGGTTGATCACGTCGATGGTCTGCCCGCCCGCGGCGGGGACCCAGTCGCCGCCGATCAGCTGGGCGTCGTCGATGAGCAGGGGCGAGCCGGCCTGCGGGCCGGGAGGGGCGATCGTCATGTCCGGTTCCTTCAGTGCTCGTGGATGATCACGCCGCGGATGTTCTTGCCGTCCAACATGTCCTGGTAGCCCTGGTTGACCTCGTCGAGGCGGTAGGTGCGGGTGATCAGCTCGTCGAGCTTCAGGTCACCGGACCGGTAGAGGCTGAGCAGGCGGGGGACGTCGAACAGCGGGTTGCAGGCGCCGAAGATCGCGCCCTGGATGCGCCGCTGATAGCCGATGAAGACGCCGGGGTGCTCGTTCACCCAGCCGTTGCCGACCGCGGTGACGGTGACCTGGCCGGCCTTGCCGACGACCTGCAGCGCGTCGGCGATGACCTCGTCGTGCAGCACGCCGACGGTGATGATCGCGTGGTCGGCGAGCTCCCCCCAGGTGACCTCGTTGACGAACTCCTGGGCCTCCTTCGCCGTGGCGAAGGTGTGCGTGGCGCCGAAGACGGTGGCCATCTCGCGCTTGAACTCCACCGGGTCGACGACGACCACGCGCTGCGCGCCGGCGTACCGGGCGCCCTGCACCGCGTTGCTGCCCACCCCACCCGCGCCGTAGACGACGACGGTCTCGCCGGCGCGCACCCCGGCGGCGTGCACCGCGCTGCCCCAGCCGGTCGGCACACCGCAGCCGACGAGGGAGGCGACCTCGAAGGGGATGTCCTCGGGGATCGGGATGACGCTGAACTCGCTGACGACGGCGCGCTCGGAGAAGGTGCCCAGCACGCAGAGGCCGCCGAAGTCCTCCCCGTTCTGGTGGAAGCGGAACGTGCCGTCGGGGAACTGCCCGGTGGAGGCGTTCTTGCCCTCGTCGCAGAGGTTCTGCCGGGCGGTGGAGCAGTAGCGGCACTTGCCGCAGGCGGGGATGAAGGAGCAGACCACGTGGTCGCCCACCTTGACCCGGGTGACGCCCTCACCGACGGCCTCGACGATGCCCGCGCCCTCGTGGCCACCGACCACGGGGAAGCGCATCTGCGCGTCGCCCTTCTGGATGTGGTCGTCGGAGTGGCACATCCCCGCGGCCATGAACTTGATCCGGACCTCGTTGGCGTGGGGCTCGTCGAGCTCGAGCTCGGTGATCTCCCACGGCTTGCCCGGCTCCCGACAGACCGCGGCGCGTGTGGTCATGCTCATCTGGGGCCCCTTCCGTGCTGACGACTGGTGGTACGGGCGCTGGCCGGGGGGCGAGAGCCTCGCTGGCACCCCGGGGCGAGACCCGGAGCCGAGAGCGACCCTGCCGCCGCGGACGTGGCGTGGGCCACACGTCATTCCGACCGGCGGAAGACGAGCCGGGTGGACCCCGGTCCGGGTCCCGAGGCGGTCGAGGCCCTGCCTTCCCCCGGGTGGAATCCGTCTTCTCGGGTACTGCGGGGCGTCCATACGTTCGACGACGTCCGGGTGACCCTCGACACATCGCCGTCCCGCCTCCGGCGCGGGCCCGCCGTCGGGATGCGCACCAGTGCACGAGCCAGCGCTACCACCGGGGACTGGCGTGAGAAGGGGACACGGCGTGATCGACAAGTTCCGCGAGGACGTGTTGTCCGTGGTCGACAGGGTGCCGTCGGGTGCGTCGATAGCGGTCGGCGGTTTCGGCAGCTCCGGTCGCCCGGACCTGCTCCTGGACGCCCTCTGCGAGCTGGACAAGCGTGACCTGCACGTCTACGTGAACAACGTGGGCCACGACTTCACCGGCGTCGGGCGGCTGCTGCACGAGGGCCGGCTGCGCCGGGTGACGGCGTCCTTCCCGATCCTGCAGGAGTTCTACGACGAGTACTTCGTCGGCAAGGTGGAGCTGGAGCTGGTGCCGCAGGGCACCCTGGCCGAGCGGATGCGGGCCGGCGGCTCGGGCATCCCGGCGTTCTTCACCCCGTCCGGGGCCGGGACGATGCTCGCCGACGGCACCTTCACCCTGCGCTACTCCCCCGACGGCGGGGTCGCCGAGCACGTGCCGGCCAAGGAGCACCGCCTGATCGACGGGCGCGAGTACGTGCTGGAGACCGGCATCGTCGCCGACTTCGGGATGGTCAAGGCCCACTCCGGCGACCGCAAGGGCAACCTGCGCTTCCGGCTGTCGGCGCGGAACTTCAACCCGCTGGCCGGGATGTCGGGCCGGCACACCTTCGCCGAGGTCGACCGGATGGTCGAGGTCGACGAGCTGCACCCCGACGACGTCCACCTGCCCGGCGTCTTCGTCGACGACGTGCTGCTGACCAGCCCCGCCCGCACCACCACCCCCGACGACAGCCGGCTGATCGCGAGGACCCGCTCATGACCGCCACGCAGACCCCGCCGGTGACCGGCCGCACCCGCGAGGGCATCGCCGAGCGCCTGGCGCAGGACCTGCAGGACGGCTACGTGGTCAACCTCGGCGTCGGCATCCCGCTGGCCGTGCCGAAGTTCATCCCGGCGGGTGTGGAGGTGGTGCTGCACGCGGAGAACGGGGTGCTGGGCCTCGGCCCGGCCCCCGAGGGCGAGGGCGACGTCGACCTCACCGACGCGGGCAAGCAGCCGATCACGCTGATGAGCGGGGCGGCGATCACCGACTCGGCGATGTCCTTCGCGATGATCCGCGGCGGCCACCTCGACGTGACCGTGCTCGGGGCGCTGCAGGTGTCCGCCGCCGGCGACCTGGCCAACTGGTACGTGCCCGGCCGCAACCCCGCCGTCGGCGGTGCCATGGACCTCGTCGCCGGCACCCCGCAGGTGTGGGTGACGATGGAGCACTGCGACCGCACGGGCCGCTCGAAGGTCGTGCCCGAGTGCACGATGCCGCTCACCGGCAGGGCGTGCGTCACGCGCGTCTACACCGACCTGGCGGTCTTCCACGTCGTCGACGGCACCCTGCGGCTGGTGGAGTGCGCCCCCGGCGTCACCCCCGCCGACGTCCGCGCCCACACCGAGGCGCCCTACACGGAGGACCTGCGCTCGTGACCTGGAGCTCGCGCATCGACCTGGACCGGATCACCGCCATCGACGTGCACACCCACGTGCACCGGTCGGTCTCCGCCCCGCCCCCGGCCGGCAGCAACGCCGACGACATGGGCGCCTACTTCGGCATCGGGTCCATGCCGCAGTACACGCTGCCCGAGCTCGCCCAGTACTACCGGGAACGGGACATGGCCTGCGTCGCCTTCGGCGTGGACAGCATCTCCCAGACCGGCGACGAGCTGGTGCCCACCAACGAGGAGGTCGCCGAGCTCGCCGCCGAGCACGCCGACGTCGTCATCCCCTTCGCCAGCATCGACCCCGCCCGGGGCGCCGCCGGCGTCCGCCAGGCCCGCCGGCTGATCACCGACCACGGGGTGCGGGGGTTCAAGTTCCACCCCAACACCCAGGGGTTCCACCCCAACGACCGGAAGGCCTACCCGCTGTACGAGGTGATCGCCGAGCACGGGCTGATCGCGCTGTTCCACACCGGCCAGACCGGGGTGGGCGCCGGCACGCCCGGCGGGGGCGGCATCCGGCTGAAGTACTCCAACCCGATGGACGTCGACGACGTCGCCGTCGACTTCCCGGACATGGACATCATCCTGGCCCACCCGTCCTTCCCCTGGCAGGACGAGGCGCTGGCGGTGGCCATGCACAAGCCGCGGGTGCACATCGACCTCTCCGGCTGGTCGCCGAAGTACTTCCCGCCGCAGCTGGTCCGGTACGCGAACAGCCTGCTCAAGAACAAGGTGCTGTTCGGCTCGGACTTCCCGGTGATCACCCCCGAGCGGTGGATGAAGGACGCGGAGACCATCGGCCTGAAGGACGAGGTCAAGCCGCTGATCTACAAGTCCAACGCCGCACGGCTGCTCGGGCTGCTCCCGCCCGGACGCTGACCCCTCCTCCCACAGACAGGACACACCTCCATGCAGCACGTCGAGGGCAAGGTCGCCTTCATCACCGGCGGGTCCAGCGGCATCGGCCGCGGCATCGGGCTCGCCCTGGCCCGGGCCGGGATGACGGTGGTGATCAGCGGCCGCCGCCAGGAGCACATCGACGAGACGACCGCGGAGTTCGCCGCCGCCGGGCTCCAGGTCGACGCGGTGCAGCTCGACGTCACCGACGCGGCCGCGGTGGAGGCCGCCGCCGCGGCCACGGTGGCGAGGCACGGCCGGGTCGACGTGCTGGTGAACAACGCCGGCATCGGGCTGACCGGACCGGTCATGGGCGCCACCGCCAGCGACTGGGACTGGCTGATCGACGTCAACATCAAGGGCGTCGGCAACGGGCTGCGGGCGTTCGTGCCGCACATCCGGGCGCACGGCGAGGGCGGCCACATCGTGACCACCACGTCGATGGCCGGGCTGCTGCCGATCGTCGCCGGGCTGTACTCGATGACCAAGGCCGCGGTGATCGCGCTGTCGGAGGCGCTGGCGATCGAGCTGGCCCCCGAGGGCATCGGCGTCTCGGCGTACTGCCCGGGGCCGGTGCACTCCAACATCGCCGGTGCGGTCGCCGCCCGGCCGGAGCAGTACGGGGAGAGCGGCTACACCCCGCCGCCGGCGGAGTTCCTCGAGCGGGCCAAGGACCAGCCGTACATGAGCTACGTGGAGGCGGGCGAGCGGGTGCTGCACGGCATCCGGCGCGGTGACCTGTTCATCCTCACCCACCCGGAGTTCCGCGACGGGGTGCGGGAGCGGTTCGAGACGACGCTGGCCGCGTTCCCGGACGAGCCGATCGACACCGCGCGGGCCGCGGCGATCCCGTTCCTCACCGGCTCGCCGGTCTACGCCCCGGAGAACCGCCTCCCCTCCCCCCAGCTCCCCGACCGCGTCACCAGCTGACCCGGGGCGGTAATGGCCATTTACGCCCTCCCATCTGAGGGCGGAAATGGCCATTACCGCCCTGTGGACGACGGCGGCACTCCCGACCGCCGTTCCGCCACCCTGCTGAGGTGTCCAGGGACCTGACCGGGGTGTTCGTCGGGAGCCACGCGATCGCGGAGGGGCTCGTCACCGCCAAACAGCTGCGGCAGCTGAGCTGGCGACGGGTGGTGCAGGGCGTCTACGCGGATCCGGCGCTGCCGTTCGACCACCGGTTGCGGTGCACCGGTGTCGCCCTGCTGCTGCCGCGCGGCGCCGCCATCGGCGGGCACTCCGCCGCCGCCTGGCACGGTGCCCCGTTCGCCGGCCCGCGTGACCCGGTCACCGTCGTCCGCCCGCCGGACGTCGAGTGGAAGGGGCCGCGCGAGGTCCGGGTGCACCGGGCCGAGCTGACCGACCACGACGTCGCCCGGCACGACGGCGTCCCGGTCACGACGGCGCAGCGGACCGCCTGGGACGTCGCCGTGCTCGAACCACTGGGGACGGCGGTGGCCGCGCTGGACGCGATGGTCCGGGCCGGCGCCGTGGACGAGGCCGATCTCGCGCAACTGCTCGCCGCGGGCGCCGGCCGCTGGGGCGTCGTCCGGGTCCGGCGTGCCTTCGGGCTGGTCGACCCGCGGGCGGAGTCGGCACCGGAGTCGTGGGTCCGGGTGGCCCTGGTGCTGGCGGGGCTGGCACCGGTGCCACAGTTCGAGGTACGGGTGGCCGGGCGGTTCGTCGCCCGCACCGACCTGGCCTTCCCGGCGGCGCGGCTGGCGGTCGAGTACGAGGGCGAGCACCACTTCGAGGACACCCAGATCGTGCGGGACGACGCACGGATCCGGCGGCTGGAGGCGGCCGGGTGGCGGGTGATCCGGCTCAGCGCGGCCGACCTCCGCGACCTGGACGCCGTCGTCGCCCGCATCCGCGCCGCCCTGGCCCGCTGAGGGCGAAAATGGCCATTTCCGCCCCGCGGTCGTCGGGCGGAAATGGCCATTTTCGCCCTGCACGAAGGGCGGGGCCCGGACCGGTCGTCACCGGTCCGGGCCCCGCCCTCTCGTGCGCCCGCGGGCCGAGGCAGGTCAGCCGGCGGGGGTCTGGTCCAGCGGGACGAGCGGCACCGGGCCGGTGAGCTCGTCGGGGTCGGCCGGGAAGTAGGCGAAGTTCTTCGCCCGCGCGCCGCCGTCGACGACCAGGTCGGTGCCGGTGATCAGCCGCGCGTAGTCCGAGCACAGCCAGGCGACGGCGTGGCCGATGTCGGTCGGCGTGCCGGTGCTGCCCATCGGCACCAGCGGCGGGCGCTCCCCGCTCCACCGGGCGGGACGGCGCCACGGCTCCTCCCCCGCGCCGCCGCCCAGGCCGCCGCCCTTGCGTCCGGCGTTGAGCATGTCCGCCGGGCGCCCGGCCGCCGCGTACTCGGCCAGCAACTCCGGGTTGTCGACCGTCGGCGCGGTCGGCGTGTAGCTGTTCACCCGGATGCCGTAGGGCGCGAGGTCCATCGCGGCGGCGCGGACGAAGTTGTTCACCCCGCCCTTGTTGAACGCGTAGGCGATCACCCCGGCCGAGCCGTTCCAGCCGTTGGACGAGGAGATGCACACGATGGAGCCGCGGATGCCACGCTCGGCCATCGCCCGGCCGACGATCTTGGTGTTCAGGAAGTAGCCGAGCCCGGACACCTTGATCGAGCGCTCGAAGGTGCCGGCGTCCTCGTCGAGCACGCCCTTGCCGCCGAGCATCGCGGCGTTGTTGACCAGGATGTCGATCCGGCCCCACTGCTCCAGGACGGCGTCGACGTAGCCCTGCACCGCGGCCTCGTCGGTGACGTCGCCGGGGGCGGCCATCGCCTCACCGCCGTTGCGCTCGATCCGGGCCATCGCGGTCTTGATCACGTCGTCGCTGACGTCGTTGCACGCCACCTTGGCGCCGTACCGGGACAGCGCCAGCGCGATGCCGCTGCCGATGTTCGGCCCGACGCCGGTGACCAGGGCGACCTTGCCCTCGAGGCTGACCTCCACGCTCAGTGCCCGTCGACCGGGTACGTGAGGTCGATGCTGGCCGGGTCGACGCCGAGCACGGGGGCGAGCATCTGCTGCATCAGCGGCTTGGGCACCAGGCACTCCTCGCAGGCGTCCGGGCCGGCGACGATGCGCACGTCCGCCCGCTCGCCCGCGAGGTCGACGTCGAGCCGGTAGTCATCGGCCTGCAGCGTCTGCCGCAGCTGGTCCAGTTGCTTCTCGTCGACGGTCACGGGGTGCTCTCCTCGGGTCGGCTGGTCATGGGACTGGGGACGGGAACGGACCGGCCGGACCAGGTGGACCAGCCGAAGGGACGGAAGACCGCGGAGATCGCGGCGTTGGCCGCCCCCGCCACGATGATGGGGATCTCCGCTGCCGACGGCATCATCGGCATCGGGTCCGGGCCGGGGTCGACGTCGTGCGACTCCTTGCCGGCGGCGACCAGGTCGGCCTGCGCCCGGACGGCGTGGTCGTACAGCCAGTGCTGGACGTCGGACCGTGAGTACCCGGCGGCGGCGAGCACCTGCGCGTGCTCCGGGCCCAGCAGGAGCCCGCCGGTGGAGTGCTTCATGCCGAGGTAGGCGCCGGTGCGGGCGAGGGTGTCGGCGAAGTCCCGCAGCAGCGCCTCGACGTCCTCGGTGTGCCGGTTGTCGACGTACTCGACGTCCCGGATGAGCATCGCCGACACCGCGGAGGTGCCGGCCGGCACGCCCCCGGCCACGCTGAACGGCTCCCACGGGGAGAGCTCCTCGTTCTCCCCCACGCACAGCGTCCAGCGGCCGGGCACCCCCTGGGTGGCCTGCTCCAGCTCCTGCGGCTTGATGCCGTAGCCGTTGCGCACCAGCAGCCCGAGGGCCCGGCCGACGGTGGCGTTGGCCCGGAAGCCCGGGCCGAGCACCCCGCCGGCGCAGTTGACGCCGAGCTCGGTGCGGATCGGCCCGTTGACCACCAGCAGCGGCGCCGGCCCGCTCGTCGACTGCCAGGCGCCGCCGCGGGACGACGGCTCCTCGCGGACCGCCTCCCACGCGGCGAGCACCAGCGGGAAGTACCCGGGCAGGCAGCCGGCCATGACCGCGTTGACGGCGGCCTCGGCGACGGTGACCCGGCGGTCCAGGTGCTCCTGGGCGCCGATCACCTCGTCGGGGTCGCGGTCGACGGTGGCGAGGAACTCCGCGACGTCGTCCGCGGTGGCCGGCACGACGGGCAGCCCGTCGGTCCAGCCCTGCGCGTGGCAGTGCTCGATCGCCTGCCGCACCACCCGCAGGTCGGCGGGAGCCTCCGGGGCCGCGGTCACGACGCCGCCGCCACGACCGGGCGGGTGAGCAGGGTGACGATCTCCGGGACGGCGCGCTCGGCGCGGGCCCGCACGCCCTCGCGGGACAGGCTGGCCACCGGGTGCGGGGTGGTGACGTACTCGTAGCCGGCGGTGCCCTGCAGGGCGGCCATGGCGTCGGCGCTGACCCGGAAGGCGTCGCTGACCAGGACGACGGCGGGGATGCCGGCGGCCTCCAGCTGCAGCCCGTCGGCGACGGCGGAGGCGCTGCACGAGCCGCAGTCGCCCACCCCCACGACGACGACGTCGGCCTCGGCGCGCAGCTCGGCGAGCATCTCCGCCGGCGCCGGGTGCACGATGCTCGGCTTCGTGCGCTGGACGGCGATCCGCGCCCCGTGCTGGGACTCCAGCAGCGCGGCCACCTCCTGCACGAAGGCCTCGGCGTTGCGCTTGGTGTTCACCAGCAGCCCGACCCGGAGCCCGGCGAGGTCACCGGGCCGGGCGGCGAGCGCCGTCCGGCCCTTGGCGCTGCCGGCCGGGCCGCGGGTGGGGTCGACGATGTCGTCGAAGAGGGACACGGTGCCTCCAGTCAGCTGCCGGCCGCGACGGCCGGCTCGGGGCGGCGCAGCGGGAAGGGCGTCATCCCGCCGCCGTCGATGGGGATGGCCTGCGCGGTGATGTAGGCGGCCTCGGGTGAGGCGAGGAAGGACACCGCCGCGGCGATGTCCTCGGCCTGCCCGGGGCGGCCGACCGGGATGTTGCGGCCGCGCTGTTCCATCAGCGCGGCCTCGTCGGTGTCCGGGGCCGCGGAGAGGAACGCCCGGCTGGTGGCGACCAGCCCGGGGCACAGCGCGTTGACCGTGATGCCCCACGGCCCGAGGTCCATCGCGAGCGCACGGGTCATGCCGATCACCCCGGCCTTGGAGGCGGAGTAGGCGCCGGAGAACGGGGCGGCGGTCAGCCCGGCCATCGAGGAGATGTTCACGATCCGGCCCGAGCGCTGGGCGCGCATCACCGGCACCGCGGCGGAGCTCATCAGCCAGGGACCGCGCAGGTTGACCGCGATGACCCGGTCGAAGACCTCGATCGGCACGTCGGCGACGTCGGCCCGGTCCGGGCCCTGCGGGGCGGCGGCGTTGTTGACCAGCACGTCGAGCCGGCCGTGCCGGTCGACGGCCGCGGCCACCATGGCCGCGGCGTCGCCGGGGTCGCTGACGTCACCGAGGACGGCGAGGGCGTCGCCACCGGCGGCGGTGATCTCCGCGGCCAGCGCCTCGACCCCGCCCCAGCCGGCCGAGCGCTGCTCCTGCCGGGCGTTGGGCACGCCGGCCGGCTGCAGGTCGGTGACGACGACGGCGTGCCCGGAGGCGGCGAGCCGGCGGGCGATGGCCTGACCCATCCCGTCGGGCTTGCCGCAGCCGGTGACGAGGGCGACCCGGTCGCCGCTCACGCCTGCGCCACCGGCACGGCCTCGGGGGTGACGGTCGCGGGCACCTCGGGCGCACGGGGCCGGGGCGGCTTCCCGACGGCCGGGCCGCCGTCGACCGACAGGATCTGCCCGGAGACCCAGCGGGCGTGGTCGCTGGCCAGGAACAGCACGGCCTGCGCGATGTCCCAGGGGCTGCCCTCGGTGCCCAGCGCGGAGAAGCCCTTGCGGATCTCCCGCATGTCCTCGCTCATGTTGGCCGCGGCGAAGGCGCCCCAGATCGCGCCGACCTGCACGCAGTTCACCCGCACCCCCTGGTCGCCCAGGGTGTTCGCGGCGCCGACGGTGAGGTTCTCCAGGCCGGCCTTGGCGAGGTTGTAGACCATCGCCGGGCCACGGGCGCGCACACCGACCGAGCTGATGTTCACGATCGCCCCGCCGCGCGGGATCCGGGGCGCCGCGTGCCGGGTCATCTGCCAGGCGGTGGTCAGGTTGAGGTCCATCAGCTGGTGGAACCGCTCCGGCGTCACCTCGAAGACGCCGGCCCGGTCGCCCACGGCCACGTTGTTCACCAGGGTGTCGACCGTGCCGAACGCGGCCACCGTCTCCGCCACGGCCCGGCGGCAGTCGTCGTCGTCCAGCAGGTCGGCGACGACGACCACGGCCTCCCCGCCGTCGGCGGTGATCCGGTCGGCGGTGCGCTGGGCGGCCGCGGCGTCCCGGTCCAGGACGGCGACCCGGGCCCCGTGCGCGGCGAGGACCCGGCTGATGGCGAAGCCGACGCCGGGCTGCTCGGTGCTGGTCTGGCCGCCGCCGGTGACCAGGGCGGTGCGGCCGGACATCCAGCGGTCGCCGGCGGCGCCGAAGGGATCGGTGAGCGGGTCGGGTGAGGTCATGCGGCACTCCCTCGTGCGGTGGTGGTGCCCTCGACCGGTACGGAGCTCGCCGACCACCCGGAGAACACCCGGACGACCATCGAGATGCCCGCGTTGCGGGCACCGGCGACGGCGATGGGCAGGACCTCCGGCCCGGCGGCGGCGAACAGCTGGTCGAAGGTGTCGGGCTCGGTGGTGCCGTCGGCGAAGCGGACGCCGTTGCCGCCCACGCCGTCCTTGCCGACCCGGGCCAGGTCGGCCTTGGTGCGCCCGCACCGCTCGACCAGCCAGGCCCGGACGTCGGCCCGGCTCATCCCGGCCCCGGCGAGCAGCTGGGCGTGCTCGGGGCAGAAGACGATCCCGGCGGGCGCGTGGGCGAAGATCAGCGCCCCGCTGCGGGAGATGGTGTCGGCGAAGTCGCCGAGCAGCTGCTCGGGGTCGGCGGTGTGCCGGTTGTCGACGTACTCGACGGTGCGGGTGAGCATCGCGGAGACCGCGCTGGTGCCGGCGGGCACGCCGCCCTCGACCGACATCGGCTCCCAGGGGCTCTCCTCCTCGTTCTCCCCCAGGCAGACCTGCCAGCGGCCGGGCAGCCCCTGGGTCGCCTGCTCGAAGCCGTGCGGGACGACGCCGAAGGCGTTGCGCACGATCAGCCCGAGCGCCCGCGGGATGGTCGAGTTCGCGCGGAACCCGGGCCCGAACACACCGCCCGCGGAGTTGATCCCCAGCTCGGCGCGGACCGGCCCGTTGACGACCAGCAGCGGCGAGGGCCCGCTGGTGCTCTGCCAGCCGCCGCCGGTGGCCGACCGGTCGCGCTGGACAGCCGCCCACGCGGCGAGCACCACGGGGAAGTACTCGGGCCGGCAACCGGCCATCGCCGCGTTGATCGCGGCCAGCTCCACGGTGACCGTGCGGTGCAGGTGCGGCAGCTCGCCGATCACCTCGTCGGGCGCTCGGCCGACGGTGGCCAGGAACTCGTCGACCAGCGTCCGGGTGGCCGGCACCAGCGGCAGGCCGTCGGACCAGCCCTGCGCGTAGCAGTGCTCGATCGCCGCGCGGGCGGCGTCCGGGTCGGCGTCGACGGCCGGCGGGTCCTGCACGGCCGTCACGAGGCGCGCTCCTGAGCCGTGGTCCCGGCAGTCGTGGTCGCGGCGGTCACGGTGGCGAGGACCTCGGGCACCAGGCCGGCGGCGCGCTCGGCGACCGCGTCCGGGGTGAGGATCGCGACCGGGTGCGGGGTGGTCAGGTAGGCGTAGTCCGGGTCGCCCTGCACCTCGGCCATGCCGCTCGCGGTGGCGGTGAAGGCGTCGGAGCAGATGACCGCGGTCGGCACGCCGGCGCGCTCCAGGGCGATCCCGTCGGCGACGGCGGAGGCGCTGCACGACCCGCAGTCCCCGACGCCGACCAGCACCACGTCGCACTCGCGGGTGAGCTCCTCGAGCAGCTCGGCGGGCATCGGCAGCGCGAACGCCGTCTTGGTGCGGCGCAGCACGGTGGTCGCCCCCCGGTCGCGCTCCAGGTGGCCGGCGATCTCGTCCAGCAGCAGCGCGGCGTTGTGCTTGGTGTTCTCCAGCAGCCCGATGCGGGCGCCGGCGAGGTCGGCGCGCCGGGGCGCGAGCGAGCTGCTCGCCACCCGCACCGCGCTCAGGCCGGTGGGGTCCAGGACGTCGGCGAGGGTGGCCATCACGCCGCCCCGACCGGGACGGGGCGGCGGCGCTGCTGCCTCTGACGGGACATCGGACGGTCCTCCTCGGGTGGCGCTCTCCGGTCACCCCGAGGACGTCGGGACGGCCGGACGGGCCGCGGTCTGGTCGTGACCGGGGTCACCTCAGCTCGGTGATCGATCGTGGTCCGGGCGCCGTCGGTGGAGCGAGATCGCTTCCCCCCGGCGGAAGCGCCGTGCGATCCGCGGTGCTTGACAAGCACGCTGGGACAGCCGGAGATTTGTGATCGACGACACCAGAGAACGCCGGTCTGCCCACCCCGGTCCGAGCCAGGAGGACGACATGCCGGCAACGATGCCGCTGCACTCGACCACCACCGACGGGGCCACCCGCCCCAGCCGCCCCTCCGCGACGGGCGGCCCGGGGAACGCCGCCCCGCCTCGCCGGCCACCGCCGCCGGCCGCACCCTGGCGGTGCTCGCCGCCTTCGGGCCCGAGCACGCCTCGCTGTCGCTGTCCGACATCAGCCGCCGCACCGGGCTGTCGCTGACCACCACCCACCGGCTGGTCGGCGAGCTGCGCCAGTGGGGTGCCCTGGAGCGCGGCCCCGACGGCCGCTACGCCATCGGCCTGCGCCTGCTCGAGCTGGGCGCCCTGGCCCCGCACGGGCTGCAGCTGCGCGAGCTGGCGCTGCCGTTCCTCGACGACCTGCACCACGCCACCCGGGCGAACATCCACCTGGCGGTCCGCGACGGCCACGACGTCGTCTACGTGGAGGCGCTGCGCGCCCGCGGCGCGATCCGGGTGCTCTCCCGGCTCGGCGGTCGCTGGCCGCTGCACGCCACCGGCACCGGCCAGGTGCTGCTGGCCTACGCCGACCCGGAGGTCCAGCGCGAGGTGCTCGCCACCCCGCTGCGCCGGTTCACCGCCAACACCATCACCGACGTCGACAAGCTGCGCCGGGTGCTCGCCGAGGTCCGCCGCACCGGCGTGGCGATCGCGGAGAACCAGCTGCCACCGGCCGGCGCGCTGGCCGTCGCGGTACCGGTCCGCGGCCCCGGTGACGAGGTGGTGGCCTCGCTCGGGGTGACCATCCAGCGCGAGGCGGTGAAGAGCCACGCGCTGATCCCGGTGCTGGCGGCCACCGCCCGCGGCATCAGCCGCGCGCTCGGCGCGCCGTCGGTGAGCACGGTCGACCCGCGCACCGTGCGTCGCACGATGGAGCCCGACCTCATCTGACCGGGCCGGCGGCGCAGCGGGTGGCTCAGGCCTCCGGGCTGCGCCGCGGCCGGGGCAGCAGCGCCACCGGCGCCGACGACGCGACCGCCGGGGGCGCCGGACGCCGGGCCGCCCCCGCGCACCACCGCACCAGCCGGGGCAGCAGCGCCCACACCGCGGCGGCGTAGACCGCGCCGAGCAGCGTGTCGACGACGTAGTGCTCCCCGGACCAGACGAGCACGACCGGCATCGACACCGCGTAGCCGGCCAGCGCCGCCCGCTGCCACGCCCGCCGGGCCAGCGGCCAGAGCACCAGGGCGGTCAGCACCGCGAAGGCGGTGTGCAGCGAGGGCACCGCGGCGACCTGGTTGACCTGCGCCTGCCCGGAGGAGAGCACCGCGCCGGCCTTGTGCAGGCCGAGCACCGCCCAGCCGGAGCTGCTGATCCGGTCGACCTGCTCGATGACGCCGTCCCGGGCGGCGAACCACGGCGGGGCGGCGGGGTACAGCACGTAGGTGACCAGCCCGGCCGCGGACAGGCCCAGCACCAGCCGCGCATAGCCGGTCCAGCGGGCCCGGTCGCGCACCCACAGCACGGCGAGGAGCACCGGCGTCACCACGAAGTGGCTGCCGTAGACCAGCGAGGCGAACGCGGCCCAGGCCGAGGCCGTCCAGTGCTCCTGCAGCCAGGCGGTGGGCAGCACCCCGCCGAACAGCCACCGGTCGGCGGCGGCGAGCTCGGCGACGTGCACCGGCATGCCGAGCCCGTCGGCGAGGCCGCGGGTCAGGTCGTAGAGCAGCAGCAGCCCGGCCAGCGGCACCCAGTCGGCCAGCAGCCGCAGCAGCTCCGCGCGCCCCCGGCCCAGCGCGTGCACCACCAGCGCGGCGACCACCCACCCGAGCAGCACCAGCCGGTCGGTGGGCAGTCCGCGCGCCACGCAGGTGCCGAGGAACGCCACCAGCAGCAGGGCGCCGAGTGAGCGGCGGACGACGCCCGCACGAACGGCCGGCGCCTGCCGCGTGACGGCGACGGTGGGGACTGCGGTCGCAGGCGACGGTGCCCGGCCGGTGACGGTCGTCATGGCGGGGCAGGTTAGAGCGGCCTGCGCCGTCGTGGGGCGCCCGCGACCCGGCACGCCGCGAGGCGGGACGCGCGGGGCCGCAGTGACTTCCCGGGCCCGGTCGGCGCCCCCATCCACTCACCGAGGGTGAGGGAAGGGTGGCCTTGCTCCGCATGCACCGGCGCGGCCTGGGAAGATGACGGGTGGCACATCGAGGCGCAGTACAACGCGCGCAGGACCAGCGAGGGTGAGGCGCAAGCAGTGGCAGCCAGCAAGGACAGCTTCGGAGCCCGGTCGACACTCGACGTCGACGGCACCGAGTACGACATCTTCCGGCTCGACGCGGTGGAGGGCAGCGAGAAGCTCCCCTTCAGCCTGAAGGTCCTGCTGGAGAACCTCCTCCGCACCGAGGACGGCGCGAACATCACCGCCGACCACATCCGTGCGCTGGCCAACTGGGACCCGAACGCGGAGCCCGACCAGGAGATCCAGTTCACCCCGGCGCGTGTGGTGATGCAGGACTTCACCGGCGTCCCCTGCATCGTCGACCTCGCCACCATGCGCGAGGCGATGGCCGACCTCGGCGGCGACCCGCAGAAGATCAACCCGCTCGCCCCGGCCGAGCTGGTCATCGACCACTCCGTCATCGCCGACGTCTTCGGCACCCCGGAGTCCTTCGAGCGCAACGTCGAGATCGAGTACGAGCGCAACGGCGAGCGCTACCAGTTCCTCCGCTGGGGGCAGGGCGCCTTCGACGACTTCAAGGTCGTCCCCCCGGGCACCGGCATCGTGCACCAGGTCAACATCGAGCACCTGGCCCGCGTGGTCTTCCCGCGGGCCGAGGGCGACCGCACCCTCGCCTACCCCGACACCTGCGTCGGCACCGACTCGCACACCACGATGGTCAACGGCCTGGGCGTGCTGGGCTGGGGCGTGGGCGGCATCGAGGCCGAGGCCGCGATGCTCGGCCAGCCGGTCTCGATGCTCATCCCCCGCGTGGTCGGCTTCAAGCTCACCGGCCAGCTGCCCGACGGCGCCACCGCCACCGACCTGGTGCTCACCATCACCGAGATGCTGCGCCGGCACGGTGTGGTCGGAAAGTTCGTCGAGTTCTACGGCGCCGGCGTCTCCGCCGTCCCGCTGGCCAACCGCGCCACCATCGGCAACATGAGCCCGGAGTTCGGCTCGACCGCGGCGATCTTCCCGATCGACGGCGAAACGATCACCTACCTGGAGCTGACCGGCCGTTCGCCGGAGCAGATCGCGCTGGTCGAGGCGTACGCCAAGACCCAGGGCCTGTGGCACGACGACGCCCACGAGCCGGCCTTCTCCGAGTACCTGGAGCTGGACCTGGCGACGGTCGTGCCGAGCATCGCCGGCCCGAAGCGCCCGCAGGACCGGGTCGCGATGACCGACGCCAAGGAGGCCTGGCGCGAGGCGCTGCCGGCCTACGTGGCCGACGACGAGGTGGGCGGCGAGGAGCGCACGCCCGGCGTTCCGGCCAACGAGCAGCCCTACGGTGTCGAGTCCGCGGCCGACGAGGCCTCGGCCGAGTCGTTCCCGGCCTCGGACCCGGTCAGCCCGTTCGCGCACGGCAACGGCGAGGCCGGCAAGCCGCACGCCGCCGTCTCCGGCTCGAACACCGGCCGCCCGTCGAAGCCGACCCGGGTGGTGATGGAGGACGGCACCGAGACCTCCGTCGACCACGGGCACGTGGTGATCGCGGCGATCACCTCCTGCACCAACACCTCCAACCCGTCGGTCATGATCGGCGCGGCGCTGCTGGCCAAGAAGGCCGTCGAGGCCGGCCTGACCACCAAGCCGTGGGTGAAGACGACGCTGGCCCCCGGGTCGAAGGTCGTCACCGACTACTACGAGAAGTCGCAGCTCACCCCGTACCTGGAGAAGCTCGGCTTCTACCTGGTCGGCTACGGCTGCACCACCTGCATCGGCAACTCCGGCCCGCTGCCGGAGCCGGTCAGCAAGGCGGTCAACGAGGCCGACCTCGCCGTCGTCTCGGTGCTCTCGGGCAACCGGAACTTCGAGGGCCGGATCAACCCCGACGTCAAGATGAACTACCTGGCGTCCCCGCCGCTGGTGATCGCCTACGCGCTCGCCGGCACGATGGACCTGGACCTGACGACTGAGCCGCTGGGCCAGGGCACCGACGGGCAGGACGTCTACCTGCGCGACATCTGGCCCTCGCCGCACGAGGTGCAGCGGGTCATCGACGCGTCGGTGTCGGCCGAGCAGTTCGGCGACAGCTACCAGGACGTGTTCGCCGGCACCGAGCAGTGGCAGAACCTGCCCACGCCCACCGGTGACACGTTCGCCTGGGACGCGGAGAGCACCTACGTCCGCAAGCCCCCGTACTTCGACGGCATGCCGGCCGAGCCGACCCCGGTGCAGGACATCACCGGCGCTCGCACGCTCGCCGTGCTGGGCGACTCGGTGACCACCGACCACATCTCGCCGGCCGGCTCCATCAAGGCCGACAGCCCGGCCGGGAAGTACCTGCAGGAGCACGGAATCTCCCGCCGCGACTTCAACTCCTACGGGTCGCGCCGCGGCAACCACGAGGTGATGATCCGCGGCACGTTCGCCAACATCCGGCTGCGCAACCAGCTGGTGCCCGGCACCGAGGGTGGCGTCACCAAGAACCACCTGACCGGTGAGACGACGTCGATCTACGACGCGTCCCAGGCCTACCAGGCACAGGGCATCCCGCTGGTCGTGCTGGCCGGCAAGGAGTACGGCTCCGGCTCGTCGCGCGACTGGGCGGCCAAGGGGACGGCGCTGCTGGGCGTCAAGGCGGTCATCGCCGAGAGCTACGAGCGCATCCACCGGTCGAACCTGATCGGCATGGGCGTGCTGCCGCTGCAGTTCCCCGAGGGCGCCGACCGCGAGTCCCTCGGCCTGACCGGCGACGAGGAGTTCACCATCACCGGGATCACCGAGCTGAACGACGGGTCGATCCCGCGCACGGTGAAGGTCCAGGCCCAGCCGTCCGATGGTGCAGCCGTCGAGTTCGACGCCCGGGTCCGGATCGACACCCCCGGTGAGGCGAACTACTACCGCAACGGCGGGATCATGCAGTACGTGCTGCGGTCGCTCCGCGAGAGCTGAGCACCGCATGGACCTGGGGCTGGGCGGTCGCGGGATCTTGCTCACCGGCGCGAGCCGGGGGCTGGGGTTCGCGACCGCCCGGGCCCTGGTCGACGACGGCGCCCGCGTGCTGATCAGCTCGCGCCGCGCCGACTCCGTGGACGCCGCCGTGTCCGCCCTGGGGGGCGGGCCGGCGGCGTTCGGCGTCCCGGCCGACCTGGCCGAGCCCGACGCCGCCGAGGAGCTGGTGACCGCAGCGTTGGACCGGCTGGGCCGGGTCGACGGCGCGCTGCTCTCGGTGGGCGGCCCGGCATCCGGATCGGTGCTCGAGGTCGGCGAGGACGCGTGGCGGTCGGCGGTGGACAGCGTGCTGCTCGGCCCGCTGCGGCTGGTCCGGGCCCTCGTGCCGCACCTGGCCGAGGGCGCGGCGATCGGCTTCGTGCTGTCGACGTCGGTGCGCCAGCCGATCGGCTCGCTGGCGATCTCCAACGGGCTGCGGCCGGGGCTGGCGATGACCGCCAAGGCGCTGGCCGACGAGCTCGGGCCCCGCGGCATCCGGGTGTTCGGCCTGCTGCCGGGCACCATCGCCACCGACCGGATCACCGAGATCGAGGCCGCCTCGGGCGACCCCGCGGCCGCCCGGTCCCGCACCGAGGCGGCGATCCCGCTGCGCCGGGTGGGCCGACCGGAGGAGTTCGGCCGGGTGGCCGCGTTCGCCCTCTCCCCCGCCGCGTCCTACGTGACCGGCACGATGATCGCCGTCGACGGCGGCGTCACCCGCGCGCTCTGACCACCCCGAGGAGTTCTTCGTGAGCGCATCCCCGCAGCCCGTCCTGGTCGCCTGTGCCCACGGCACCCGCAACCCGACCGGACGGCGGCTGATCGCCGAGCTGGCGCTGGCCGCTCGCGCGCAGCGGCCGGGCATCCGGACGACGGCGGCGTTCGTCGACGTGCAGCCGCCCACCGTGGTCGACGTGGTGCGCGGGCTGGCCGACGACACCACCCCCGCGGTCGTCGTCCCGCTGCTGCTGTCCGGCGGGTACCACGTGCACGTCGACATCGCCGGTGCCGTCGCCGCCCACCCGCAAGCGCTGGCCGCCCGCCCGCTGGGGCCCGACCCGCGGCTGGCCGCCGTCCTCACCGACCGGCTGCTGCAGGCCGGCACCGACCCGCGCGACCCGCGGACCGCCATCGTGCTGGCCGCCGCCGGCTCCAGCGACGCCCGCTCGGTGGCCGACGTGGAGCGCACCGCCGGGTTCCTGCAGCGCGACTGGGCCGGGCCGGTGACCACCGGCTACGGCTCGGCCGCGAAGCCCACCGTGCCCGACGCGGTCGCCGCGGCCCGGAAGGCCGGCGCGGAGCGGGTGGTCGTGGCGGCCTACCTGCTGGCCCCGGGACACTTCCACGACAAGCTGCAGGGCGCCGGCGCCGATCTCGTCACCGCACCCCTGCTGCCCGACGAGCGCATCGCCGCCGTCCTGCTCGACCGCTACGACGCCGCCGTCACCCCGGCGTCCGAACTCAGCGCCGGCTGACCGGACCACCACGACACGCACGGGCCGGGATCACAGACGCCGCCCGTGCGGTGTCCGTCTCGTTACGTTGAAAGCGATGAACGCCCGCCGAGCTGGGCCCGGAGAGCCGCCGATCTGGCGCCGAAGCGAGTGGTGGGGGCTGGTGGCCCTCATCCCCTTGCTCCCGCTGCCGGTGCTGGGCATCGTGGGGTGGAAGCACTCGCCGTTCCTGCGTGTCAGCGCGGCCGACGTCTGCCACAGGACCCGGGAGGATGACCGCACCTGGTTGACCACCCCGGCCGAGGGCCTGTTCTCGCAGCCCTTCTCCACGCCGTGCCCGGGAGCCCGCAACGCAGTCCCGTGGTTCGTCAACCCGGGCATCTGGCTCTGCGTCACGCTGATGGTGGTGGGGGCTCTCCTGTGGCTCGTCCTGGGGCTGCGCGAGTGGGTGCGCGATCCTGGCTGGGCGCCTCCCCCCCAGTGGCGGCAGGACGACCGCCGACCGCGGAGCCGTGCGCCGCGGGCCCGGGTCCGACGGCATCGGACTCCCGGCCGCCGACGACATCGAGGACGAGACCGACCGATCGCTCCCGCGCGTCAGCTCACCGCCCGCGCACGGCAGCGCCGGCTGACCGGGCGCGTGCCCGGGCTCGGCTAGCCTCCCGCTTCATGCTGCAGTTCTCGGCGCTCGCCCTGTACCTCGTACTGCTCGCCGGCTTCTTCTTCCTGCTGTACTCGGTGGTCAACCGGGCCGTGCTGAACGCGCTGCGCACGCACCACGGCGAGGTGCGGGCCGAGGAGGAGCGCTCAGCCCGGACCGAGCGGACCTGATCGCGGTAATCCGCTGGGCGGACGGTCCCGCAGGGCGTACCGTCGTCGGCCGGCCGTCAGCAGGCGGCCGACGGGGACGAGGGGTGGACGCGTGCGCAGCGTGGCCGCGGGGAGCGAGGTGGCCGTGCTGGCCTGCCCGACCGCGCGCCGGACCCGCGTCCGACGCCCCTGACCCTCCCCCCAGCACGTCCCGCCCAGCGGTGACGTGTCCGCGGCGAGCGGTCCGGCGGGCGGAGGCGCGGCAGCGTCCCGTTCTCCCCGCCCGCCCGGCGCCGCGCTGTCCGCAGTGACGACGGCCCGGCGGTGCGGCCCACTCGTCTGGAGCCGACCCCCATGAACCCCCTGACCGAGAAGCAGATCCGCTCGTCCTTCGTGAACGCCAGCCGCCGCGAGGCGGGCTCGGCCGTCCTCCCCGACCTCGACGCGGTGCCCTGGGACCGCCTGGACTACCTGGGCTGGCACGACCGGAAGGCACCGCTGGCGGCGTACGCGGTGCTGGAGCTGGCCGGCGAGCCGGCCGGCGTCCTGCTGCGCGCCGGTGCCGCACCGGCGAGCGGCGTCCGCCGGAAGGCGCTGTGCGCCTGGTGCCGCGACCTGTCGTCGGTGCGCGCCACGCTCTACGTGGCTCGCCGTGGCGGCGCCTCGGGCCGCACGGGCAACACGCTGGGCACGCTCGTCTGCGAGGACTTCTCCTGCTCGGCGAACGTCCGCCGGCCACCGACCAGCTCGGAGGCGGGCGACGGCGTCGAGGCGATCAGCGAGCAGCTGGTCGCCGAGCGGATCGCCGGTCTGCGCGACCGCGCCACCGCGTTCGTCCAGCAGATCGCCGGGACGGCCTGACGACCCGGGCCGGGGTCGCCCACCATCCCGGTGCCCGACCTCGGCCCGGGTCGCTCAGTCCAGCGCGAGCACCAGGCAGACGACGGCCAGTGTCAGCGCCACCGGCGTCATGACCAGCCGCTCCGGCCGGCTGCGGGAGGCCGCGTTCATCGCCACACCCAGCGCGAAGTAGCCGGTCAGCACCCAGAGCGCCACGTCGACGAAGCCCTCCGGCACGACGTCGAGCGCGCCGGCCGCCTCGAGCAGCACCAGCGCGATCACGCCGTAGACGGCGATGGAGACCGCGCTGCCGATGCGGAACCCCGTCGGGAGCACGACGTGCTGCCCACCCCAGGCGAAGCGCCCCAGCGGAGCACCGGCGACGAGGGCTGCCTGGAAGACGGCGAGACAACCGAGCACGATCACACCCAGCACGGCGACGGTCGTGGTCACGGCGGCAGGCTACTGGCACGCCTGCCCGTCAGGGGCCGGTCGCCGCGGGACGGGTGGGGTCGTTGGCCCACTGCGACCACGACCCCGGCCACAGCGCCGCCGCGATGCCGGCATGGGCCAGCGCGGCGACCTCGTGCGCGGCGGTGATCCCGGAGCCGCAGTAGACCCCGACCGGCGTCCCCGGCACCGCACCGACCTGGGCGAACTGCCGTCTCAGTACAGCGGCTGCACGGAACCGGCCGTCCGGCCCGACGTTCGCCGTCGTCGGGGCGTTGACCGCTCCCGGCACGTGACCCGCGCGAGGGTCGATCGGCTCGAGGTCGCCCCGGTACCGCTCCCCGGCCCGGGCGTCGAGCAGCACGCCCTCGCCGGGCAGCGCCGCCGCCTCGTCGATGGTGAGCACCGGCATCGCGCCACCGGTCAGCCTCACGTCGCCGGGCACCGGGACGACGTCGCCGGCCTCGACCGGGCCGCCCGCCGCGGTCCACGCCGCCAGCCCGCCGTCCAGGATGGTCACGTCACCCAGCCCGGCCCAGCGCAGCAGCCACCAGGCCCGGGCGGCCGCCGTCGCCGGCCCGGCGTCGTAGACGACGATCCGCGACCCGGCCGAGATGCCCCAGCGCCGGGCGGCCGCTTGCAGTGACTGCACCGAGGGCAGCGGATGGCGCCCGGCCTGCGGCGATGCCGGGGCGGACAGCTCGGTGTCCAGGTCGACGAAGACCGCGCCGGGCAGGTGGCCGGCCAGGTAGTCGTCGCGGCCGGTGTCCGACCCGAGCTGCCAGCGGACGTCGAGCAGCACCGGCGCGGGGTCCCGCAGCAGGTCGGCGACCGACGTCAGCACGGTCACGCCGAGGTGCCCCCGTGCCGCGCCGCCTCCAGCTCCGCGGTGAGCGCGGTGATCACCTCGGCGCGACCGCCGTAGCGGGCCGGGGTGCTCTGCAGCACCGCGATCCGCCAGCGGCCGCCCTCCTCGGCGGCCACCAGCGAGTGCACGGTGTGCAGCGCCGGCTCCAGCGCCTGGGCGCCCGGCGGGACCATCCCCGCGACCGCGTACAGCACCGCCGTGTGGTCACCGAGCGGGCGCAGCGAGCGCACGATGCCGACGAACGTCGGGGTCGCGCGCTCGGCGAACAGCCGCCGCATGTCCGAGGCGATCTGCAGCCGGCCGCTGTGGATCGTGCCGTCGAGCTCGATGAGGTCGCCGTCGTCGGCGAAGACCGAGGAGACCGTGGCGCCGCTGCGCTGGTTCCACCCGGCCAGGAAGCGGGCGTACAGCGCCCGGATCTGGGTGTCGTGGGGATGGCCTGCGCTCAACGCTCAACTCCTGGGACGTGGTGCACGTGGTTCAGGAGTGACGCTAGTCGTCAGCCGACCTCGACGGTCCGCGGCCCGCCGTCGCGGGAACGGTCGACGGCTCAGAACGCGGCGACGTGCTCGGCGGTGAAGCCCTCACCCTGCCGGCGGACGTGCCAGACGCGCACGTCCTTCCCGCCGAGGACGGCCTTCTCGTGGAAACGGACCGTGTCCCCGTCGAGCGGCACGCCGTGCCCGCGGACGGCCAGCGGGCCGCCGGTGCCGTCCAGGGTGAACTCGGCGTCACCGAGGAAGGCCTCCAGCGAATCCGGTGGGGAGATCACCGGGTACGGCTTGCCGGAAGCGACGATGGGCCTGCTGTCAGTGGTCATGGCGGACTCCCTGTTCTCGGAGGGGACGCTGGCGCCGTCGGGCCACAGCCTGCACCTGCCGGGTGCCGCGCGCGCGTCGAGCACGCAGCCGTCACGCCACCGCCGTCCGGCCGCTACACGGCGGTGCGCTCCCCGGCGGCGGGGGCGCCCGCGAACTGGGTCCGGTACAGGTCGGCGTAGTGACCGCCGGCGGCGAGCAGCTCCTCGTGGGTGCCCCGCTGCACGATCCGGCCGTCGTCCACCACCAGGATCTGGTCGGCGTTGCGGATGGTCGACAGCCGGTGGGCGATCACCAGCGACGTCCGGCCGGTCAGCGCGGTGTCCAGCGCCCGCTGGACGGCGACCTCGGACTCGCTGTCCAGGTGGGCCGTCGCCTCGTCCAGGATGACGATGCCGGGCGCCTTGAGCAGCACCCGGGCGATCGCCAGCCGCTGCTTCTCCCCACCGGACATCCGGTACCCGCGGTCGCCGACCACGGTGTCCAGCCCGTCGGGCAGCGAGTGCACCAGCGCCGCGATCCGCGCCCCGGTGAGCGCCGACCACAGCTCCTCCTCGGTCGCGTCCGGCTTGGCGTAGCGGAGGTTGGCGCCGATGGTGTCGTGGAACAGGTGCGCGTCCTGGCTGACGACGCCGATGGCGTCGCGCAGCGAGTCGCTGGTGGCCTGGCGGACGTCGACCCCGCCGACCCGCACCGCCCCGCCGGTGACGTCGTACAGCCGCGACACGAGGGCGGCGATCGTCGACTTGCCCGCCCCGGAGCTGCCCACCAGGGCGACCAGCTGCCCCGGTTCGGCCCGGAAGGAGAACTCGTGCAGCACGTCCGCCGAGGCGCCGTGCTCGGGGACGGCGACGTCCTCCAGCGACGCGAGCGACACCTCGCCGCCGGCCGGGTAGTGGAAGGACACCCGGTCGAACTCGACCGATCGGTCCGCGGTCGGCACCGGGACGGCGTCGGGTGCCTCGGCCACCATCGGCTCCAGGTCGAGCACCTCGAACACCCGGTCGAAGCTGACCAGCGCGCTCATCACGTCGACCCGCACGTTGGCCAGCGCGGTCAGCGGGCCGTAGAGCCGGGTGAGCAGCAGGGCCAGGGCGACGACGTCACCAGCGGAGAGCGAGCCGGTGAACGCCAGCCAGCCGCCCAGCCCGTAGACCAGCGCGGTGGCGAGCGCGGCCACCAGGGTGAGCGCGGTGAAGAAGGCCCGGCCGTACATCGCCGACAGCACGCCGATGTCGCGCACCCGGGCGGCCCGGCCGCGGAACGACTCCGCCTCGGCCTCGGGGCGGCCGAACAGCTTGACCAGCAGCGCCCCGGCGACGTTGAACCGCTCGGTCATCGTGGCGTTCATCGACGCGTTCAGCCCGTAGGACTCGCGGGTGATCGACTGCAGCCGCTTCCCGACCCGCTGCGCCGGCACCACGAAGAACGGCACCATCGCGACCGAGAGCAGGGTGATCTGCCAGGACAGCGTGAGCATCACCCCGGCGGTCAGCACGAGGGCGATCACGTTGGAGACGACGCCGGACAGCGTCGAGGTGAACGCGCGCTGGGCACCGATCACGTCGTTGTTCAGCCGGCTGACCAGCGCGCCGGTCTGCGTGCGGGTGAAGAAGGCGACCGGCATCCGCTGCACGTGGGCGAACACCCGGGCGCGCAGGTCGTAGATGACGCCCTCGCCGATCTTCGCCGAGTACCAGCGCTGGGCCAGCGAGCTGCCCGCGTCCAGCACCGCCAGGCCGGCGATGAACAGAGCGATCCGGACGATCCCGCCGGCGGTGCCCTCGAGCCCGGCGATCCGGTTGACGATGTCCCCGGCGAGCAGCGGGGTGACCACGGCGATCACCGAGGAGAAGACGACGAGCGACAGGAAGGCGATCAGCTCGCGCCGGTAAGGCCCGGCGATCGCGAGGATCCGCCGCACCGTCCCCTTCGGGATCTCCCGGGCGGTGACCGAGGAGTCCCGGCTGAACGACCGCATCGCGGCCATGGAGGTCATCGAGCCGTCCACCCGCGCACCACCTTCCCGCACTCCGCCACGCGCTGTGTAACGGCGTAATCGTGCCGGTCAACCCCGGCTGTGCCGCGGTTGTTCCTCAGCGGCCCGCGAGTGCGGCGAGCCGGCGCACCTGCGCCGCACGCTCGGCGGCGTCCTGCTCCTCGGGCCCGTTGCGGACCGCCGAGCGCAGCAGCGCCAGCGTCTCCCGGGCGGCCCCGGCGTCGGGCGTGAGCAGGGCGGCGACCAGGTCGTCCACGGTTCCGTCGAGCTGGCCCGCCGGGACGGCGACGGTGGCGAGCCCCGTGGCCACCGCCTCGTCGGCGCCCATCGCCCGCCCGGTCAGGCACAGCTCCACCGCGCGGCTGTAGCCGACCAGCTCGACCAGGGTGCTCGTGCCGGTGAGGTCGGGCACCAGCCCCAGGCCCGCCTCGGGCAGCCGCAGCTGCGCGTCGTCGGCGAGCACCCGGAGGTCGCAGGCGAGCGCCAGCTGCGCGCCGGCACCGATCGCATGGCCCTGGACGGCGGCGACCGAGACGATCCCCGGTGACCGCAGCCAGCGGAACCCGGCCTGGTACCCGCGGATCCGGTCCTGCGTCTGCTCCGCCGGCAGGGCCGCCAGCTCCCCCAGCCCGCCGGCCACCCCGGGCTCGACGCTGAACAGCGTGCGGTCCAGGCCTGCGGAGAACGACCGCCCGGCGCCGCGGACGACCACCACCCGCACGGCGTCGTCCAGCGACTCCCCCACCGCGCGGAGCGCCGCCCAGGTGGCGGGCGTCTGCGCGTTGAGCTGGTCGGCGCGGTCGAGGGTGACGGTGAGGACGGCGCCGTTGCGCGCCGTCCGCACCCACCCGTCGGCGTCGGCCCCGGCTGGCGGGGCCGACGTCACGCGGACTTCTTCGCGTTCCGGTTGGCGCCACCCCGGCCGCGCAGTGTGGCCCCCGACTCCGACAGCAGCCGGTGCACGAACCCGTAGGAGCGGTTGGTCGAGCTCGCCAGCGACCGGATGCTCTCGCCGTCGTCGTACCGTGCGCGGAGCTCGTCGGCGAGCGAGTTCCGGTCGTCGCCGGTGATCCGCTTGCCCTTGCTCAGGTCCGCAGTGCTCGAGTCGGCCATGACTCCCCTCCGTGTCAGGGGTCCGCCGACGCCGTCGGTGGTTCCCGCTGATCCCCCGGCGCCGTGTCCCGGTGACCTCGGCGTCCCGGAACCGATGATCACCCACCCGGCGGAGGTCGGCCACCGCAACTAGACCGCGCACCGCCGACTTCAGCAGCGCCCCAGGTCAGGGCCGCGTCGGCTGATCCTCGACGTGGAACCGTTACGCGAGTGAGACAAGGGCCTGAAGGCGCGCCACGGTCCGCCCCTCGGTCGCTGGCGCTCCCTGCGATGCTCCCGCGGCGCTCAGGCCAGTGGGACGAGGGCCTGAAGGCGCGCCACGGTCCGCCCCTCGGTCGCTGGCGCTCCCTGCGATGCTCCCGCGGCGCTCAGGCCAGCGAGACCAGGTCGGCGAGGTCCTCGCTCCAGGTGTCCTCGGTGCCGTCGGGCAGGATGATCACCTTGTCCGGGTTCAGCGCCCGCACCGCACCCTCGTCGTGGGTGACCAGCACGATCGCACCGCCGTAGGTGCGCAGCGCCTCGAGCACCTGCTCCCGGCTGGCCGGGTCGAGGTTGTTGGTCGGCTCGTCCAGCAGCAGGACGTTGGCGCCGGAGATGACCAGGGTGGCCATCGCCAGCCGGGTGCGCTCACCGCCGGAGAGCGTGCCGGTGCGCTGGTCGACCGCCTCGCCGGAGAACAGGAACGCGCCGAGGATGCGCCGCAGCTCGGTGTCGGTGCTGTCCGGCGCCGCCGACCGCATGTTCTCCAGCAGCGTGCGGTCCATGTCCAGGGTCTCGTGCTCCTGGGCGTAGTAGCCCACCCGCAGCCCGTGCCCGGCCTTGACCTCGCCGGTGTCCGGCGATTCGGTGCCGGCCAGCATCCGCAGCAGCGTCGTCTTGCCGGCACCGTTGAAGCCCAGGACGACCACCCGGGTGCCCTTGTCGATCGCCAGGTCGACGCCGGTGAAGATCTCCAGCGAGCCGTAGCTCTTGCTCAGCCCCTCCGCGGTCAGCGGCGTCCGGCCGCAGGCGGCCGGGGTCGGGAAGCGGAGCTTGGCGACCTTGTCCTGCACCCGCACGTCGGCCAGGCCGGCGGCCAGCCGGGCCGCGCGCTTGTCCATGCTCTGCGCGGCCTTGGCCTTGGTCGCCTTGGCGCGCATCTTGTCGGCCTGGCTGGTCAGCGCGTCGATCTTCTTCTCCGCGTTGGCCCGCTCGGACCGGCGGCGGCGCTCGTCGGTCTCCCGAGCGTCCAGGTACCGCTTCCAGCCCAGGTTGTAGACGTCGACGGTCGCCCGGTTGGCGTCCAGGTGCCACACCTTGTTGACCACGGCCTCGAGCAGCTCGACGTCGTGGCTGATCACGATCAGTCCGGCCCGGTGGCTGGCCAGGTAGCCCTTGAGCCAGGTGATCGAGTCGGCGTCCAGGTGGTTGGTCGGCTCGTCGAGCAGCAGGGTGTCGGCGTCGGAGAAGAGGATCCGGGCCAGCTCGACCCGGCGGCGCTGGCCACCGGAGAGGGTGCGCAGCGGCTGCTCGAGGATCCGGTCCGGCAGGCCGAGGTTGGAGCAGATCCGCGCGGCGTCGGACTCCGCGGCGTACCCGCCCATCGCGGCGAACTGGTCCTCCAGCCGGCCGTAGCGGCGCACCGCGCGGTCGCGTTCGGCGTCGTCGGCCGGCTCGGCCATCGCCACCTGCGCCTTGGTCAGCTGGGCCTTGAGGACGTCGAGGCCGCGGCCGGAGAGGACGCGGTCGCTGGCGGTGATGTCCAGGTCGCCGCTGCGGGGGTCCTGCGGCAGGTACCCGAGCTCACCGGTCACGTCGACCTTGCCGGCGTGCGGCACGCGCTCACCGGCGAGGGTGGTGAGGGTGGTGGTCTTGCCGGCACCGTTGCGCCCGACCAGCCCGATGCGGTCACCGGGCTGGACCCGCAGATCGGCGTCGCTGATGAGGATCCGGGCGCCGGCGCGCAGTTCGAGGCCGGTCGTCGTGATCACTGATCCCATGGTAGGCGCTCGACCACGATCGGCCGACCCCTTTCCCGGGTGACCTCCACGTCATCCAGGTGCGACGTCATCCAGGTGCGGCGTCATCCAGGTGCGGCGTCATCCAGGTGCGGCGTCATCCAGGTGCGGCGTCATCCAGGTGCGGCGTCATCCAGGTGCGGCGTCATCCAGGTGCGGCGTCATCCAGGTGCGGCGTCATCCAGGTGCGGCGTCATCCAGGTGCGGCGTCATCCAGGTGCGGCGTCATCCAGGTGCGGCGTCATCCAGGTGCGGCGTCATCCAGGTGCGGCGTCATCCAGGTGCGGCGTCATCCAGGTGCGGCGTCATCCAGGTGCGGCGTCATCCAGGTGCGGCGTCATCGCCGTCCACCCCGCGGGCGACCGGCCCCGCCCGTAGCGTGACGGGGAGCAGTCGCAGCCGGGAGGAGGACCACCGTGCCGTCGCCGGAGGTCGACTACCCGCCCCCGCTGGGCCGGCCGCTGCCGCCGCCCTCCGCCCCGGCCGAGTCCGGCGCCGGCGACCACACGCCCCAGGACATCGCACCCCAGCAGGTGTTGCTCGGGGCCGGAGCGGTCGCCGTGGTCGCCGCCGGCGCCGCGTCGCTCACCGACGCGAGCTCCGTCCCGGGCCTGCTGGTGGTCCTGGTGCTGACCGTCGCCGCCACCCTGGGCTCGCTGCGGGCCGGCCGCCGGGGACTCCGCAGCAGCGAGGAGGCCCTCGCCTCGGCCGCCGTGGTGCTCGCCGCGGTGGGCGCGTGGTCGGCCGGGGACGGCGCCGGCGCCCCGACCGGCGCGCTCCTGCTGCTGCTCGCCGCGGTGTTCGCGGTGCTCGGCCTGATCGGGCGGTCGACGCTCACCTGGCCCATCGCCGCGTGGGGAGGCGGTCAGGGCGCGGTGCTGAGCGCGCTCACCGGCTCCGGGCTCTCGTTGGCCCCGCATGCCAGCGCGGTGCTGGGCACCGCGGTCGTCGGTGTCGCGGTGACGCTGGCCGCCCGCCGGGCCGTTGCCGTGGTCACCTTCGTCACCGCCGCCGCCTGGTGGGTGACCGGGGTGGTCGAGGGCTCCGCGCTGGTGTGGACGACGGAGTCGACGGGCGCCGCCCTGGCGCCGGCGGCGCTGATGCTGCTCGCGGCCGGCGGGCTGCTCGCCCTGCGCCGCCGGCGGGAGCTGCGGTCGCTGCTCGGGCCCTCGGCAGCTGTGCCGGTGCTCGCCGGCCTGGTCACCGGCGCCTCCCTCGCCGGCCTGCTGCAGACCGCGGGGCTGGCCGGGGTGCTGGCCAGCGGCTACCTCGGCCTGGCGCTCGCGACCGTGGTCGGCGCCGTGGCGTCACCGGAACCCCGGGCGCTGCTCCGCCCCACCGGGCTGGCCTGCGCCGCGGTGCTCACCGGGCTGGCCGTCGCGCAGCTGCTCGGCTCGGGGCACTGGTCGGCGCTGGCCGCCCTGCTCGCCGCTGCCGCTCTCCCCGCCCTCGTGGTCGCGGCCCGGCAGCCGGCCGACCGGCCGGGCGCGCTGCCGATCGCCCTGGGCTGCCTGGCCGCCGCCGCGCTGCTGGCCGAGGCCGACGGCACGCTGGCGCCGGTGTGGGCCGGCCGCCTGCTGGTCGCCCTGTGCCTGCTCGGCCTGGGAGCCGCCACCGCGCTGCGCCGGCACCGGGTGGAGCTGCCGCTGACCTGGACCGCCACCGGGGTCGCGGTCCTGGGGCTGGTGCACCTGGCCCGCACCGGGCACCTGACCGGCCTGGCGGTCGGGCTGGCCGTCGTCGGCGCGGGCTACGTGGCCGCCGGCACGGTGACCGACCGGGCCCCGGTCCGCGCGGGCGGCTCCGCCGCGCTGGTCGTCGCGGCCTGGATCGGCGCCGCGGAAGCCGACCTCGGCGCGGCGGAGGCCTACACCCTGCCGGCCGCGATCGTGCTGTGGCTGTACTCCGGACGCCGGCTGGCCACCGGCGCCTCCTGGCCGGCCTGGGGCCCGGGGCTGGTCGTCGCGTTCGTCCCGTCCGTGTGGCTCGCGGTCACCGAACCCGACCTGCTCCGGCTGCTGGTCGTGGTCGTGGCCGCGACGCTCACCGCGGTCGCCGGCAGCCGCTGGGGCGTGCAAGCCCCGCTGGTGGTGGGGGCCGCATCGCTGACCGCGGTGGCGCTGGGCCGGGTGGTGGCCTACCTGCCGCTGACCGGCCTGCTCGCGGTCGGTGTCGCCGGCGCCGTCCTGCTCGCGGCGGGCGCGGCCTACGAGGAGCGACGGACCCGGGCCCGTGCCGCTCTCGCCCGCGTCACCGACCTGCGCTGACGCCCGTTCGTTGCAGCGGCTGCACTCCGTGTCGCCTGGCCGTCGCGGCCCCCGGTGCGCCACGCTGACGGCATGGGTGGCAGACGCGGGGTGGCCGGCGCCCTCGTCGCACTGGCCGCTCTCGGGACGGGCGCATGCGGCGGCGCGAACTCGCCGTTCGTCGCCTCCTGGACACGCGACGGCGTCCCGGTCGACCGGGACGAGCTGGACCTGTACCGCGGCGAGGGGCACTGCGACTGGGAGTCGGCGCTGTTCCTGCACGTGAGCTGGCCGCCGGGATCGGGTGCGCGCCGCCAGTTCGTCCGCGATCCCGACGGGGTCGTCTCGCCGGCCCTCGCGGCGGCCTTCGACGGCGACGTCAGCCCGCCCGACGACACCGTCGACACCGGCTTCGGCACCGAGGACGGCGTCCGGCTGGAGCTGCCGCCCGGCGACGACCCGAGCGAGGTCTACCTGGTGGCCCCCGCCGGGGCGGTCGAGGCGTGGCCGCTCGCCGAACCGCCCGTGGGGTGCGACTGACCGGGGGCGCGAGGTGCTCGCACCCTCGAGGAGCCTGCCTCAGTCCACCGTCAGGGCAACGCCCCATGTGCCCGGGGCGTCGTTGGGCCGGACCACCCGGAACGTCGGCACGTCGTCGGTGAGCCCGAGGCCGTCGAACCGGTGCCCTTCACCGTCGCAGTCGACGGTCACGACCTCTCCGAGCAGGTCGAGGTCCATGCTCCCGCCGCCGGTACAGGCGGCGAAGGCACTGTGGGTGGCGCCTGTGGTGACGGAGTCGAGGGACACGTCGGACATCGTCTGCGCATCGCCGCCGACCGCCGCCGCCGAGTCGACCCCGGCCGACTCGGCGGCCTGCCGCGCGATCTCGCTCGCCTCGACCCCGTCGGCCGCCCGGGGTCCGGAGCCGTCGCCGCCGGCACAGCCGGTCAGGGCCCCGAGCGCACCCAGCACGACGACCCACGCTGCCGACCGGACCTGAGGCTGCATGCGCGCACGGTAGTGGGATGCGAGCGATCCGCCCCGGCATCGAGCGCGCCGCTCCCCCCGTGTCCTGGCCACGGCCAGGGCAGGTGTCGCCAGGACGCACGAGGGCCCGCACCCCCGATGGGGATGCGGGCCCTCGTCGACGCGGGTGTCGCTAGACGCGGAAGCCGAGCGCGCGGAGCTGCTCGCGGCCGTCGTCGGTGATCTTGTCCGGGCCCCACGGCGGCATCCAGACCCAGTTGATCCGGATGTCGCCGACCAGACCGGGGCCGGGGCCACCGGTGAGCGCCTGGCGGGCCTGGTCCTCGATGACGTCGGTCAGCGGGCAGGCCGCCGACGTCAGCGTCATGTCGATGATGGCCACGTTGGCCTCGGTGTCGACGTCCAGGCCGTAGACGAGACCGAGGTCGACGACGTTGACGCCCAGCTCGGGGTCGACGACGTCGCGCATGGCCTCCTCGACGTCCTCCAGCAGGGCGGACTTGCCGCCGACCAGGCCGTCGGAGACGGGGGTCGGCTCGGTGGTCTCGCTCATCGGTTCACTCCCTCGGTCGGGGCTGCGGACAGCGCGCGGGCGCTCGCGTCCTTCAGCGCCATCCAGCTCATCAGCGCGCACTTGACCCGGGCCGGGTACTTGGAGACGCCGGCGAACGCGATGGCGTCCTCCAGCTCCTCCTCCAGCTGCTCGGCCACGGCGGCGTCGCCCTTGCTCTGCATCAGCGTCATGAAGTGCTCGCCGGTGGCCAGCGCCTCGGGCACCGGCTTGCCGAGCACCAGGTCGTACATGGCCGAGACCGACGCCTGGCTGATCGAGCAGCCCATCCCCTCGTAGGAGACGTCGGCGATCGTGTCGCCCTCCAGGTGCACCCGGAGGGTCACCTCGTCGCCGCAGGTCGGGTTGACGTGGTGCACCTCGGCCTCGAACGGGTCGCGCAGACCGCGCCCGTGGGGGTTCCGGTAGTGGTCCAGGATGATGTCCTGGTACATCGACTCCAGCTGCATCAGCTCGCCCCGCCCTCGGTCACAGCAGGTGCAACACCGAAGAAGCGCTGAGCTTCCCGCACCGCGTCGACCAGCGCGTCGACGTCGTCGTAGCCGGTGTGCACGTAGAAGGTGGCGCGGGTGGTCGCCGGCACGCCGTAGCGCCGCACCACCGGCCAGGCGCAGTGGTGCCCGACCCGGACCTCGACGCCGAGGTCGTCGAGGACCTGGCCGACGTCGTGCGGGTGGATGCCCTCGACGGTGAAGCTGATCGCGCCACCCCGGGCCACCGTGTCCGGCGGGCCGATCACGGTGACGCCGGGGATCGCCTGCAGCTGCGCCAGGGCGTACTCGGTGAGCGCCTCCTCGTGGGCGAGCACCTTGTCCATGCCCAGCCGCTCGAGGTACTCCACCGCCGCGCCCAGGCCGATCACCTGCGCGGTCATCGGGACGCCGGCCTCGAAGCGCTGCGGCGGGGGCATGAAGGTGCTGGCCTCCATCCGCACGACCTCGATCATCGAACCACCGGTGAGGAACGGCGGGAGGGCGTCGAGCACCTCGTACCGGCCCCACAGGACGCCGACGCCGGTGGGCCCGAGCATCTTGTGCCCGGAGAACACCAGGAAGTCCGCGCCCAGCGTGGTGACGTCGACCGGCTGGTGCGGCACCGACTGCGCGCCGTCGACCAGCACCAGCGCGCCGACCTCGTGCGCCCGGGCGATGATGCCGCCGAGCGGGTTGATCGTGCCGAGGATGTTCGACTGCTGGGTGACCGCGACCAGCTTGGTCCGCTCGTTGACCACCGTGTCGAGGTCGGAGAGGTCCAGCCGGCCGTCGTCGGTCAGCCCGAGCCAGCGCAGCGTCGCCCCGGTGCGCTCGCACAGCTGCTGCCAGGGCAGCAGGTTGGCGTGGTGCTCCATCTCGGTCACGACGATCTCGTCGCCCTGCCCGACGGCGTACCGGCGGAACTCGGGCTCCTTCGCCGTCGCCGCGTTGCTCAGCGCGTAGGCGACCAGGTTGATCGACTCGGTGCTGTTGCGGGTGAAGACGACCTCGCGCTCCGGGGCGCCGATGAAGGCGGCCACCTTCGCCCGGGCCGCCTCGTAGAGGCCGGTGGCCTCCTCGGCGAGCTGGTGCGCGCCGCGGTGCGGGGCGGCGTTGTGGTTCTCGTAGAAGTCACGCTCGGCGTCGAGCACCGACCGCGGCTTCTGCGACGTGGCGCCGGAGTCCAGGTACACCAGCCGGCGCCCGTCGCGGACGGTGCGGGACAGGATCGGGAAGTCCGCCCGGATCGCCTCGACGTCCAGCGGGAGCGGCACCTGCTGCGCCCCGGCGGGACGCGAGACGGTCTCGGTCATGCGGATGCAGCCTCCGCGGCGGCCTGCTCGTTGGAGTCCTTGACGTAGGCGGCGTAGCCCTCGTTCTCCAGCTTCTCCGCCAGCTCCGGGCCGCCCTCCTCGACGACCCGGCCGGCGACGAAGACGTGCACGAAGTCGGGCTTGATGTAGCGCAGGATCCGCGTGTAGTGCGTGATCAGCAGGACGCCGACCGGGCTGTCGGCCTTGGCCCGGTTGACGCCCTCGGAGACGATCCGCAGCGCGTCGACGTCCAGGCCGGAGTCGGTCTCGTCGAGGATCGCCATCTTCGGCTTCAGCAGCCGCATCTGCAGGATCTCGTGGCGCTTCTTCTCACCGCCGGAGAAGCCCTCGTTGACGTTGCGCTCGGCGAAGGCCGAGTCCATCTCGAGGTTCTCCATCTCGGTGCGCACGTCCTTGACCCAGGTGCGCAGCTTGGGCGCCTGGCCGGTGACGGCGGTGGCCGCGGTGCGGAGGAAGTTCGACACCGAGACGCCGGGGACCTCGACCGGGTACTGCATGGCCAGGAACAGGCCGGCCCGGGCGCGCTCGTCGACGGTCATCGCGAGGACGTCCTCGCCGTCGAGGGTCACCGTGCCGCCGGTGATCGTGTACTTGGGGTGCCCGGCGATCGAGTAGGCCAGGGTCGACTTGCCCGACCCGTTGGGGCCCATGATCGCGTGGGTCTCGCCGCCGCGGACGGTCAGGTCGACGCCGCGGAGGATCTCCTTGGCCTCGGCGCCCTCGCCGACGGTGACGTGCAGGTCGCGGATCTCCAGGACGCTGCCGGCCTGCAGGCCGGGGGCGGTCGGGGTCGCGGTGGGGCTGGTCACGGGTTCTCGCTCCTCAGTGGGTGGCCGCGAGCGGGGCGTCGACGTCGATCAGCACGTCGTCGCCCTCCACCCGGACCGGGTAGACGGGGACCGGCTCGGTGGCCGGCAGGTTGGTGGGCTGGCCGGTGCGCAGGTCGAAGCAGGAGCCGTGCAGCGCGCACTCGATGGTGGGCGCGCCGTCGACCTCCTCGAGATCGCCCTCGGTCAGCGGGATGTCGGCGTGCGAGCAGCGGTCCTCGACGGCGTACAGCTGGCCGTCGAAGTCCACCACCGCGACGTCGACGTCGGTGAGCTCGATCCGCAGGGCGCCGTCCTCGGGCACCTCGGACCGGGCACAGACCCGTTCGAACGCCATCTCAGGCGACCTCGACCGGCTGCTCGTCCAGGTCCGGCAGGGCGCCCAGGCGCCGCTCGATGGTGCCCATCAGCCGGTCCTGCAGCTCGGGCAGGCCGATCTGCTGGACGACGTCGGCGAAGAACCCGCGGACCACCAGGCGGCGGGCGGTCTCGGCGTCGATGCCCCGCGAGCAGAGGTAGAACAGCTGCTCGTCGTCGAACCGGCCGGTGGCGCTGGCGTGGCCGGCGCCGACGATCTCGCCGGTCTCGATCTCCAGGTTCGGCACCGAGTCGGCGCGGGCGCCGTCGGTGAGCACCAGGTTGCGGTTGAGCTCGTAGGTGTCGGTGCCGGTGGCCGCCGGGCGGATCCGGACGTCGCCGACCCACACGGTGTGCGCCTTCTCCCCCTGCAGGCCGCCCTTGTAGACGACGTTGCTGGAGCAGTTCGGCGTGGCGTGGTCGACCCAGAGCCGGTGCTCCTGGTGCTGGGTCTCGTCGGCGAAGTAGACGCCGAGCATGTCGACCGAGCCGCCGGGGCCGGCGTACTGCACGTTGTTCACCAGCCGGACGAGGTCGCCGCCCAGGGTCACCGCGACCTGCTTGAGGCTGGCGTCCCGGCCGATGACGGAGTCGTACTGCGCGCCGTGCACCGCGCCGGGGGCCCAGTCCTGCACCGAGACGACGGTGACCTGCGCGCCGTCGCCGAGCAGGAAGGAGACCGACCCGGCGTAGCGGGCCAGGCCGCTGTGGTCCAGCACGATCGTGGCCTGCGCGAACGCGCCGACCTCGATGACCAGCTGGCCCCACACGACGTCGTCGGAGCCGGTGCCGGCCAGGCCGAGGGTGACCGGGCGGTCGAGCACGGCCTCCTTCGCGACCCGGACCACGGCCGCGCCACCGCTGCGCTGGCGGGTCAGCGCGGCGAGCCGGTCGACCGGCTCGGGCAGGCCCTTGAGCAGCGGGTCGTCGGCCTCGACGCTGGTCAGCTCGACACCCTCGGGGAGGTCGGTGGACCAGGTGAGGTGCGCCTGGGACGGCGCACCGTCGAGCAGCGGGCGGATGCGGCGCATCGGGGTGAAGCGCCACTCCTCCTCCCGGCCGGTCACGACGCCGAAGGCGTCGGGGTCGGTCGAGGTGAACCGCTCGGCCGGCGAACCGGTCGGGGCCGGCCCGCCGTGCGAGTGCGATCCGGGGGGCGTGTCGCCGGCGGACCCGGTACCGGCCGCCGGGGTGGTCGGCGGGCCGGCCTGCGCCCCCACGCCGGGGGCGAAGAGCTCCCCGGCCAGCTGCGCGGTCTCCGCGGCGGCCACGGCCTCCGGGTCCAGCTCGTCGGCGGTGGTCGTGTTCGTGTTCGTGTCGGGGCTCGACATCAGCCGACGGCACCTTCCATCTGCAGTTCGATCAGGCGGTTCAGCTCGAGGGCGTACTCCATCGGCAGCTCCCGGGCGATCGGCTCGACGAAGCCGCGCACGACCATCGCCATCGCCTCGTCCTCGGAGAGGCCACGGCTCATCAGGTAGAAGAGCTGGTCCTCGCTGACCCGGGAGACGGTCGCCTCGTGGCCCATCGCGACGTCGTCCTCGCGGACGTCGACGTAGGGGTAGGTGTCCGACCGGCTGATCGTGTCGACCAGCAGGGCGTCGCACTTCACCGTGGACTTGGAGCCGTAGGCGCCCTCGTCGACCTGCACGAGACCGCGGTAGGAGGTGCGGCCACCGCCACGGGCAACCGACTTCGACACGATCGTCGAGGAGGTGTGCGGCGCGGCGTGCACCATCTTGGCGCCGGCGTCCTGGTGCTGGCCCTCGCCGGCGAAGGCGATGGACATGACCTCGCCCTTGGCGTGCTCGCCGGTCATCCACACGGCCGGGTACTTCATCGTCACCTTGGAGCCGATGTTGCCGTCGACCCACTCCATGGTCGCGCCCTCGTGGGCGACGGCCCGCTTGGTGACCAGGTTGTAGACGTTGTTCGACCAGTTCTGGATGGTCGTGTACCGGCAGCGCGCGTTCTTCTTCACGATGATCTCGACGACCGCGGAGTGCAGCGAGTCGGTCTTGTAGATCGGCGCGGTGCAGCCCTCGACGTAGTGCACGTAGGCGCCCTCGTCGATGATCATGAGGGTCCGCTCGAACTGGCCCATGTTCTCGGTGTTGATCCGGAAGTAGGCCTGCAGCGGGATCTCCACGTGCACGCCCGGCGGCACGTAGATGAACGAGCCACCGGACCACACGGCGGTGTTCAGCGCGGCGAACTTGTTGTCCCCGGAGGGGATCACCGAGCCGAAGTACTCGCGGAACAGGTCCGGGTGCTCACGCAGCGCGGTGTCGGTGTCCAGGAACAGGACGCCCTGCTCCTCGAGGTCCTCGCGGATCTTGTGGTAGACGACCTCGGACTCGTACTGCGCCGCGACGCCGGCGACCAGCCGCTGCTTCTCCGCCTCGGGGATGCCCAGCTTGTCGTAGGTGTTCTTGATGTCGTCGGGCAGCTCGTCCCAGGTGGTGGCCTGGGCCTCGGTGGAGCGCACGAAGTACTTGATGTTCTGGAAGTCGATGCCGGAGAGGTCCGAGCCCCAGTCGGGCATGGGCTTCTTGCCGAAGATCTTCAGCGCCTTGAGCCGGCGCTCGAGCATCCACTCGGGCTCGTTCTTGCGGCGCGAGATGTCGCGGACGACGTCCTCGTTGATGCCACGGGTGGCCGAGGCGCCGGCGGTGTCGGCGTCCGCCCAGCCGTACTTGTAGCGGCCGAGCGCGTCGATCGTCTCGTCCTGCGTCATCGGCGTGCTCACCGGCGGCTGCTGGGTGCTGGTCATGCGGGGGTCCTCTCCCGGTCGATCGAGGGGGTGGATCGAGTGCTGGCGCCAGCCGTCCCGGCTGAGGCGCGACCAGCAGGTACAGGGTGTGGCAGGTCGGCTTTGTTCCCGCCCGGGGCCGTGATGCGAGCCGGTGCGTGCTGGGCGGGGTCCAGGGGCGGGTGGGCGGGGATGTGCGTCGTGCAGATCCCGTCGCCGTGGGCGATGGTGGCCAGTCGCTGCACGTGGGTGCCGACCAGCCGGCTGATCACCGCGGTCTCAGCCTCGCACAGCTGGGGGAACTCGGCGGCCACGTGGGCCACCGGGCAGTGGTGCTGGCAGAGCTGCTCACCGGCGGAGCTGCCGGCCCCGCCGAGGGACAGCGCCAGGGCCGCGTAGCCCTCGGTGGTGAGCGCGGCGGCGACCACCTCGGCCCGGTCGACCGGTCCGGCGGCGTCCCGTTGCGCCTGCTCGACGGCGGCCGAGCAGCGCTCCTCCAGCCCAGCCAGCTGCAGCTCGGCGACCTCGCGCACCGCGTCGGGGCCGCCGTGGGCGGCGACGAAGCGGAGCGCGGTGAGCGCCAGGTCGTCGTAGGCGTGCGGGAACGAGGCCCGGCCGGCCTCGGTGAGCGTGAACCGGCGGGCCGGACGACCGCGACCCCGGCGGCCGGCCGGGGCCTCGCGCTCGGCGACCTGCCCGGCGGCCAGCAGGCCGTCCAGGTGCCGGCGGACGGCGGCCGGGGAGATCCCCAGCCGCGCGGCCAGCTCGGCGGCGGACTGCGGACCGTGCTCGAGGAGCAGGGCGGTCACCCGGTTCCGGGTGCGCCCGTCCTCTCCCGCCGGAGCCGGCGACGACACGGTCCCGGCACCGGCCGGAGCCGGGGTCGGGACACGGGTCGCAGCGGATTCCACAACACGATTGTGTGCTTAATCGGGAGGCCCGCAAGCAAGGTCCCCCTTACCTGCGGGCGTCCCGAGAGGCAGCTCACACCTCGGCCGGAGCCTCGCTCTCCGCAGTCGCCACGGTGTTGGGCTCGACCGCGTCGTCGACGGCGAGGTCCAGCTCGCCGTCCACCACGCTGATCCGGACCGTGCGGCCCGCCGTCAGCTCGCCGCCCAGCAGCATCCGGGACAGCCGGTTGTCGACCTCCCGCTGGATCGCCCGGCGCAGCGGGCGGGCGCCGAACTGCCGCTCGTAGCCGCGCTCCGCCAGCCAGGAGACCGCCTCCGGCGTGACCTCCACCTGGACGTCCTGGGCGCTGAGCCGGCGTCTGGTCTCCTCCAGCAGCAGGTCGGTGATCCGGGCCAGCTGCTCGGCCTCGAGCTGCCGGAAGACGACGATCTCGTCGATCCGGTTGAGGAACTCCGGCCGGAAGGCCTCCCGGAGCCGCCGCATCACCTGGTCGCGCAGGTCGTCGCCGGCGTCCCCGTTGGCGGTGAAGCCCAGCGGGCCCCGGCCGGCGTTGACGATCGCCTCGGACCCCAGGTTGCTGGTCATGATCACCACGGTGTTGGTGAAGTCGACCGTGCGGCCCTGGGAGTCGGTGAGCCGGCCGTCGTCCAGCAGCTGCAGCAGCGTGTTGAACACGTCCGGGTGCGCCTTCTCGACCTCGTCGAGGAGCACGACGGAGTACGGCCGGCGGCGGACCGCCTCGGTGAGCTGGCCGGCGTCCTCGTACCCCACGTAACCGGGGGGCGAGCCGACCAGCCGGCTGACGGTGTGCCGCTCGGAGAACTCGCTCATGTCCAGCCGGACCATCCGGTCGGAGTCACCGAACAGCGCCTCCGCCAGCGCCCGGGCCAGCTCGGTCTTGCCGACGCCGGTCGGGCCCAGGAACAGGAAGCTGCCGATCGGCCGGTCCGGGTCGCCCAGGCCGGCCCGCGAACGGCGGATCGCCTCGGCGACGACGTCGACGGCCTCGTCCTGACCCACGACGCGCTGGTGCAGCACGTCCTCCAGCCGCAGCAGCCGGTCGCGCTCCTCCTCGGTCAGCTGGGCCACCGGCACACCCGTCGCCCGGGAGACCACCTCGGCGATCTCCGCCGTCCCCACCTCCGGGATGCCCGCGGCGCCCCCGGACCGGGCCTGCTCCAGCTCGGCCTGCGCCGCCTGGCACTCGTCGCGCAGCGCGGAGGCGCGCTCGTACTGCTCGGCGGCGACCGCCTGGTCCTTCTCCCGGTGCAGCTCCAGCACGCGCTGCTCCAGCGCGCGCAGGTCGGTCGTGGGCCGTCGCACCCGCAGCCGGGTACGGGCGCCGGCCTGGTCGATCAGGTCGATCGCCTTGTCCGGCAGGTGCCGGTCGGTGACGTAGCGGTCGGACAGCTCCGCGGCGGCGACCAGCGCCTCGTCGGTGAACCGCACCTGGTGGTGCGCCTCGTACCGGTCCCGCAGCCCGCGCAGGATCTCGATGGTGTCCAGCACGCTGGGCTCGGGCACCAGGACCGGCTGGAAGCGCCGCTCCAGCGCCGGGTCCTTCTCGATGTTCCGGCGGTACTCGTCCAGCGTCGTGGCGCCGACGACGTGCAGCTCCCCGCGGGCCAGGGCCGGCTTGAGCATGTTGCCCGCACCGGCCGACCCCTCCGAGCCCCCGGCGGCCACCACGGTGTGCAGCTCGTCGATGAAGACGATCACCTCGTCGCTGTGCTCCCGGATCTCGTCCATCACCTTCTTCAGCCGCTCCTCGAAGTCCCCGCGGTAGCGGGTGCCGGCGACCAGACCGGTCAGATCGAGCTCGACCAGCCGGCGGTCGCGCAGGGACTCGGGGACGTCGCCGTCGACGATCTGCAGGGCGATGCCCTCCACGATCGCGGTCTTGCCGACGCCGGCCTCGCCGATGAGCACCGGGTTGTTCTTGTTCCGCCGGGAGAGCACCTCGATGGTCTGCTCGATCTCCTGCGCGCGGCCGATGACGGGGTCGATCTTCCCGTCCCGCGCGAGCGCGGTGAGGTCGCGGCCGTACTCGTCCAGGGTGGGGGTGTGCGACGGGGGCTGCTCTCCCCCACCGGCACCGCCGGCCGGTACGGGGCCGCCCGCGGCGGCCCGCTGCAGCGCCTCCGGGGTCACCCGGGCACCGCCCAGCACCCGGCCGGCGCCGGACTCCGGGTTCAGCGCCAGCGCGAACAGCAGGTGCTCGGGGCCGATGTAGGTGGAGCCGCTGGCGCGCGACACCTGGTGCGCGTCGAGCAGGGCCCGCTTGGCCGCCGGGGTCAGGGCCGGCGGCTGGCCGGTGGGCTGGCCGCCGCCCAGCTCCGCGGCCAGGGCGTCGCGCAGGCCGTCGACGTCCGCGCCGCTGCGGGCCAGCAGGGTGCGGGTCGGCTCGTGGCCGGCGAGTGCCCACAGCAGGTGGGCGGTGTCCAGGTCCGGGCTGCCCCACTCCGCGGCCTGCCGCGCCGCTGCGGAGACCACCTCCCGGGAGTGCGAGCTCAGCAGCTGGGTGATGTCCACCCGCTGCATGCCCCGGCGCGCACCGGGGCCGCTGCCCGGGCCGAGGAAGGCCTGGAAGAAGTCGTCGAACGGGCTGCCTCCGAAGGGACCGCCCGGAAAACCGCTGCTCATCAGTCGATGGCCGCCTCTCGTGTCGGTGTGGCGGTGCTCACCTACCCGAACCGGGCGCACTGCACCTCGACGGCCTGATCAGCGATCGGCCGCCGGTGGCGGGGCCGGGGCGGGCACCGGCGGCCTTCGCGGCGGGCCGGTGGGGGCACCGCAGTGGATAGCATCGAGGGCGTGCCAGTTCTTCCCAGCTCGGTCCGCTCGGCCTCGGTGCGCCCCTCGACCGTCACCCGCATCGCCCTGGCCAACGTGGTCGCGAACGGGTTGATCGTGGTCACCGGCGGTGCCGTCCGCCTGACCGGCTCGGGTCTGGGCTGCCCGACCTGGCCGCGGTGCACCGACGACAGCTTCGTGACGACGCCGGAGATGGCCGGTCACGGGCTCATCGAGTTCGGCAACCGGCTGCTCACCTTCGTGCTGGCCGCCGTCGCCGTCGCCACGGTGGTCGCGGTCTTCCGCTCGGCCCGCCACGACCTGCGCCGGCTGGCCGTGCTCACCTTCCTCGGCGTCCCGGCGCAGGCGCTGCTGGGCGGGGTCACCGTGCTCACCGGCCTGAACCCCTGGACGGTGGCGGCGCACTTCCTGCTCTCCGCCGTGCTGGTGGCGCTGGCGACCACGCTGTGGCTGCGGTCCCGTGAACCGGGTGTCGGCCAGCTGCTGGTGCGCCGTCCGCTGGCGGGGCTGGCCTGGGGCATCGCCGCGGCCGTGGCCGCCGTGCAGGTGCTCGGCACGGTCGTGACCGGCAGCGGCCCGCACAGCGGCGACGTCGACGAGTTCGACACCCCGACCGGCGACCGGATGGGCTTCGACCCGGAGCTGATGAGCCAGCTGCACGCCGACGTCGTCTTCCTGCTGGTCGGGCTCACCATCGCCCTGCTCGTCGCGCTGCACGCCACCGACGCACCGGAGCGGGTGCGGCGCGCCGCCCGCGCCCTGCTGGTCGTCGAGCTGCTGCAGGGCGTCGTCGGCTACGCGCAGTACTTCACCCACCTGCCGGCCGCCCTGGTGCTGCTGCACATGGCCGGCGCGGTGCTCGTCATCGTCTACACGGCCCGGCTGGTCTGGTCGGTGCGCGGCCCGGCGTCCGAGCTCCCCGTCGACGCCACCCCGGCCCACGAGGCCGCCACCCGCTGACCCGGAGCCCGTCGTTCGACCGGGCCCGCGCCGAACCCGGTGACGCGCGGGAACGGCCACCCTTCAGGGGCCCGCGCCGAGCCCGGTGACGCGCTGGAACGGCCACCCTTCAGGGGCCCGCGCCGAGCCTGCGAGGCGTGGGGGGAAGGGTGGTCCTTCTTCAGACGAGGACGTCGGCCACCAGGGCGATGGACAGCAGCGTCATGTAGGTGATCGACACCGAGAACAGCCGCATGGGGCGGTCGGGGACGCCGGCCTTGATCCGCCGCAGCCAGGCGTGCGACTCGACGACGTACCAGGCACCCAGGCCAAGCGTGGCGATGCCGGTGACCCAGCCCAGCTGCGGCGTCACGGGCACCATCAGCAGCGAGGTGCCGAGGGTGCCCCAGGCCCAGGCGACCGACTGGCGCCCGACGGTGACCGGCCCGGCCACCACGGAGAGCATCGGCACCCCGGCGCGGAAGTAGTCGAAGCGGAACCTGCTGGCCAGCGCCCAGAAGTGCGGCATCTGCCAGCAGAAGACGATGCCGAAGAAGACGAACGCCGGCCAGTCCAGCGAGCCGGTGACCGCGGCCCAGCCGATCAGCACCGGAGCGGCGCCCGGCAGCCCGCCGAAAACGGTGTTGTGCCGGGTCCGGCGCTTGAGCACCATCGTGTAGAGCACCGAGTAGGCCAGCACCGCGGCGGCGGCCAGGGCCGTGGCCAGCGGCGTGGTGAACAGGCCGAGGAGCACCAGGGAGACCCACGCCAGGATCACGCCGAACACCAGCGCGTTGCGAGGCGCGATGACCCCGCTGGGGATCGGCCGGTTCCGGGTCCGGGACATCAGCCGGTCGATGTCCCGGTCGTACCAGCAGTTGACGGTGTTCGCCGCCCCGGCGGCGAGCATCCCGCCGACCAGGGTGGCCAGGACCAGGCCGGTGCCCGGCCAGCCCCCGGCCGCGAGCATCATCGCCGGGAGCGTGGTGACCAGCAGCAGCTCGACGAGCTTGGGCTTGGTCAGCGACACGTAGGCGGCCACCGTCGACCGGATCGGACGTACCGTCCGGGCCGGGCGCACGGAGCGGTCGGCGATCGCCGTCACCGGGAGCCCAGGAGCGCGGCGTCGCGCGGGCAGCAGAGCACCACGAGGTCCTTCTCCGCCGGGGGGATGAGTTCCCGACCACTGTAGCCGGGCCTCCCGCGGGGAATGGCTCGGCACCACTAGGGTTTGATCACGTTGACTCTGCGCGTGATGCGGGTAGGGCGGACGTCGAGGACGACGGCGCGCCCACGCTCACGACCTCCGACCGCGCCGACCGGGGCGGCCGTGGTGTGCACCGTCGTCCGCCCGGGGTGGGTCGACCCCCTGGCCCCCCGGGCGGGTCCGACACCGATCTATCCCCGAGGGAGCTCCGAGCGCCACATGACCAGCGACAACGGAACCAAGAGCACCGCCAGCGAGGCCCCGGCCGAAGCTGCCAGCGACAGCTCCACCGGCGACCCGCGCCAGCCCGTCCCCACCCTCCCCGAGGGCTTCGGCGACCTGGACCGCGCCGCCATCGACACCGCCCGGGTGCTGGCCATGGACGCCGTGCAGAAGGTCGGCAACGGCCACCCCGGCACCGCGATGAGCATGGCGCCGGTCGCCTACCTGCTCTTCCAGAAGTGGCTCAAGCACGACCCGAGCGACCCGAACTGGGCCGCCCGCGACCGGTTCGTGCTGTCCATGGGCCACTCCAGCCTGACCCTGTACGTCCAGCTCTACCTGGCCGGCTACGGCCTCGAGCTCGACGACCTCAAGGCCCTGCGCACCTGGGGCTCGAAGACCCCGGGGCACCCCGAGGTCGGCCACACCGCCGGCGTCGAGACCACCACCGGCCCGCTGGGCCAGGGCGTCGGCAACGCCGTCGGCATGGCGATGGCTGCCCGCCGCGAGCGCGGCATGCTCGACCCCGACGCCGCCGAGGGCGAGAGCCTGTTCGACCACACCATCTGGGCCTTCGCCTCCGACGGCGACCTGGAGGAGGGCGTCAGCGGCGAGGCGTCCTCGCTGGCCGGCACCCAGCAGCTGGGCAACCTCGTGCTCGTCTACGACGACAACAAGATCTCGATCGAGGACGACACCACCGTCGCCTTCACCGAGGACGTCGGCAAGCGCTACGAGGCCTACGGCTGGCACGTGCAGCACGTCGACGACGGTGAGGACCTCGCCGCCGTGGACGCCGCCTTCGCCGCCGCCAAGGCCGAGACGAACCGTCCCTCGATCATCGTGCTGCGCACCGTCATCGGCTGGCCGTCGCCGAACAAGCAGAACACCGGCGCCGTGCACGGCTCGGCGCTCGGCGAGGACGAGGTCAAGGCCACCAAGGAGATCCTGGGCTTCGACCCGGAGCAGACCTTCCAGGTGCGTCCCGAGGTCATCGAGCACACCCGCAAGGCCGTCACCCGGGGCCAGGAGGCGCACCGCGCCTGGCAGTCGGACTTCGACGCGTGGCAGCAGGCCAAGCCCGAGGGGGCGGCGCTGCTGGAGCGGATGAGCACCCGCACCCTCCCCGAGGCCTGGGCGGCGAAGCTGCCCAGCTGGGACGCCGACCCCAAGGGCGTCGCCACCCGCAAGGCCTCCGGTGAGGTGCTGGCCGCCCTCTACCCCGAGCTCCCCGAGCTGTGGGGCGGGTCGGCCGACCTGGCCGAGAGCAACAACACCGCGGTCAAGGGCGAGCCCTCGTTCCTGCCGGCCAGCCGCCAGACCAAGATGTGGACCGGTGGCCCGTTCGGCCGCACGCTGCACTTCGGTGTCCGTGAGCACGCCATGGGCGCGGTCATGAACGGCATCGCCCTGCACGGCGGCACCCGCGTCTACGGCGGCACGTTCCTCACCTTCTCCGACTACATGCGTGGTGCGGTCCGGCTGGCCGCGCTCATGCAGCTGCCGGTGACCTACGTGTGGACGCACGACTCCATCGGCCTGGGCGAGGACGGCCCGACGCACCAGCCGATCGAGCACTACGCGGCGCTGCGGGCGATCCCCGGCCTGGACTTCGTCCGCCCGGCCGATGCGAACGAGACCGCCGTCGCCTGGCGGACGATCCTGGAGAACAACGACCGGCCGGCCGGCCTGGCGCTGTCCCGGCAGAACCTGCCGGTGTTCGACCGGACCGAGTTCGCCTCGGCCGAGGGCGTCGCCAAGGGCGGCTACGTGCTGGCCGAGGCGTCCACCGGCAGCCCCGAGGTGATCCTCATGGGCACCGGCTCCGAGGTGCAGATCGCCGTCGCCGCCCGTGAGCAGCTGGAGGCCGCCGGGGTCCCGACCCGGGTCGTCTCCCTGCCCTGCTGGGAGTGGTTCGCCGAGCAGGACGAGGCCTACCGGCTCGAGGTGCTCCCGCCCTCGGTCAAGGCGCGGGTCAGCGTCGAGGCCGGCGTCCCCATGGGGTGGCGTGAGTTCGTCGGCGACGCCGGCCGGATCGTCGGCCTGAACCACTACGGCGCCAGCGCCAGCTACTCGAAGCTGTACGAGGAGTTCGGCCTGACCGCCGAGGCGGTCACCGCCGCTGCCCGGGAGAGCATCGCGGCCGCGGCCTCCGGTGCCACTCCCCCCAGCGGTGCCGGCGTCTCCCGCGGCGGGGTCTACGGCTCCGACGCCACCGGCGACCACTGAACAAGGACCCCGGTGCCCCCCACGACACGCTCCGCGCGCCGTGGGGCCCTGCACCGGGGCCGCAGAACACACACAGACAGGAGGGCATGAGATGGCCCAGAACGAGAACCTGGCACAGCTGTCCAAGGCGGGGGTCGCCGTCTGGCTCGACGACCTCTCCCGCGACCGCATCCGCAGCGGCAACCTGCAGCAGCTCGTCGACGAGCACAGCGTCGTCGGCGTCACCACGAACCCGTCGATCTTCGCCGCGGCGATCAGCGGCTCGTCGTCCTACGACGACCAGCTGCACGCCATGGCGGTGCGCAAGGTGAGCGTCGAGGAGGCGCTGCGCACCATCACCGCCGCCGACGTCCGGGACGCGTGCGACCTGCTCGCGCCGGTCGCCGCGCGCACCGGCCGCGACGGCCGCGTGTCGCTGGAGGTGGCCCCGGGCCTGGCCCGGGACACCGACGCGACCTCCGCGGAGGCTGCGCACCTGTGGTGGCTGGTCGACCGGCCGAACCTGTTCATCAAGATCCCGGCCACCGTCGAGGGGCTGCCCGCGATCACCGAGACGATCGCGGCCGGCATCAGCGTGAACGTGACGCTGATCTTCAGCCTCGAGCGGTACAAGGCGGTCATGGAGGCCTACATCGCCGGCCTCGAGAAGCGCCTGGCCGAGAACCCGGACGCCTCCTTCGACGGCATCGAGTCGGTCGCCTCGTTCTTCGTGTCCCGCGTGGACACCGAGATCGACAAGCGGCTGGACGCCTCGGGTGCCGACGCCTCGCTCAAGGGCAAGGCCGGCGTGGCGAACGCCCAGCTGGCCTACCAGGCCTACGAGGAGGTGTTCTCCTCCGACCGCTGGAAGGCGCTGGAGGCCAAGGGCGCCAGCAAGCAGCGTCCGCTGTGGGCCTCGACCGGGGTGAAGAACCCGGAGTACTCCGACACGCTGTACCTGTCCGAGCTGATCGCCCCGGACACGGTCAACACCATGCCGGAGAAGACGATGCAGGCCTACGCCGACCACGGCCAGGCCGGCACCCCGGTGCAGTCGGCCTACGCCGACGCCGCCCAGGTGATGAAGTCCGTCACCGACGCCGGCGTCGACCTCGACGACGTCTTCCGCGTGCTCGAGGACGAGGCCGTGCAGAAGTTCGTCGACGCCTGGGACGAGCTGACCGGCTCCGTGCAGGAGCAGCTGCAGGACAAGAAGTGACGGTGCGCCGGCTCCCGGCGCACCCGCACCGCACCACCTGAACCACCCCGCACCACCGACCCGCCGTCCCGCCCGGTCCTCCGGGCCGGACGGCGGGTCGCCCAGCGATCGAGGACGGAGACGATGTCCACCAACCCGTTGCGCGATCCCCGGGACCGGCGGCTGCCCCGAGTTCCCGAGCCCTGCGCTCTCGTCGTCTTCGGGATCACCGGTGACCTCTCGCGCAAGAAGCTCCTGCCGGCCGTCTACGACCTGGCCAACCGCGGCCTGCTCCCCACCAACTTCGCCCTGCTCGGCTTCGCCCGCCGCGACTGGGGTGACGTCGAGTTCTCCGAGCTCGCCCGGTCGGCCGCCCGCGAGCACGCGCGCACCCCGTGGCGCGAGGAGGTCTGGGAGCGGCTGGCCAACAGCGTCCGCTTCGTCCAGGGCTCCTTCGACGACGACAACGCCTTCGACGAGCTCGCCGAGAACCTTGCCGAGCTCGAGGGCAGCCACGGCATCGGCGGCAACGCCGCGTTCTACCTGTCGATCCCGCCCGCGCTGTTCCCGGTCGTGCTCAAGCAGATGCAGCGCACCGGCATGGCCGAGAGCACCCCGGAACGGTGGCGCCGGGTCGTGGTCGAGAAGCCCTTCGGCACCGACCTGACCTCCAGCCGCGAGCTGAACGCGCTGGTCGACTCGGTCTTCACCGCCGACGACGTCTTCCGGATCGACCACTACCTCGGCAAGGAGACGGTCCAGAACCTGCTGGCCCTCCGCTTCGCCAACACGCTGTTCGAGCCGATCTGGAACGGTCACCACGTCGACTCGGTCCAGATCACCATGGCCGAGGACGTCGGCATCGGCGGGCGCGCCGGGTTCTACGAGAAGACCGGCGCCGCCCGCGACGTGCTGCAGAACCACCTCCTGCAGCTGCTCGCACTGACCGCCATGGAGGAGCCGGTCGAGTTCTCCGCCGAGGAGATCCGCACCGAGAAGCTCAAGGTGCTGCGGGCCATCTCCATCCCCGCCGACGGCGACATGGCGCAATTCGCCATCCGCGGCCAGTACGAGCAGGGCTGGCTCGCCGGCCAGCGGGCGAAGGGCTACCAGCAGGAGGACGGCGTCGACCCGGCGTCGACGACCGAGACCTACGCCGCCGTCCGCCTCGGCGTCGAGACCCGCCGCTGGGCCGGGGTGCCGTTCTACCTGCGCACCGGCAAGCGCCTGCCCCGCCGGGTCACCGAGATCGCCCTGTCCTTCCGGCGCGCTCCGCACCTCCCCTTCGCCCCGACCGACACCGAGGAGCTGGGCCACAACCAGCTGGTGATCCGGGTGCAGCCCGACGAGGGCGTCACGCTGAAGTTCGGCTCGAAGGTGCCCGGCAGCGTGATGGAGGTCCGCGACGTCGCGATGGACTTCCTCTACGGCGAACAGTTCACCGAGGCCAGCCCCGAGGCCTACGAGCGGCTGCTGCTGGACGTGCTCCTCGGCGACGCCACGCTGTTCCCGCGCAACGCCGAGGTCGAGGCCTCCTGGGCGGTCATCGACCCGCTGGAGGCCTTCTGGACCGGCACCACCCCGCACTCCTACCGGGCCGGCGAATGGGGCCCGCGGGCCGCCGACGCGATGCTCGAGGCCGAAGGCCGGGCATGGCGCAGACCCTGACCCGCGCCGACCGTGACCTCTGTCCTGCTCCACCCCTCGCGAGCTGAGGAGCTGACCTCGTGACCACGCTGTGGGACACCACCGGATCCGCGGTGGTCAAGGAACTGGCGGCCCAGCGCCGCACCGGCGGCGCCGTGATGAGCGGCGTCGCCCTGACCCTGGTGGTCGTCGCCGACGAGCGCCGGGTCGCCGAGGCCGAGCAGGCCGCCGCGTCGGCCGCCGAGGAGCACCCCTGCCGGCTGCTCATCGTCGTCCGCCGCCAGGTGGAGGCCCCCGTGCCCCGGCTGGACGCCGAGGTGCTCATCGGCGGGCGGCTCGGTCCTGGTGAGGCCGTCGTGATGCGCATGTACGGCCGGCTGGGCCTGCACGCCGAGTCGGTCGTGCTGCCGTTGCTGGCCGCCGACGCCCCGGTGGTCACCTGGTGGCACGAGACCCCGCCGGACCAGATCGCCCGTGACGCGCTCGGCGTCATCGCCGGTCGCCGCATCACCGACTCCTCGATGGCGCCGGACCCGGTCGCCGCGCTGCGCAACCGGGCGCACGACTACCACCCCGGCGACACCGACATCTCCTGGACCCGCAGCACCCCGTGGCGGGCCACGCTCGCCTCGACGCTGGATGCGGTCGCCGGCCGCCGAGGCGAGCCGGTCCGGGTGCTGGGCGCACGGGTGGAGGGCGACCCCGGCAACGCCACGGCCCAGCTGGTCGCCGGCTGGATCTCCTCGCGGTGCGGGTGTCCGGTCGAGGTGGTGCCGACCCCGCGGGCCACCGGCCCGCGCGGCATCGACTCGGTCGTCCTCCGGCTCGACCAGGACGAGGAGGTGCGGCTGCAGGACGACCGCAAGGGCGGCGCGGTCATCGACCAGCCGTTCCGGCCGGAGTCCGTCGTCGCGCTGCCCGACCGCAGCCTGGGCGAGCTGATCGGTGAGGAGCTGCGCCGGCTGGACCCGGACGAGCCCTACAGCGAGGCGCTGGAGGCGGTGTCCGGGCTCTCCGGGCTCTCCGACCGCCCGGACTGCCGCGAGCACGTCTGGTACGACCCGATGCGCCCGGACCAGTCGGCCGCCGCAGCCGAGTCCGAGCTGAACGCGGCGGAGGCGGAGGTGCCCGACGCGGAGGGGACGGCGGCCGCACCGGCCCCCACCGTGCCCGACACCCCCGGGGACACCGACGAGATCGCGGAGAGCGGCGAGCACGACTCCCCCGCCGACGACTCCGACGAGCAGCAGGTCGTGCAGCCCACCGCGGCGCGGCCGGCCAAGAAGGCGGGACGGCGATGAGCCAGGGATCCACGGACCAGGGACCCACGGACCAGGGACCCACGAGCCACGAGTCACCCGGCGACCGGGTCGACGAGGCGCTGGCCGCCGAGGGGCGGCCCACCCCCGACGTGGTCATCGAGCCCGACGCCGACCGGCTGGCCCGGTCCGTGGCCTCCGCGCTCGTCGCGCGGCTGGCCGCCGCCCAGGCCGTCCACGGCACCGCGTCGGTCGTCGTCACCGGCGGCGGGATCGGCACCGCGGTGCTGCAGCGGGTCGCCGACCTGGTGGCCGAGCCCGAGCACGCCGTCGTCGACTGGACCGCGGTCGACGTGTGGTGGGGCGACGAGCGGTTCGTCCCCGCCGACTCCAGTGACCGCAACGAGCTGGGTGCCCGGCAGACGCTCGTCCTGCCGGCCGGCATCCCGCCCGAGCGGGTGCACGCCATCCCGTCGTCCGACGCCGGCTTCGACGAGCCCGAGGACGCCGCCGCCTGGTACGCCGGGGAACTGGCCGCGGCGGCAACGCGACCCGAGCTGATGGCCCCGCCGCAGGGCCCCGACGCGAGCTCGCGAGCGGTGGGGGGCGACGGGGTCCTCCAGCTGCCCCGCTTCGACGTGCTGCTGCTGGGGATGGGGCCCGAGGGCCACGTGGCGTCGATCTTCCCCGACTCCCCCGCCGCCCGGGACGACCGGCCGGTGGTGGCCGTCCGCGACTGCCCGAAGCCGCCGCCGACCCGGGTGAGCCTGGGCTTCTCCGCGATCACCTCCGCGGAGGAGGTGTGGCTGCTGGTCAGCGGCGAGGGCAAGGCCGAGGCCGTCGCCCGGGCGCTCTCCGGGGCCACCCCGCTGGAGATCCCGGCCGCCGGGGCGCGCGGCACGCGGGCGACCCGCTGGCTGCTGGACGAGGCCGCGGCGAGCCTGCTCCCCCGCGGGTAGGCGTCCTCCGCGGACCGACAGCGGCCCGGGTGCTCTCCGCACCCGGGCCTCTGTCGTTCAGCAGCTGCGATCGTTCAGACGGCGGTCGTTCAGGCGCCGCGGCGGGCGCGCAGCCGGGTCAGCGCCTCCTCGAGGAGCGCGTCCCCGTCCTCGTCGGTTCGCCGTTCTCGCACGTAGGCCAGGTGCGTCTTGTACGGCTCGGTCCGGGGCGCCGGCGGCGGGCTCTGCTGGTCGGTACCGGCCGGCAGTCCGCAACGCGGGCAGTCCCAGGTCTCGGGCACCTCGATGTCGGCCGCGAAGGCGATCCGCGACTCGTGCCCGTTGGCGCACCAGAACCCGACGCGGTGGCGCGGCGCCGCCTCACCGCGCTCGGCTTCCCCCATCGGACCAGCACCCACTCGGCTGCCCCGGATCGCGTTCCCACCAGCCATGAACGGCCCCCTGACGTCGGCTCCGTCGGCGGTGACGAGATGATCACCGCGCGGGCAGTCTAGGGCCTGACAGAGGTTGCACAGGTCACGATGCGGACACCGTCAGTACCGGCACGCGATCGAACACCGGACTGCGTGCACCGCGGCCTCCAGCGGCCCGCCGCGAGCTCGCGAGCGGCGGGGTCCTGCCACCGGGATCAGGCCTTGATGAGGATGCCCAGGGCGACGATGCAGACGGTCCAGAGGATCCCGAAGAGCACGGTGACGCGGTTGAGGTTCTTCTCCACCACCGAGCTGCCGGCCAGCGAGGACGCGGCCGCGCCGCCGAACATCGACGACAGGCCACCGCCCTTGCCGCGGTGCAGCAGGATCAGCACGATCAGCCCGATGCTCAGCAGCACCAGCAGCACGTTGAGGGCCGTCTCGATCACAGTTCGTTCGTCTCCTGTCCCGTGGACCGGGGGTGTGGGGCGTGGACCCCAGCCGTGGGGGGCTCTCGACCTGCCAGCCTAACCGATGCCGCGCAGTGCGACCGCCAGCCGGCGCCGGCCCCGCCCTCGCCGCCGTCCGCCTCGGACGGTCAGCGCACGCCGGCGGTGGCGACGTCGTAGCCGCCGTAGGGCTGCATGACCAGGCCGTTGCGCAGCCGCTGCCCGGCCAGCAGCTGCACGCGGTTCTCGGCCAGCGGCACGTAGGTGAAGGTCTGGTCGACCGCCCGCACCACCTGCCGCCACGCATCGGCCGCGATCGCCGGCTCGGCCGCCGCCCGGGCCGCGTCGACCAGCCCGTTCACCTGCGGGTCGTCCAGCCGCGCGTAGTTGGTGTTGCCGACCGGCCGGAGCGACCGCCCGTCGACCAACGGCACCAGGAAGGACGCAGGCGTCGGGAAGTCCGCGGTCCAGGTGGCCAGCACCAGGCCGTACCCGCCGGCGGTCACCGCGTCCCGGTTGCCGATGTCGGTGGCGTAGTAGGTCGCCGGGTCCAGCGGGCGCACCTCGGCCTGGATGCCCACCTCGGCGAGCTGCGCGGCGACCACGCCGGCCATCTCCACGATCGTGGGCACGTCCGGCACGGCGAACACGGTGCTGAAGCCGTTCGGGTGGCCACAGGAGGCGAGCTTCTCCCGGGCGGTCGCCAGGTCCGGCTCGGCGTCCGCCTCGTCCGGACCGCCGTCCAGCGCCCGTGGCCACAACGTGGACGTGCGCACCACGTTGCCCGCCCCGCCCAGGGCCTCCTGCACCTCGCGCCGGTCGACGACCGCGGCGACCGCGGCCCGGCACTCGGCGTTGTCCATCGGCGCGACCGTGGTGGGCAGCGCGAGCAGGCGCAGCGAGCCGGTGGTGACGTCGTCGATGCGGCCGCCGAGACCGCGGTCGACGAGCCGGGCGGTGGTGGCCTCCTGCACGCCCGAGCCGGACAGGTCGATGTCCGCCGAGCCGGCGAGCAGCGCCTGGTCGCGGGCCAAGCTGGACAGCCCGCTGCGCACCACCACCCGGTCCGGCAGCGCGGTGCGGACGTCGTCGGTGGCCGGGTCCCACTCGGGGTTCCGCTCCAGCACCACCCCGGTCTGCGGGTCAACCGAGGTGACCGCGTAGGGGCCGGAGGAGATCGGGTCGGCGCCGTAGCTGCCCGCCGTGTCGTTCTCCGCCGGCACCGGGCTGCTGGAGGGCAGCGCCAGCACGAACGGGAAGTCCGGGGTCGGCGTGGTGAGGGTGAAGACGATCGTCCGGTCGTCCGGGGTGGCGATCGCCGGCAGCCCGAGCCGGTCGGGCGTCTCGTCCTGGTAGGGCCCGGCGTACGGGTCGGCACGGTCGTCGAGCAGGTCGACGACGTAGGTGGGCCCACCGACCACGACGTCGGAGGCGAAGGACCGCTCGATGCCGTACTTGACGTCGCGGGAGGTGATCGGGCGGCCGGTCTCGAACCGCACGCCCTCGCGGAGGGTGTAGGTCCACGTCCGGCCGCCGTCGGTGGTGGTGCCGAGGTCGGTGGCCAGGTCGGGCACCAGTTCGTCGGTGTTCCCCGGCTCGGTGGACCAGGTGACCAGCGTGCGCGCGTACAACCGCATCAGGTTCCACACACCGGGCACGTAGGAGCGCTGCGGGTCCAGGCTGTCGATCTCCCCGGCCAGCAGGCGGAGCGTGCCACCGGGCTCGTCCGAGGGGTTCCGCACGCCGGCGACGCCGCTGTTGGCCTCGCCGCTCTGGGTGGGCACCCCGGCCACCCCGGTGTTGCCGGTGCCGCACCCGGCGAGGACGGCGAGCGCCAGCAGGGCCGCCAGCGCGACGACCGGCCGCGTCACGCCCTCTCGGGTGCGACGACGGACCGGCCGTCGGTTCCTGCTGTGCATCACCGTGGTGCTGCTCCGCCCGGGTCAGTGCCGGCGGCGGTCAGCTCCCGTCGGCGGCGTGTCGGCAGATCGATGCGAACTCGTCAGCGTCCAGGCTGGCACCGCCGACGAGCGCGCCGTCGACGTCCGGCCCGGCGAGGATGCCGGCCGTGTTGCCGGCCTTCACCGATCCCCCGTAGAGGATACGGACGCGGGCGGCCGTGCCGGTGCCGAAGCGCTCGGCGAGCCGCGCCCGCAGCGCCGCACAGACCTCTTGCGCATCATCCGGGGTCGCCACCTCGCCGGTGCCGATGGCCCACACCGGCTCGTAGGCGATCACGATGCCCGGGCCGGCGCCGTCGGCGCCGACGACCTGCTCGGCGGTGAGGCCGTCGAGGGCCGCGTCGAGCTGGGCGGTGCAGTGCGGCACGTGGGTGCCGGCCCGGCGGACGTCGAGCCCCTCCCCCACGCACAGGATCGGCGAGATCCCGTGCCGCAGCGCGGCCTGGACCTTGGCCGCGGCCACCGCGTCGTCCTCACCGTGCAGCGTGCGCCGCTCGGAGTGCCCGACCAGCGCGTACCGGCAGGCCAGCGCGGCCAGCATCACCCCGCTCACCTCGCCGGTGTAGGCCCCGGAGTCGTGCGCCGAGATGTCCTGCGCGCCGTAGCCGATCTCCAGCTTGTCCCCGGCCACCAGCGTCTGCACGCTGCGCAACGCGGTGAACGGCGGGACCACGACCACCTCGGCCGCCTCCAGCTGCTGCTCCTTCAGCGAGAAGGCCAGCTTCTGCACCAGGCCGATGGCCTCCAGGTGCGTCAGGTGCATCTTCCAGTTGCCGGCGATGAGCGGGCGACGCCCCTCGCGGACCGGACGGGTCTCCCTCGTGCGCGCCATCAGTCGGCCAGCACCGTCAGGCCGGGGAGCGCCCGGCCCTCGAGGTACTCCAGCGACGCGCCGCCGCCGGTGCTGATGTGCCCGTAGGCGCCCTCGTCGAGGCCGAGCTGCCGCACGGACGCGGCCGAGTCACCGCCACCGACGACGGAGAGCCCCTCGACGGCGCCGACGGCCTGCGCGACCCCGCGGGTGCCGCCCTGGAACGGCGCCAGCTCGAAGACGCCCATCGGCCCGTTCCAGAACACGGTGTGCGCACCGGACAGCGCCTCGGTGAAGAGCGCGACGCTCTCCGGGCCGATGTCCAGGCTCATCTCGTCGGCCGGGATCTCGGTGGCCGGCAGCACCCGGGTCGGCACGTCGGCGCTGAACTCCGGGGTGACGACGACGTCGACCGGCAGCACGATGCGGTCGCCGGCCTCGGCCAGCAGCCGCCGGCAGGTCTCGACCTGGTCGGCCTCCAGCAGGGACGTGCCGACCTCCAGGCCGCGGGCGGCGAGGAAGGTGTACGTCATCCCCCCGCCGATCAGCAGCCGGTCGACCTTGGGCAGCAGCGCCTCGATCACGCCCAGCTTGTCGCTGACCTTCGAGCCGCCGAGCACGACCACGTAGGGCCGCTCCGGGCTCTCGGTGAGCCGGGTGAGCACCTCGAGCTCCCGGGCGACCAGCCGGCCGGCCGCGTGCGGCAGCCGCTGCGCGACGTCGAACACCGAGGCGTGCTTGCGGTGCACCGCACCGAACGCGTCGTCGACGTAGAGCTCGGCCAGCCCGGCGAGCCGGTCGGCCAGCTCGCCGCGGACGGCGTCGTCCTTGCTGGTCTCGGCGGCCTCGAAGCGGACGTTCTCCAGCAGCAGGACGTCGCCGTCGGCCAGGGCCGCGGCCTTGGCCGAGGCGTCGGGACCGGCGACGTCGGCCGCCAGCGGCACCGCGGTGCCCAGCAGCTCACCGAGCCGCGCGGCCACCGGGGCCAGCGAGAACCGCGGGTCCGGCTCGCCCTTGGGGCGGCCCAGGTGCGCGGCGATCAGGACCCGGGCGCCGGCGTCCCGCAGTGCGGTGATCGTCGGCAGGCTGGCCCGGATCCGGCCGTCGTCGGTGATCGCGCCGGTCTTCTTGTCCAGCGGGACGTTCAGGTCGGCGCGCAGCAGCACGCGCCGACCCGAGACCCCGCCGGCGATGAGCTCGTCGACGGAACGCATGGTCAGGAGAGCTTGCTGCCGACCAGGACGACGGAGTCGACCAGCCGGTTGGAGTAGCCCCACTCGTTGTCGTACCAGCCGACGACCTTGACCTGGTTGCCGAAGACCTTGGTCAGGCCGGCGTCGTAGATGCAGGAGGCCGGGTCGGTCACGATGTCGGAGGAGACGATCGGCGCGTCGGTGTAGACCAGGTACGGCGCCAGCGGACCGGCGGCCGCGGCCTTGTAGGCGGCGTCGACCTCCTCGACCGTGACCTCGCGGGAGAGGGTGACGGTGAGGTCGGTGGCCGAACCGGTCGGCACCGGGACGCGCAGCGCGTAGCCGTCGAGCTTGCCCTTGAGCTCCGGGAGCACCAGGCCGATGGCCTTGGCCGCACCGGTGGAGGTCGGCACGATGTTCAGCGCGGCGGCTCGGGCGCGGCGCAGGTCCTTGTGCGGGCCGTCCTGCAGGTTCTGGTCGGCGGTGTAGGCGTGGATCGTGGTCATCAGGCCACGCTCGATGCCGAAGGCGTCGTTGAGGACCTTGGCCAGCGGGGCCAGGCAGTTGGTGGTGCAGGACGCGTTGCTGATGATCGTCTGCGAGCCGTCGTACTGCTCGTGGTTGACGCCCATCACGATCGTCAGGTCGTCGCCGGTGGCCGGCGCGGAGATCACGACCTTCTTGGCCCCACCGGCGTCGACGTGCTTGCGCGCGTCGTCGGCCTTGGTGAAGAACCCGGTGGACTCGACGACCACGTCGACGCCCAGCTCGCCCCAGGGCAGGTTGGCCGGGTCACGCTCGGCCAGCACCTTGATGGTCTTCTCGCCGACCTTGATGCCGCCGTCCACGACGGTGACGTCCTCGGCCAGCTTGCCCAGGATGCTGTCGTACTTGAGCAGGTGGGCCAGCGTCTCGTTCGTGGTCAGGTCGTTGACCGCGACGATCTCGATGTCCTGACCGCTGGCGGCCGCTGCCCGATAGAAGTTGCGGCCGATCCGGCCGAACCCGTTGATCCCGACCCGTACCGTCACTGCGGACCTCCCAGACCGTGTTGCCCTCACCGAGCCGGTCGGCCCAGCGGCACCGTGGGCCGCGCGTGCGCGCAGCCACATTCCGGGCACACCCTATCGGCCCCCGCGGCCCGCCCGACGCCCCCGGGTGGACCGGCCACCGCGCCCCGGAATACGTCAGCGACGTCTTCCCGACCAGGTCAGGAAGACGTCGCTGACGTCTCTGCACGGACCCCGTCCTCCTCGGAACGGGGCCGAGGCAGGAGCAGTCCCGCCGTTACTGAGCGAGCATGTCGTCCGTGACCACGGATTCCGTGTCCGGGATGCCGAGGTCCTTGGCGCGCTTGTCGGCCATCGCCAGCAGACGCCGTATGCGCCCGGCAACAGCGTCCTTGGTCATCGGCGGGTCGGCGCGCTGGCCGAGCTCCTCCAGCGAGGCCTGACCGAACTCCAGGCGCAGCCGCCCGGCGACCAGCAGGTGCTCGGGCGCGTCCTCACCGAGGATCTCCAGCGCCCGCTCGACCCGCGCGCTGGCGGCGACCGCGGCGCGCGCGGAGCGGCGGAGGTTGGCGTCGTCGAAGTTGGCCAGCCGGTTCGCGGTGGCCCGCACCTCGCGGCGCATCCGCCGCTCCTCCCAGGCCAGCACCGCGTCGTGCGCGCCCATCCGGGTGAGCAGGGCGCCGATGGCGTCGCCGTCGCGGACGACGACCCGGTCGGTGCCGCGGACCTCGCGGGCCTTGGCGGCGATGCCGAGCCGGCGGGCCGCCCCGACCAGCGCCATGGCCGCCTCGGGGCCGGGGCAGGTGACCTCGAGCGAGGACGAGCGCCCGGGCTCGGTCAGCGAGCCGTGCGCCAGGAAGGCGCCGCGCCAGGCGGCCTCGGCGTCGCCGATCCCGCCGGAGACGACCGACGGCGGCAGCCCGCGCACCGGCCGGCCGCGCTGGTCGACCAGGCCGGTCTGCCGGGCCAGGCCCTCACCGTGCTTGGCGATCCGCACCAGGTAGCGCACGCCGCGGCGGATGTTGCCGCCGGCCAGCACGCTCACCCCGCTGGTGTAGCCGTAGACCTCGCTGATGTCGCGGCGCAGCCGGCGGGCCACCGAGCCGGTGTCCAGCTCGGCCTCGATCACCACCCGGCCGCCCACGATGTGCAGCCCCCCGGAGAACCGCAGCAGCGCCGTCACCTCGGCCTTGCGCTCGGACGTCCTGGTGCACTCCACGCGGGAGAGCTCGTCCTTCACCATCGCCGTCATCGCCATGTCGTCCACCCCCGTGCCCGCACGGAGCGACCGGTCCTCGTGCATCCCGTCATCGCCATCAGCGGTGTTCCCTCTCCCCCAGGTGTGCCTGTCGGCCACCGGTGCCCCGGTGCCCGACTCCCCGCCGTCCGTTCACCGCGCACCGACCACGGAGGCCAGTGCCGCGGCGAGCCGCGCCGGGTCGTGCTGTGGTGTTCCGTCGGACGCGGCGACCGGTGCCAGCACCAGTTCTGCCCCGCATCCCTGCACAGCAGACAGGAGACCACGCCGGTCAACAACTGCAGCCGCATCCGCGATCACCGTGTGCAACGACACGCCTCCCAGATGTGCCTGGAGCACGGCGAGGTGCTCCTGCGGGGAGAAGCCGTCGGTCTCCCCGGGCTGCGGCTCCAGGTTGAGCACGACGACGACCCGCGCCGGGCTGGCCGCCAGCGCCGCCCGCAACCGTGGCACGAGCAGGTGCGGCAGCACCGAGGTGTACCAGGAGCCGGGCCCCAGGCAGACGACGTCGGCGCGCGCGATCGCCGTCAGCACCGGCTCGGGCACCGGTGGGTCGGCCGGGGAGACGCGGATGTCACGGACCCGGCCCGGGGTCGAGGCGATGGCCACCTGCCCGCGGATCCGGCGGGTCTCCTGCGGGTCGTCGGGGTCGGTGCTCGCCACGGTGGCCACCAGGTCCAGCGGGACCTCCGCCATCGGCAGCACCCGGCCCCGGGCGCCCAGGAGCTGCTCGAGCACGCCGAGGGCCCGCACGCTGTCGCCGCCGTGCATCTCGGTCAGCCCGGTGAGCATGAGGTTGCCCACGGGGTGGCCGGCGAGCACCCCGCTGCCGCCGAACCGGTGCTGCAGCAGCTGGGCGACCTGCGGGGCGCTGCCCTCCTCCCCGGCGAGCGCCGCGAGCGCCATCCGCAGGTCACCGGGTGGCAGCACCGGCATCTCGCGACGGATGCGGCCCGAGGAGCCACCGTCGTCGGCGACGGTCACCACCGCCGTCAGGTCCTCGGTCAGCCGCCGCCAGGCCGCCAGCGACGCGGCGAGACCGTGGCCGCCGCCGAGCGCCACGACACGGGGCGCTGGGACGCGGAGCGGTGCCTCACCGGGCGCGACCACTACTCGCGCCCCAGATCGCGGTGCCGGGGCGTGGTGGGCACGCCCAGCGCGTTGAGCCGGCGGGCGAACTCCTCGGCGATCGCGACGCTGCGGTGCTTGCCGCCGGTGCAGCCGACGGCGAGGGTCAGGTAGCGCTTCCCCTCGCGCCGGTACCCGGGCAGGAGCAGGTCGAGCACGCGCATGTAGCCGTCGATGAACTCGGCCGCGTGGTCCTGGCCGAGCACGTAGTCGCGCACCGCGGTGTCCTGCCCGGTGCGCGATCGCAGCTCGGGCACCCAGTGCGGGTTGGGGAGGAAGCGGGCGTCGACGACGAGGTCGGCGTCCAGCGGCAGGCCGTACTTGAACCCGAAGCTGAGCACGGTGGCCACGACCTCCGGCGGGGCACCGTCCTCGACGAACGCGGCCTCCAGCGTGTCGCGCAGCTGGTGCACGTTCAGGTCGCTGGTGTCGACCCACAGGTCGGACTCCCCCGCGATGCCGGTGAGCAGCTCCCGCTCGGCCTCGATGCCGTCGATGAGCCGGCCGCTGCCCTGCAGCGGGTGCTCGCGGCGGACCGATTCGTAGCGCCGGATGAGCACGTCGTCGCGGGCGTGCACGTAGACGACGCGCGGGCGGTGGCCGGCGTCGGCCAGCAGCCGGATCGCCTCCTCCAGGTCGCTGGAGAACGCCCGGCTGCGCACGTCGACGACGGCGGCGAACCGGCGCAGGTCACCGCGGGCACCGAGCTCCACCATGGGCGTGAGCAGAGCCGGCGGCAGGTTGTCGACCACGAAGAAGCCGAGGTCCTCCAGCACCCGCCCGGCGCTGTTCTTCCCGGCCCCGGACAGCCCGGTGACGACGACGACGTCGAGCGGGGCGACCTCGGTGCCGGCACCGTCGGCCGAGGGTGGGACGTCGCGCTGCGGGCCGGCGGGGGCGCTGCGGTCGGCCGCGGTCATGCCCCGGCCCCGGTCCCGGCCGCCGGCCGCACCCGGCCCACCTCGGCCATCTCACCGGCCTCCGCGGCGGGGACGGGCTCCGGCGCCGCGGCCGTGGCGGCCCCGGCGCCGACTCGACGTCCGGCTCGGGGTCGGCGGCGGCCGCCGCCGTCGCCGCCGGTTCCGCGACCGCAACGAGGACCGCCTCGGCGGTGCGCCGGCCGATGCCGGGCACCGCCGTGAGCTCCTCGACGGTGGCGGCCCGCAGCCGCTTGAGCGATCCGAACTGCTTCATCAGTGCCTTCCGCCGGGTCTCGCCCAGCCCCGGCACGTCGTCGAGGAGGGAGACCAGCATCGTCGTCGATCGTCGCTGCCGGTGGTAGGTGATCGCGAACCGGTGCGCCTCGTCGCGCACCCGCTGGAGCAGGTAGAGGGCCTCGGAGGTGCGCGGGAGGATGACCGGGTCCGGGTCGTCGGGCAGCCAGACCTCCTCCATCCGCTTGGCCAGGCCGCACACCGCGACGTCGACGATGCCGAGCTCGGCCAGGGACCGGCTGGCCGCGGCCACCTGCGGGGCGCCGCCGTCGACGACCAGCAGGTTCGGCGGGTAGGCGAACCGCCGGGGACGCCCCTCCTCGGCGGCCACGCCCTGCTCGTCCCGGCGGTCCTGCTCGTCCTTGAGGTGCCGGGCGAACCGGCGGCGCACGACCTCGGCCATGGCGGCGGTGTCGTCGGTGCCCTGGGCCACGGAGAAGCGGCGGTAGTCGGCCTTCTTCGCCAGCCCGTCCTCGAACACCACCATGCTGGCCACCACGTTGGTGCCCTGGACGTGCGAGACGTCGATGCACTCGATGCGCAGCGGGGCCTCGGGCAGGTCCAGCGCCTCCTGGATCTCCGACAGCGCCAGGGACCGGGCGGTGAGGTCGCTGGCCCGCTTGACCCGGTGCCGGGCGAAGGACTCCTTCGCGTTGCGCTCCACGGTCTCCATCAGGCTGCGCTTGTCGCCGCGCTGGGGCACCCGGAGGGAGACGCGTGAGCCGCGCAGCTCGCTGAGCAGCTCGGCGTAGACCTCGGCGTCGTCGGGCAGCTCGGGGACGAGCACCTCGCGGGGCACCGAGTCACCCGCCTCGCCGACGCCGGTCTGCTCGTCGACCCCGCCGTACACCTGGAGCAGGAACTGCTCGACCAGCTGGCCGGTGGTCACGTCCTCGACCTTGTCGATGATCCAGCCGCGCTGTCCCCGGACCCGGCCGCCGCGGACGTGGAAGACCTGGACGGCGGCCTCCAGCTCGTCCTGGGCGAAGGCGACGACGTCGGCGTCCGTGCCGTCACCGAGGACCACTGCCTGCTTCTCCAGCGCGCGGCGGAGGGCACCGAGGTCGTCGCGCAACCGGGCGGCCTTCTCGTACTCCATCTGCTCGGCGGCCTCGGCCATCTCCCGCTCGAGCCGGCGGACGATCTGGTCGGTGCGCCCGCCCATGAAGTCGCAGAAGTCGTCGACGATCTCGCGGTGCTCGTCGGGGCTGACCCGCCCGACGCACGGTGCGGCGCACTTGCCGATGTAGCCGAGCAGGCAGGGGCGCCCGATCTGGCTGGCCCGCTTGAAGACCCCGGTCGAGCAGGTGCGCGCCGGGAAGACCCGGGTCAGGGTGTCCAGCGTCTCTCGGATCGCCCAGGCGTGCGCGTAGGGCCCGAAGTAGCGGACGCCCTTGCGCTTGGGACCGCGCATCACCTGCAGCCGCGGGAACTCCTCGTTCAGCGTGACGGCGAGGCTCGGGTAGCTCTTGTCGTCGCGGTACCGGACGTTGAACCGCGGATCGAACTCCTTGATCCAGTTGTACTCGAGCTGGAGGGCCTCGACCTCGGTGCCGACGACGGTCCACTCGACGCTGGCGGCGGTGGTGACCATCTGCCGGGTGCGCGGGTGCAGGCCCCAGACGTCGGCGAAGTAGCTGTTCAGCCGCTGCCGGAGGCTCTTGGCCTTGCCGACGTAGATGACCCGGCCGGCCGGGTCGCGGAACTTGTAGACGCCCGGGTCCTCCGGGATCGAGCCGACCGCCGGTCGGTACGTGGACGGGTCGGGCATGCCCTCAGGTTATGTCGCCCCACCGACAGCCCGGCGGCCCACCGGCGACCTGCACGAACACCGGGGACACCCCCAGCCGGCGCACGGGACGACGACGGAGCCCCGGGCGCCGGTGGGCGCACGGGGCTCCGTCGGGTGACGACCTGGAGGGCGTCAGCTCGCCTTCTCGCCGGCTGCGGCGAGCTGCGACTTCTTCCGGGACCGCTTCTTCGGCTCGGCGGCCGCGGCGATCGCCGCCGGGTCGAGGATGTCGGCGAGGAACCGGCCGGTGTGGCTCTCCGACACGGTGGCGACGAGCTCCGGCGGGCCCTCGGCGACGACGGAGCCGCCGCGGAAACCGCCCTCCGGCCCCATGTCGATGAGCCAGTCCGCGCTCTTGATCACGTCGAGGTTGTGCTCGATGACGATGACCGAGTTGCCCTTGTCGACCAGCCCCTGCAGGACCAGCAGCAGCTTGCGGATGTCCTCGAAGTGCAGGCCGGTGGTCGGCTCGTCGAGGACGTAGATGGTGCGTCCGTTGGACCGCTTCTGCAGCTCGCTGGCGAGCTTGACCCGCTGCGCCTCGCCACCGGAGAGGGTGGTGGCCGGCTGTCCGAGCCGGATGTAGCCCAGGCCGACGTCGGTGAGGGTGCGCATGTACCGGGCGATCGCGGGGATCGCCTCGAAGAACTCGGCGGCCTCCGAGATCGGCATGTCCAGGACCTCGGCGACCGTCTTGCCCTTGTAGTGCACCTCGAGGGTCTCCCGGTTGAACCGGGCGCCCTTGCACACCTCGCAGGGCACGTAGACGTCGGGCAGGAAGTTCATCTCGATCTTCAGCGTGCCGTCACCGGAGCAGGCCTCGCAGCGGCCGCCCTTGACGTTGAAGGAGAAGCGGCCGGGCTGGTAGCCACGGACCTTCGCCTCCGTCGTGCTGGCGAAGAGCTTGCGGACGTGGTCCCAGACGCCGGTGTAGGTGGCCGGGTTGGACCGCGGGGTGCGGCCGATCGGTGACTGGTCGACGCCGACGACCTTGTCCAGCTGGTCCAGGCCGGTGATGGTGCGGTGCCGGCCGGGCACCATCCGTGCGCGGTTCAGCTCGTTGGCCAGCGTGGTGTACAGGATGTCGTTGACCAGGCTGGACTTGCCCGAGCCGGAGACCCCGGTGACGGCGACCATCACCCCCAGCGGGAACCGCACGTCGATGCCGCGCAGGGTGTTCTCCCGCGCGCCCTTGACCACCAGCTCGCGGCCCGGGGTGGGCTCGCGCCGGGTCTTCGGGATGCTGATCTCCCGGCGACCGGACAGGTACTGGCCGGTGATCGACCGCTCGCTGGCCAGCAGGTCCTCGTAGGTGCCGCTGACGACGACCTCGCCGCCGTGCTCACCGGCGCCGGGACCGATGTCGACGACCCAGTCGGCCTGCTTGATCGTGTCCTCGTCGTGCTCGACGACGATCAGCGTGTTGCCCATGTCGCGCAGCCGGACCAGCGTCTCGATGAGCCGGACGTTGTCGCGCTGGTGCAGCCCGATCGAGGGCTCGTCGAGGACGTAGAGCACGCCCACGAGCCCGGAGCCGATCTGGGTGGCGAGCCGGATCCGCTGTGCCTCGCCGCCGGCCAGGGTGGCTGCCGGGCGGTCGAGGGACAGGTAGTCCAGCCCGACGGAGACCAGGAAGGACAGCCGGGCCTGGATCTCGCGGAGGACGGCGTCGGCGATCGCCTTCTCCCGCTCCCCCAGCTCCAGCGCGCCGAGCCACTCCGACGCGTCCCCGATGGACAGGTCGGTGACCTCCGCGATCGACCGCCCGTTGAGCTTGACCGCCAGGATCTCCGGCTTGAGCCGCGTGCCGTGGCAGACGGGGCACGGGACGTCCCGCATGTAGCCCTCGTACTTGTCCTTCATGAACTCGCTGTCGGTGTCCTCGTGCCGGCGCTCGAGGAAGGGCAGCACGCCCTCGAAGGCGGCGTAGTAGCTGCGCTCCCGGCCGTAGCGGTTCTTGTACCGGACGTGCACCTGGTCCGGGGAACCGTGCAGCACGGCCTTCTGCACCTTGGCCGGCAGCCGCTCCCAGGGGGTGTCCATGGAGAAGCCGAGCATGTCGCCCAGCCCGGACAGCAGCCGCTGGAAGTACTCCTTGCTCATCGAGCCGGCCCAGGGCGCGATGGCCCCCTGCTCGAGGCTCTTGGTCGGGTCGGGCACCACGAGGTCGGGGTCGACCTCCTTGCGGGTGCCGATGCCGGTGCACTCCGGGCAGGCGCCGAACGGCGAGTTGAAGGAGAAGGACCGGGGCTCCAGGGCCTCGAACGACAGGCCGTCGTCGATGCACGCCAGGTGCTCGGAGAAGGTGCGCTCGCGGGCCGGGTCGCCCTCGGGGAGGTCGACGAAGTCGAGCAGGACCAGGCCGCCGGCCAGCCCGAGCGCCGTCTCGACCGAGTCGGTGAGCCGGCGCTTGGCGCTCTCCTTCACGGTGAGCCGGTCGACGATCACCTCGATCGTGTGCTTCTCCTGCTTCTTGAGCTTCGGGGGCTCGGTCAGCGGGTGGACGGTGCCGTCGACCCGGACCCGGGAGAAGCCCTGGGTCTGCAGCGAGCTGAACAGGTCGACGTACTCGCCCTTGCGCGCCCGCACCACGGGTGCGAGGACCTGGAAGCGGGTGCCCTCCTCCATGGCCAGCACCTGGTCGACGATCTGCTGGGGGGACTGCCGCGAGATCGGCTTGCCGCAGTTGGGGCAGTGCGGCTGGCCGGCGCGGGCGTAGAGGAGACGCAGGTAGTCGTAGACCTCGGTGATGGTGCCGACGGTCGACCGGGGGTTGCGGTTGGTCGCCTTCTGGTCGATCGACACCGCCGGGGAGAGGCCCTCGATGAAGTCGACGTCCGGCTTGTCCATCTGCCCGAGGAACTGACGGGCGTACGCCGACAGCGACTCGACGTAGCGGCGCTGGCCCTCGGCGAAGATCGTGTCGAAGGCGAGGCTCGACTTGCCCGAGCCGGAGAGCCCCGTGAACACGATCATCGCGTCGCGGGGCAGGTCGAGGTGGACGTCCTTGAGGTTGTGCTCTCGGGCGCCGCTGACGACGAGCCGGTCCATGTGTTCCCTGTCGGTCGCAGTGGTTCTCGCTGCAGTGGTCTCGCTGCAGTGGTCTCGGTGGTGGAACGCCGGTGCCGGCGGGCGGGCTTCCCCACCCCGGTGTCGGCTGGGTCTCCCGACCCCTGGCGGCGGGCCGGAGGTGATCAGCTGGGGACGCCGGGCAGGTGGGGCTCGAACAGGGGCGCGTGCCGGCGCCAGGGCAGCCGGCCTTCCAGCTCTCCGGCGAGCCACAGTAGTCGCGTCTCGCCACCTGCCGGGCCGACGAACTGCACCGACGTGGGCAGCCCCGCCCGGCCCGGGCCGGCGGGCAGGACGAGGGCCGGCAGGCCCGCGCCGTTCCAGGCCGACGTCCACGGCGCCCAGCGGGCGTTGGCCGTGACGTTGGCCAGCAGACCGCGCTCGTGCCACGGGCGCGCGGGCAGCGGCGGGCCGCTGACCACGGGCGTGACGAGCACGTCGACGTCGGTGAAGAAGTCCGCCATCCGGGCCCGGAAGGCGGCCAGCGCGCCAGGGCGGAGCAGGTGGGCACGCTGCACGAGCCGGCCGAGCCGGGTGTGCACCCGGTGCCGGGGCTCGAGGGCGTGCCGGTCGAGCCCCAGGGCGTCGGCGTCGGTGACCGGGCCGGCCAGCCAGCGGGCGGCCACCGCGGCGGCCGCCGCCGGGGTGATCGGCGGATCGCGGTGGACGACGGTGTGCCCCGCGGCCCGGAGCTCGGCGACGACGGCGTCCAGGGCCGCCCTGCCCGCGGCGTCGAGCCGCACGCCGGGGACCGGGGACCGGGTGGACACCGCGATGCGCAGCGGCCCGGCGGGCGCCGGCGGGTCGGCCCAGGGCGCGCCGGCGAGGACGGCGGAGCCGGCGGCGAGGTCGGCCACCGTGGTGGCCAGCACCCCGTGCTCGGCCATGCCGTACCAGCTGTTCGCGCCGACGGCGCCGGGCACGACGCCGGTGCCCGGCTTCAGCGTGACCAGGCCGCAGGCGGCCGCCGGCAGGCGCAGGGACCCCATCCCGTCGTTGCCGTGGGCCAGCGGCACGACCCCGGCCGCGACGGCCGCGGCGCTGCCACCGGAGGACCCGGCCGCGGACCACGCGGTGTCCCACGGGTTGCGGGTGACGGTGCCCGGGCCGTCGGTGGCCGAGTAGACGCAGAGCTCGGGCACGCGGGTGATCCCGACGACGACCGCGCCGGCGGCGCGCAGCCGCGCCACGACCGGGTCGTCCGTCGCGGCCGGGGTGGGCGCGTGCGCGGCGGACCCGTCGGTGACCACCTCCCCGGCCACGGCCACGTTGTCCTTCACCGCGACCGGGACACCGGCCAGCGGCAGCCGAGCGCGGTCGGGGTGGGCGTCGACCGCCGCGGCCTCGGCCAGCGCGGCCGCGGTGCGGACGACCCGGAAGGCACCGATGCGCGGTTCGACGTCGGCCAGGTGCGCCAGGTGGGCGCGCACCACCTCGACGGCGGTCAGCTCACCGGACCGGACCCGGGCGGCCAGCTCGGTGGCGGGCAGCCCCACGACCGGACCCGTCGGCGCGGGAGCTGGGCGCGCGGAACCTGCACTAGCGTCCATGCGGTCGAACCTAACCGGGACCCCCGACAGTTCTCAGATCGGAGCGGGATGAGCGACAGCTACACCGGCGACGTACGGGTCGGCGGACCGGCCGACGTCCGCGAACTGCCCGGCCTGACCATCCGCAAGCTCGCGGTCAGCGAGATGGCGAACAACGCCTACCTGCTGATCGACACCGGCACCGGGCCCGGCACCGGGCAGGCGCTGCTGATCGACGCGGCGGCCGACCCCGAGGCGCTGCTGGGGATGATCGACGCCGCCGACGTGCGCACCGTCGTCACCACCCACGGGCACTGGGACCACCACCGCGCGCTCCCGGAGGTCCTGCGGGCCACCGGCGCCGAGAACGTCGCGCATGCCGCGGACGCCGCCGACCTGCCGACGCCGGTCACCCGCCCGGTCGAGCACGGCGACACCGTCCCCGTCGGGGACCACGAGCTCGAGGTCGTGCACCTGCGCGGGCACACCCCCGGCAGCATCGCGCTGGTCTGGCGCGGGCCCGAGGGCGCGGGCACCCACGTCTTCACCGGCGACAGCCTCTTCCCCGGCGGGGTCGGCAACACCCAGTCCGACGCCGCCCGGTTCACCAGCCTGATCGACGACGTCGAGGTCCGGCTGTTCGGCGTCCTGCCCGACGACACCTGGGTCTACCCCGGCCACGGCGCCGACACGACGCTGGGCACCGAGCGGCCGCACCTCGCGGAGTGGCGCGACCGCGGCTGGTGAACCGGGGCCCGAGGACTCCCGGGACCGGGGCCGAACGCCTCTCGGCCCGGTGGCCGGCAGCCGCCAGGCTGCGGCCATGTCGACGTCGCCACGCGCAGCGGCGGCGCGCCGCACCGGCCGGGTCAACGGCGTGGTCCTGGCACTGCTCCGCTCCCCCGCGCGCCGGCTGCTGAGCCGGCGGGTCTGCGCGCTGCGGTACGTCGGCCCGGTCAGCGGGGCGACCGTCACCCTGCCCGTGCAGTACGCCACCGAGCCCGGCCGGGTGCTCGTGCTGGCCGGCGGGGCGGAGCACAAGCGCTGGTGGCGGGCCTTCAGCCGGCCGACCCGGGTGCAGGTGCTGCTCGACGGCGCGTGGCGGGACGGTGTGGGTGTCGTGCTGCCCGAGCCGGAGCGGGCGGCGGCGCTGGCCGACTACCGGGCGCAGGTCGGGCACGTGCCCGACGACACCCGGGACCCGCTGGTGGAGATCACCCTGGCCGGCTGACCGACTCCGAGGGCACCGGCAGCCGCGCGAGCAGCCCGGACAGCCGCTCCTCCCGCCGCCGGCCGGCCGCCCAGCTCCAGGACACCACCTGCCCCCAGAGCAGCGTCCAGGTCACGACCGGGACGAGCCCGACGTCCAGCACGGTCACCACCAGGACCAGCCACCCGACGCCCACGGCAGCCCAGACCGCGGCCCGGACCGGCATCCGCCGGCGGTTGGCCGCCAGCTCGCGCAGCAGCAGCGGCCGCCACTCGGCGGGGTCCACGCGGGCGGGCAACCGGCCGGTGCGGGTCGCCGTCCAGAACGGCCGCATCTGCTCTCGTTCAGCCGTTCCGGCCTTCACCCGGTGCGCCCAGCGAGGCGCGGCGCCGCCGACCACGGCGCCGATCACCGGACTCAGCGCCCCGACGACGACCAGGCCCCAGTTGACCACTCCGTCGCCCAGGAGCCCCTGGACGGCGAGCATCCAGCCACCGGTCAGCGCAGCCGCTCCTCCGAGCAGGGCGATGATGACCGCGCGCCGCTTCCGACGAGGCAGCGGACGCACCCGGCGCGCCGCCCGGTCCAGCAGTCCGTCCCGCACCACGCCTCCCCACGCCTCCCACGCCTGATCGGCGATGATCATCACCGAGGACGACGTGGTCCGCGACCCGGGGCCCGGGCCAGCTCAGCCCGCAGCCATCCCCTCAGGCTCGGTGAGCTGCTCCAGCAGGCGCCGCAGCCCGCGCTCCTACGTCCGTGATCACGATCGCCCCCACGGGACCGCGCCACGCGAACGGACTCCCAGCGCGCTGGTTCGACGGGAGCAGACCGGGTAGTGCGCAACCGGAGTCGCGGAGCGACGCACCGTGACGTCCTGGCAGAGCCGCATCCCGCGGGCCCGACCGACCGAGGAGAGCTCCATGACCACGTCGACCAGCGACACGGCGACCGGCAAGCGCGACATCAAGTCCCACGAGACCACCAGCTTCGCCGACCTCGGTAAGGAGATGTGGGCCTACCTGACGGGCAAGGGCGCGGCGATCAACTACGAGTTCGTGGACATGACCGTCGAGGTGCCGCGGGAGACCGGCCCCGCCGCCCCGCGCGCCACCTGGAAGCTGAACGGCACGCTGCGGATCACCACCGCCGAGAACGCCAGCAAGGGATGACCCCCGAGGTGACCCGCCTCGACGTGACCGGTGACCTGTCGATCGAGGTCGACGGCGCACCCGTGCGGGTCACCGCCCGGGGTGGTGACGTGCACGTGGTCGCCGACGACGTCCGCGGCTTCGTGCAGGGGCTGCGTGCGGCGGCCACCGCCCGCACCGGCACCCGGCCGGGGCGCGCCGACGTCGCCGGGCTGGCCGGCGCCCTGGCCGGGGCGGGGCTCACCGCCCGGCTCGACTCCCCGTCGCAGCACGTCGTCACCGTCGGCGCCGGCGTCGACTCGCCGCTCGGCGGGGTGCTGCTGGGCACCCGGCTGGCCCGTCCCGAGCCGCTCGGCATCGTCCGGGCGAGCGTCCGGGCCCGGACCGTCGAGACCGCGCTGGCCGCGGCCGTGCTCGCCCTGGGCTACGCGGTGGTCCGCCGCCGCAGGTGAACGCCGCCGGTCTCAGCCCACCCGGGTCGCCTCGACGGTGAGCGGTTCGGTGGTCGGGGGCGGGGTCGCCGTCGCCCCGGCGGGCAGCTCGGCCACCCCGGTCCGGTTCTGGCCGGTGGGCAGCCAGCGCGCCCACCAGCGCAGCACGTGCTCGAGCCGCGCCAACCGGTGCTTCGGCCGTCCGGACCGGGACAGCTCGTGCCCCTCGCCGGGGAACAGCAGCAGCTCGGTGGGGACACCCCGTCGCTTGAGCTCGACGTAGAGCCGGGTGCCCTGCTCCAGCGGGCAGCGCCAGTCCTCCTCGGAGTGGATCACGAACGTCGGCGTGGTGATCCGGTGCGCGTGCGCGAGCGCCGACTGTGCGGCGACCCGCTCGGGGTCGGTGCCCAGGTACTCGTCGGGGAAGAACCAGCCGATGTCCGAGGACCCGACGAAGCTGACCGGGTCGTTGAACGCCCGCTCGCTGATCCCGGCGACGAACCGGTCGGTGCGGCCCAGCAGCAGGGTGGTCATGTAGCCGCCGTAGGACCCGCCCATCAGCCCCACCCGGGTGGCGTCCAGCTGCGGGTCGGTGAGCGCCTCGTCGAGGAAGGCCAGCACGTCGTCGGCGTCGAGCTCGCCCATGTGCTCCTTGATCACCCGGCCGTGCTCCTGCCCGTAGCCGGACGACCCGCGCGGGTTGCACATGAGCACGGCGTAGCCGGCCTCGACGTAGGCCTGGGTCTCGTCGAACAGCGTCCAGCCGTACTGGCTGAACGGCCCGCCGTGCACGGTGAGCAGCACCGGGTGCGGCCCCGGGCCGGGCGGCGTGGTCAGCCAGCCGTGCACCGGGTAGCCGTCCGGGGCGGTCGCGGTGCGCTCCCGCATCCGGTGCAGCCGGCCGGTCTCCTGCAGCGGGGCGCCGAACCCGGTGAGCAGCCGGCGCCGTCCCGGGGTGATCGCGATCAGCTCGCCGGCCGAGCGGTCGTGCGCGACGGTGGCGACGACGACGCCGCCGCCGGCCCCGACACCCCGCACCGTGTACGGGCCGTCGACCAGCGCCTCCGGCTCCCCGCCGTCCAGCGGCACCCGGAGCAGCTCGACCGCACCGCGGCGCTGCACGCCGAACAGCACGCCATCGGCGGTGACGACGGTCGCCGGGGTCTCGTCGCCGCGGTCGGTGGTCTCCGGGTCGAGCACCGGCACGACCGGGCCGCCCGCGGCGGGCACCCGGCAGAGGGTGGTGTTGCGGCCGACGAAGTCCCGCCCGCTGTCGCCCAGGTCGGGCTGTGCGGCGAACCAGAGGGTCTCCCCCGTCGGGTCCCAGGCCGGGTGGGCGACGGCCGAACGGCCCTGGGTCACCCGGCGCAGCCCGGACCCGTCGGGGCGCACCACGAAGACGTCGCTGACCAGGTCGGCGTCGGCCCGCTCGTGGCGGGAGGAGACGAAGGCGAGCAGCGTCCCGGCCGGGCTCCAGGCGACGTCGGCGTCGTCGTGCTCCCCGCCGGTGACCTGGACCGGCTCGGGCAGCGCGACGGCGGTGTCGTCGGCGTCACCGGGGAGGTCGACGACGAACACGTGGGTGCGCCGGTCGGTGGTGAAGCCGACGCCGTCGCTGCGGTACTTCAGGGTGGTGATCAGCCGGGGCGCCTCGGCCGCCGCGGCGACGTCCTCCGCGGTGCCGTACCGCCCGGCCTCGGGCACCCGCGCCGTGTAGGCGAGCCGGCGGGAGTCCGGCGACCAGGCCGGCGTCCCGGCGCCGAGGTGGTGCTCGGTGAGCCGCCGCGCGGCACCGCCGGCGGTGGGCAGCACGTGCAGCTGCGGCGCACCCTTCGGCTCGGCGGCGAGGTAGGCGAGCCAGCGGCCGTCCGGGGAGAAGGCGGGAGCCGAGTCGCGGTGCCCGGAGGTGAGCGGGCGGGCGGGGGCCGACCCGTCGGTGGGCACCGTCCACAGCTGGCTGCGGTACTCGTCGGCGTCCAGGTCCAGCCGGGTCACGGCGACCACCGCCGTCCGGCCGTCCGGGGACACCGCGGGCACACCCGGGACACGCAGCAGGGAGAGGTCGGTCGGACGCATGTCCGCGACGCTAGCCCAGGCCCCGCGCGGGCCAGATGGTGAGCACCGCTAACGGGTGAGGTCCTAGGGTGCGGTCATGACGCGACGCGTGTTCACCGGCGGCCAGGTCCTCGACGGCACCGGCAGCCCGGCCGGGGCCGCCGACGTCGCGGTGCAGGACGGGCGGGTCGTCGAGGTCGGCATCGGCCTGGACGGCGACGAGGTCGTCGACTGCACCGGCGCCACCGTGCTGCCCGGCCTGTTCGACTGCCACGTGCACGTGATGATCAGCGGCGTCGACACCCTGCGGCACCTGCAGACGCCGTTCAGCTACGGCTTCTTCGAGGCCGCGCAGAACCTGCGGCGCACGCTCGCCCAGGGCATCACCTCGGTGCGTGACGCCGGCGGCGCCGACCTGGGCGTGGCCGAGGCGGTCCGGCGCGGGATCACCGCCGGGCCGCGGCTGCAGATCGCGATCAGCATGCTGTCCCAGACCGGCGGCCACGGCGACGGGTGGCACGTCTGCGGGGCCGAGCTGCCGCTGCTGGGGCCGCACCCGGGGCGGCCGCGGACGATCGTCGACGGCCCGGACGAGATGCGCCGCACCGTGCGGGAACTGCTGCGCGCCGGCGCCGACGTCCTGAAGGTGGCCACCAGCGGCGGGGTCCTGTCCGCCCGCGACGACCCGCGCCACCCGCACTTCCGCCCCGCCGAGCTCGCCGTGCTGGTCGAGGAGGCCGACGCGGCCGGCGTCGCGGTGATGGCGCACGCGCAGGGCGCGGAGGGGATCAAGGCCGCCGTCCGGGCCGGCATCCGCTCCATCGAGCACGGCATCTACCTCGACGACGAGGCGATCGACCTGATGCTCGACCGCGGCACCTGGCTGGTGCCCACCCTCGCCGCACCGCGGGCCGTGCTCGCCGCCGCCGACGCCGGTGCCGCCCTCCCCGACGCCGTGGTGGCGAAGGCCCGCGCCGTGCAGGCGGTGCACGACGAGTCGGTGCGCCGGGCGGTCGACGCCGGCGTGCGGATCGCCATGGGCACCGACAGCGGGGTCGGCCCGCACGGGGACAACCTCAGCGAGCTCGGCCTGATGGCCGGCTGCGGCCTGACCCCCGAGCAGGCCTGGCACGCCACGACCCTGTCCGCGGCCCGGCTGCTCGGCGTCGCCGACACCCTCGGCAGCCTGGAGCCCGGCAAGCGGGCCGACGTCGTGGTGCTGGACGGCGACGCCCGAGACCTCACCGGGCTGACCGGGCGGGTACGGGAGGTCTGGCGGGACGGCGTGCTGGTCGCGGCGGGCGGCGCCGTCGTGGAGCCCGGGACGATCCCGCCCCGCTGACCGGCCCCCGGTCAGCTCCGGCGGGGTTCCTCGACCACCTCGGCGCGGCCGGTCTCCGCGGTGTCGGGCACGGTGCGGCCGGTGGCGTCGGTCTCGACCGGCGGCTCTCCGGTGGCCGCGGCCGGGCCGGCCACCGCTTCCTCGCCGCGGGTCTTCAGCAGGCTGGCCACGGTGGCGACGACCAGGACGACGAGGATGACCGTGAGCGACAGCCAGGTGGGCACCGTGGGCACCGCGTCCAACGCCTCGCGCTCCCCGGCGAACGGGTACTGGTTCTCGTGCAGCGCCTCGAGGATCAGCTTCACGCCGATGAACGCGAGGATCACCGCCAGGCCCAGGGACAGGTAGACCAGCCGCTTGAGCAGGCCGCCGAGCAGGAAGTACAGCTGGCGCAGCCCCATCAGGGCGAAGACGTTGGCGGTGAAGACGATGAACGCCTCGCGGGTCAGGCCGAAGATGGCCGGGATGCTGTCCAGCGCGAACAGCAGGTCGGTGGTGCCCAGCGCGAGGAACACCACGATCATCGGCGTCCAGAGCTTCTTGCCACCGTGCTCGACCCGGATCTTGCTGCCGTGGTATTCCGCGGTCATCGGGAGCACCTTCCGCATGCGGCGGATGAGCGCGTTCTCCTCGTAGTCCTCGTCCTCGTCGCGGTGCCGGACCAGGTTGATGGCGGTCCAGACCAGGAAGGCGCCGAACAGGTAGAAGACCCAGATGAACTGCTCGATCAGGGCCGCGCCGGCCAGGATGAAGATCCCGCGGAGCACCAGCGCGATGATGATCCCGACCATCAGGACCTCTTGCTGCAGCTTCCGGGGCACCTGGAAGCGGGCCATGATGATCACGAAGACGAACAGGTTGTCGACCGAGAGCGAGTACTCGGTCAGCCAGCCGGCGTAGAACTCGGTGGCGAACGCCCCGTCGGTGAAGGCGAGCAGCAGCAGCCCGAACAGCAGCGCCAGCCCCACGTAGAAGCTGACCCAGCCGGTCGCCTCCTTCACGGAGGGCTCGTGCGGTCGACGGGCGACGATGGCGAGGTCGGCGAGCAGCAGGACGGTCAGCCCCACGAACGTCGAGATCTCGAACCAGACGGGGAGCTCCACGTGCCGGCACTCTACAAGTCGGTTGCGCCAACCACCCGGCAGACGCGGGGTGGCCCCCGCCACCCCGTCCCGCCGACCGATCCGGAGGTCGGTCGGCGGGACGGAGCGCTCAGCTGCGGTCGGGCCCGTCCCGGTCGGCGACCGCCGCCTGACGCGGCTCCGGCAGGCCGTCCCCGGCCGCCCGCTCCGGGTCGCCGGGGGCACCGATGTTCCGTCCGGTCCGGTCGGCGCCGGGGTCGCCCGCACCGGGGTGGCCGGCCCCTGCGCGCCCGGCCCGACGGGCCTCGTCCTTCTTGTTCTTCCGCAGGCTGGCCACGGTGGTGACGATCAGGGTGAGCAGGATGACCAGCAGGGAGAGCCAGGTCGGGATCTCCGGGATGGCCGTGATGTGCTCACCACCGTTGAGGAACGGCAGCTCGTTCTCGTGCAGCGCGTGGATGACCAGCTTGATCCCGATGAAGCCGAGGATCACGGCGAGGCCGTAGGCGAGGTAGACCAGCTTGTCGAGCAGCCCGTCGAGCAGGAAGAACAACTGACGCAGACCCAGCAGCGCGAAGGCGTTGGCGGTGAAGACCAGGTAGGTCTCCTGGGTGAGGCCGAAGATCGCCGGGATGGAGTCGACGGCGAACAGGATGTCGGCGCTGCCGATGGCGATCAGCGCGATGGCCAGCGGGGTGATGTAGCGCTTGCCCTTGATCTTCGTGGTCAGCCGGTCGGAGTGGTACTCCTCGGTCGTCGGCAGCACCTTGCGGGTCAGCCGCAGGACGGCGTTCTCCTTGAACTCCTCGTCCTCGTCGTGCCCACCGCTGCGCGCCTGCGCGATCGCGGTCCAGATCAGGAAGCCGCCGAAGACGTAGAAGATCCAGCTGAAGTTCTCGATGGCCGCGGCGCCGACGAAGATGAACAGCGTCCGCAGCACCAGGGCGAAGGCGATGCCGAAGAGCAGCACCTTCTGCTGCAGCTCCCGGGGCACGGCGAAGCTGGCCATGATCAGCACGAACACGAAGAGGTTGTCGACCGAGAGGCTCTTCTCGGTGACCCAGCCGGCGAAGTACTCACCGCCGTACGTCCCGCCGGCGAACCAGAGCACCAGCAGACCGAAGACAAGCGCGATGCCCACGTAGACCGCCGACCAGGTGGCCGACTCCTTCAGCGTGGGGGCGTGCGGGGTGCGGACGTGTCCGACGAAGTCGAACACCAGCATCCCGATGATGGCGGCGACGGTGATCGCCCAGACCCAGAGTGGGACGTCCAAGACAGGTTTCCTCCGGTTCACTGGCAGGCGTCAGTACCGGAGGTCTCTCCCGCCGCCCGGGGATCCGGGTCGACCGACAGGGCCGGGGTCGGTGACCCGTGCTGACGACGCCTGCCGCGCAGGGATACTCCCCTCCACGTAGGACTCGATCACCACCGGCAGCGGCCGCGCTGCCACTTGGTGCGCCCGCAGTGCGAGTCCGGGGGTCCCAACGTCCAGCCCGCGCACAGAGTTCCCGCCGCGCCCGGCCCCCTTGCCGGGCCCATCGCGAGCGGGCGAGCGGTCGGGGCGAGGGGGTCCTTGGTCAGGCGTGCGCGGCGTCGAGCTGGCGCAACTCCTTCTTCAACTCGGTCAGCTCGTCGCGGAGCCGGGCGGCGACCTCGAACTGGAGCTCCCGGGCCGCAGCGAGCATCTGGTCGTTCATCTGGGTGATCATGTCCGCGAGCTCGTTGCGCGGCAGGCCCTGGACGTCGATCGACCCCGCCTTCACCTTGCTCTTGGAGGACAGCCCCGGCACCGGCGACTTGCCGCGGGACTGCTGCCGGCCGGAGCCGCCGAGCAGCTCGGTGGCCCCGCCCGTGATCCCCTGAGCCTCCTCCGCCGCCTGGTAGATGCCGTCGAGGATGTCGACGATCTTCTTGCGCAGCGGCTGCGGGTCGATGCCGTGCTCGGTGTTGTAGGCGATCTGCTTCTCGCGACGGCGGCTGGTCTCGTCGATCGCCTGCGCCATCGACGGGGTGATCTTGTCGGCGTACATGTGCACCTGGCCGGAGACGTTGCGCGCCGCCCGGCCGATCGTCTGGATCAGCGACGTGCCCGACCGGAGGAAGCCCTCCTTGTCGGCGTCGAGGATGGCCACCAGCGACACCTCGGGCAGGTCGAGGCCCTCGCGGAGCAGGTTGATGCCGACCAGGACGTCGTACTCCCCCTGGCGCAGCTCGCGCAGCAGTTCCACGCGGCGCAGGGTGTCGACCTCGGAGTGCAGGTACCGCACCTTGATGCCCAGCTCGAGCAGGTAGTCGGTGAGGTCCTCGGACATCTTCTTGGTCAGCGTGGTGACCAGGACCCGCTCGTCCTTCTCGGTGCGCAGCCGGATCTCGTGCACCAGGTCGTCGATCTGACCCTTGGTGGGCTTCACCACGACCTCCGGGTCGATCAGGCCGGTCGGGCGGATGACCTGCTCGACGACGTCACCCTGCACGCGGCCCAGCTCGTAGCTGCCCGGCGTCGCGGAGAGGTAGACGCTCTGGTGGATCCGCTCGGTGAACTCCTCCCACTTCAACGGCCGGTTGTCCATCGCCGAGGGGAGCCGGAAACCGTGCTCGACCAGCGTGCGCTTGCGGCTCATGTCGCCCTCGTACATGCCGCCGATCTGCGGCACGGTCACGTGCGACTCGTCGATGACCAGCAGGAAGTCGTCGGGGAAGTAGTCGATGAGGCAAGCGCCGGCGCTGCCGGGGGCGCGCCCGTCGATGTGCCGCGAGTAGTTCTCGATGCCCGAGCAGAACCCGACCTGCCGCATCATCTCGATGTCGTAGGTGGTGCGCATGCGCAGCCGCTGGGACTCCAGCAGCTTGCCCTGGCGGTCGAGCTCGGCCAGCCGCTGCTCCAGCTCGGCCTCGATGGTCGCGATCGCCCGCTCCATCCGCTCCGGGCCGGCGACGTAGTGCGTGGCCGGGAAGACGAACAGCTCGTCGACCTCGCGGACGACCTCCCCGGTGAGCGGGTGCAGGTAGTAGAGCCGCTCGACCTCGTCGCCGAACATCTCGATCCGGACCGCGAGCTCCTCGTACACCGGGAAGACCTCGATCGTGTCACCGCGCACCCGGAAGGTGCCGCGGGTGAAGGCCAGGTCGTTGCGGGTGTACTGCTCGGTGACCAGCGTGCGGAGCAGCTCGTCGCGGTCGCGCTCCTCCCCCACCTTGATCTTCAGCGCCCGGTCGACGTACTCCTCCGGGGTGCCGAGGCCGTAGATGCAGGAGACGGTCGAGACCACGACGACGTCGCGCCGGGTGAGCAGGCTGTTCGTGGCGGAATGGCGCAGCCGCTCCACCTCCTCGTTGATCGAGGAGTCCTTCTCGATGTAGGTGTCCGTCTGCGGGACGTAGGCCTCGGGCTGGTAGTAGTCGTAGTAGGAGACGAAGTACTCGACCGCGGCGTCGGGCAGGAGCTCCTTGAACTCGTTGGCCAGCTGCGCCGCGAGGGTCTTGTTCGGCGCCATCACCAGGGTGGGGCGCTGCACCTGCTCGATCAGCCAGGCCGTCGTGGCCGACTTGCCGGTACCGGTGGCGCCCAGCAGCACCGTGTCGGTCGCGCCGCTGTTCACCCGCTCGGCCAGCGCCTTGATCGCGGCCGGCTGGTCGCCCGAGGGCTGGAACTCGCTGACGACGCGGAACGCGCCCCGGGTCGGGCGGAGGTCGGGGTTCGTGCGCACGGGACGACGGTACGACGCGGGTGTGACAGAACGGTCCGCCGGAACCGTCGGCGTCCGGAGGAGGCGTGCGGACCGGGGCCGCCAAGATCGTCCCGTGCCTCCGCAGGGGGCACACTGCGAGGTGACCTGCCCGGAACGCCCCGGCGACGTGTCCCAGCCACCGCGGCACAGTGGTGGAGGCGACAGGTGTGATCGCGGCCCGTTGCGGGCATCCGACGGCGAACCCCCGGCCCGGTCACGGACCGGGGGTGTGACGCCAGCCCCCAGCCCGGGGGCCTCAGCCAGGAGGACGACCTCTCCCATGACCACCCAGGTGTGGCCCGGTTCCGACTACCCGCTCGGTGCGACCTACGACGGCACGGGCACGAACTTCGCCATCTACAGCGAGGTCGCCGAGAAGGTCGAGCTCTGCCTCTTCGACGACCAGGGCACCGAGGAGCGCGTCCGGCTGCCCGAGCGCGACGCGTTCGTCTGGCACGCCTTCCTGCCGGGGATCCAGCCCGGCCAGCGCTACGGCTTCCGGGTGTACGGGCCCAACGACCCGGCCCAGGGCCTGCGCTGCAACCCGAACAAGCTGCTGCTCGACCCCTACGCCAAGGCGATCGACGGGCAGATCGACTGGGACGAGTCGGTGTTCGGCTACCACTTCGAGACCGGCGAGCGGAACGACGACGACTCGGCCGCGCACATGCCGAAGTCCGTCGTCGTCAGCCCGTTCTTCGACTGGGGCACCGACCGCCCGCCGAAGACCCCGTACCAGAAGACCGTCATCTACGAGGCCCACGTCAAGGGCCTGACGATGACCCACCCCCGGGTGCCGGAGGACCTGCGCGGCACCTACGCCGGCATCGCGCACCCGGCGGTCATCGAGCACCTCACCGACCTCGGGGTGACCGCCATCGAGCTGATGCCGGTGCACCAGTTCGTGCAGGACGACACCCTGCTGCAGAAGGGCCTGCGCAACTACTGGGGCTACAACACCATCGGGTTCTTCGCCCCGCACAACGAGTACGCCCAGTCGACCGACGGGCAGCAGGTGCAGGAGTTCAAGGGCATGGTCCGCGCCCTGCACGAGGCGGGCATCGAGGTCATCCTCGACGTCGTCTACAACCACACCGCCGAGGGCAACCACATGGGGCCCACCCTGTCGTTCAAGGGCATCGACAACCGGGCGTACTACCGGCTGGTCGAGGGCGACGAGCAGTACTACATGGACACCACCGGCACGGGGAACTCGCTCAACGTGCGCGACCCGCAGTCGCTGCAGCTGATCATGGACTCGCTGCGCTACTGGGTCACCGAGATGCACGTCGACGGGTTCCGCTTCGACCTCGCCTCCACCCTGGCCCGCCAGTTCCACGAGGTCGACCGGCTGTCGGCCTTCTTCGACCTGGTGCACCAGGACCCGATCGTCAGCCAGGTCAAGCTCATCGCCGAGCCCTGGGACGTCGGCGACGGCGGCTACCAGGTCGGCAACTTCCCGGCGCTGTGGACGGAGTGGAACGGCAAGTACCGGGACAGCGTGCGCGACTACTGGCGCGGCGAGGAGGGCACGCTCGGCGAGTTCGCCAGCCGCATCTCCGGCTCCGCCGACCTGTACCAGCACGCCGGCCGCCGGCCGGTGGCGAGCATCAACTTCGTCACCGCGCACGACGGGTTCACCATCAACGACCTGGTCTCGTACAACGAGAAGCACAACGAGGCCAACGGCGAGGGCAACAACGACGGCGAGAGCCACAACCGCAGCTGGAACCACGGTGTCGAGGGCCCGACGAAGGACCCGGAGGTCCTGGAGCTGCGCGCCCGGCAGCGGCGCAACTTCATCGCCACGCTGATGCTCTCCCAGGGCGTGCCGATGCTGCTGCACGGCGACGAGCTGGGCCGCACCCAGAACGGCAACAACAACGGCTACTGCCAGGACTCCGAGCTGACCTGGATCGACTGGGACAACGTCGACGAGGGCCTGCTGGAGTTCACCAAGCTGGTCACCCGGCTGCGCACCGACCACCCGACGTTCCGCCGTCGCCGCTTCTTCCACGGGCGCCCGGTGCCGTGGGAGGAGAGCGACCCGCAGCAGGACATCGCCTGGCTGGGCGCCGACGGCGAGCCGATGGACGACGCGGACTGGTCCGACGGCTCGGCCAAGTCGGTGGCCATGTACCTCAACGGCCACGGCATCCGGGAGATGGACGACCGCGGCGAGTACGTCAGCGACGACCACTTCTACCTGGCGTTCAACGCCTCGCACGAGGCGATGGACTTCACCCTGCCCGGCGAGGACTACGCCGAGGAGTGGACGCTCGTGGTCGACACCGCCGAGCTGGGCGAGGTGGAGCCGGTCACGCTGAAGGCCGGCGCGAAGGTCACCCTGCCGGCGCGGTCGACGGTGGTCCTGCAGGCGGCCGCCTCGTGACGACGCCGTCCACCGACGACCGCGGCCGGGAGGTGCCCTCGGGCACCTACCGGCTGCAGGTGACCGCCGACTTCACCCTCGACGACGCGGCGTCGGTGGCCGGCTACCTGGCCGACCTCGGGGTGAGCCACGCCTACTCCTCACCGCTGCTGCGCTCCGCCGCCGGCAGCACCCACGGGTACGACACCACCGACCACGGGCACATCGACGAGCCGCGCGGCGGACGGGCCGGCCTCGACCGGTTCGTCGCCCAGCTGCACGAGCACGGTCTCGGCCTGGTCCTGGACCTGGTGCCCAACCACATGGGCGTGGCCGACGCGCACGAGTCCGGCTGGTGGTGGGACGTGCTGCAGCACGGCCGCGACAGCGCCCACGCCGGCGCGGTCGACATCGACTGGGACTTCGGCGGCGGCAAGGTCCGCATCCCGACCCTGGGCAGCGCCGACGACGTCTCCGCGCTGGAGGTCATCGACGGGGAGCTGCGGTACTACGACAACCGCTTCCCCATCGCGCCGGGCACCGAGGGCGGGACGCCGCAGGAGGTGCACAGCCGCCAGCACTACGAGCTGGTCGACTGGCGCCGCGCCGACGACCAGCTGAACTACCGCCGGTTCTTCGCGATCAACACCCTCGCCGGGCTGCGGGTGGAGGACCCGGAGGTCTTCCGGGCCACCCACGCGCTGGTCGTCGAACTGGTGGAGAACGGCGCGGTCGACGCCCTCCGCATCGACCACCCGGACGGGCTGGCCGACCCGAAGGGCTACCTGGACGCCCTCGCCGCGGCCACCGGCAGCCGGTGGACCGTGGTGGAGAAGATCCTCGAACCCGGCGAGGAGCTGCCCGACAGCTGGCAGACGGCCGGGACGACCGGGTACGACGCGCTCGCCGAGGTCGACGAGGTGCTCGTCGACCCGGCCGGGGAGCCCGCGTTCACCGCGCTGGACACCGAGCTGGCCGGCCGCCGGGTCGACTACGCGCAGCTGGTGCACGACTGCAAGCGCGAGGTCACCGACGGGATGCTCGGCTCCGAGGTGGCCCGGCTGCAGCGGATCATCGGCGACCTGTCCGGCGTGCCGGCCGAGCAGGTGACCGAGGGGCTGGCCGAGCTGCTGGCCTCCTTCCCGGTCTACCGCAGCTACCTGCCCGACGGCCGCGCCCACCTGGACGAGACGGTGGCGGCGGTCAAGGTGCGACGACCGGACCTGACCGCCGCCGTCGACGCGCTGCACCCGCTGCTCGGCTCGGCCGGCACCGAGCTGGCGACCCGCTTCGAGCAGACCTCCGGTCCGGTGATGGCCAAGGGCGTGGAGGACAGCGCGTACTACCGGTGGGCGCGCTTCGTCGCGCTCAACGAGGTGGGCGGCGACCCGGCGCGGTTCGGCAGCACGGTGGCCGAGTTCCACGACGCCCAGCGGCACCGCGCGGAGCGCCGGCCGGAGTCGATGACCACCCTCTCCACGCACGACACCAAGCGCAGCGAGGACGTCCGGGCCCGGTTGGCGGTGCTGGCCGAGATCCCCGGCGAGTGGGCCGGCCTGGTCCGCGGCTGGCTGGGCCGGCACCCGCTGGCCGACCGGTCGCTGGCGCACCTGGTGTGGCAGAACCTGGTCGGCGCCTGGCCGCTGTCCCGGGAGCGGGCGCACGCCTACGTGGAGAAGGCGGCCCGGGAGGCCGGCACCTCGACCACCTGGACCAACCCGGTGCCGGAGTTCGAGGACCAGCTGCACGCGCTGGTCGACGCGGCGTTCGACGACGCGACGACGCACGCGGAGATCGAGCGGTTCGTGGCCCGCATCGCGCCCTCCGGGTGGTCGAACTCGCTGTCGCAGAAGCTGCTGCAGCTGACCATCGCCGGCGTCCCCGACGTCTACCAGGGCACCGAGCTGTGGGACTTCTCGCTGGTCGACCCGGACAACCGCCGTCCGGTCGACTACGACCTGCGGCGCCGGCTGCTCGCCCGGCTCGACGAGGGCTGGGTGCCACCGGTCGACGCCGAGGGCGCGGCGAAGCTGCTCGTCGTCTCGCGCGCCCTGCGCCACCGGCGGGAGCACCCGGAGGCCTTCGCCGGATACGCCCCGGTACAGGCCACCGGGTCGGCCGCCGACCACGCCGTCGCCTTCGACCGGGGCGGCGTGGTGACCGTGGCGACCCGGTTGCCCGTGCGCCTGGCCGGGACCGGCTGGGGCGACACCGGGCTGGCGCTGCCGACCGGGGCGTGGCGTGACCTGCTCACCGGCACCCGGGTGGTCTCCGACGCCGGCGGCGTCCGGGCCGCGGAGCTGCTCGCGCAGCTGCCGGTGGCCCTGCTGGTCCGCGACTGACCGACGACCGGCGGCCGGGGACACCGGCCGCCGGTCACGCCGCGCGCAGGCCCGCCGGGCCCACCGGCAGGACGGGTCGGCGGGCGCCGGGTGCGCGCTCCGCCACCACCGGTCGTCCGAGCACGTCGACGTCCAGGCCCAGCGGCACGGTGACCGCCGCCGCGACCGTCCAGCCGACCACCCGCGCCACGGCGGCGCACGTCGCCAAGGTCCTCGTCGTCCGCATGCTCATGTCCGTCTCCCGCTCCGTCCGCCGCGGCCCCTGACGGGCAGCGCAGCCGCACCGGACGAGCGTCCGCCGCCGGGCCGTCCGCCGGCATCGGCTCCCGGGTGGATCTGCCGGGGGCACCCGGTCCGTCCCGGGACCGACCCCTAAAGGGTGACCGACCACCACGCGGAGGTGGGCTCGGACCCGGGGGTACCGGATCCGGACGTTCCGTGCAGGGGCCGCTGACAGCCGGTGAGCGGGGCTGGGCCTGTCGCCGGTCGGCCCACCGCGGCGCGGAGAGGGCACCTAGCGTCGGTCGGGTGCCCGGGCGATCCCGGCCGGGCACGGCACCGGACCGCCCAACCCCGTCCGCCGGTGACCTCACCCGAACACCAGGACGGGGGCGGGGGACCCAACTCCGGCGCGACCGCACCGCGTGCGCGCCTCGGGGTGAAGCCGCTCCGCACACCCGACGCCCGGCTCCCGAGCCGGGCCGCCGGGGCGTGTGCGCGGCCGGGCACCGATCGCCCGAACCCGACAGCTCACCTCGCCGGCGGCGATCGGAGGATCACCATGTCCGAGTCCACCCGTACCCGCCGACTGGTCCGCCGCGGCGCTCTCACCACCGGTGCCGCTGCCCTCGCGGTCGGCGCCTTCGCCGCACCGGCGTCCGCCGCGCCCCAGCACGACTGGACCGGCGTCGCGCAGTGCGAGTCCAGCGGCAACTGGAGCATCAACACCGGCAACGGCTACTACGGCGGCCTGCAGTTCTTCCAGCCCACCTGGGAGGGCTACGGCGGCCTGGAGTTCGCGCCGCGGGCCGACCTCGCCACCCCGGCGCAGCAGATCGCGGTGGCCGAGCGGGTGCTCGTCGGCCAGGGCGTCGGCGCCTGGCCGGTCTGCGGCCAGTACCTGACCGAGGGGACGACGCCCGCCGCGGCATCGGCGCCTGCTCCCGCGCCGGCCCCGGCCCCGGCCGCTGCCGGGGCGACGTACACGGTCGCGCCGGGCGACACGCTGGGCTCCATCGCCGCCGCGCACGGCACCAGCTGGCAGCAGCTGTTCGAGCAGAACCGCGACGTCGTCAGCGACCCGCACCTGATCTTCGTCGGCCAGGTGCTGTCGGTCTGACCGATGGCCGGGTGGCCGGGGCCGTCGCCCCGGCCACCCGGCTCCCGCGGGGTGGCGCGCGGCACGGTTGACCGGGCGCCGGGCGGGCATGATCGGGCAGCCATCCCCGTCCCGCCCCAGGAGGACCCCGCATGCCCGAGCCCGTCGAGTTCTCCGTCTGGGCCCCGCTGCCCGAGCGGGTGCGCCTGCAGGTCGACGGCCAGGTGCACGACATGCAGCGCGACGACGAGGGCTGGTGGCGGGCCACGGTGCCCGCGGACGCCGAGAGCGACTACGGCTACCTCCTCGACGACAACGAGACGCCGCGCCCCGATCCGCGCTCCCGCCGGCAGCCCGACGGCGTGCACGGCCTGTCCCGCCGCTTCGACCCCACCGAGTACTCCTGGGGCGACGCCGCCTGGACCGGCCGGCCGCTCGCCGGGGGCGTCGTCTACGAGATGCACGTCGGCACGTTCACACCGGCGGGCACCCTGGACGCCGCGGTCGACCGGCTCGGCCACCTGGTCGACCTCGGCGTCGACTTCGTCGAGCTGCTGCCGGTCAACGCCTTCAACGGCACGCACAACTGGGGCTACGACGGCGTCGCCTGGTACGCCGTCCAGGAGACCTACGGGGGCCCGGCCGCCTACCAGCGTTTCGTCGACGCCTGCCACCAGCGCGGGCTCGGCGTCATCCAGGACGTCGTCTACAACCACCTCGGCCCGTCCGGGAACTACCTGCCGGAGTTCTTCCCGGTCTTCGCCGAAGGGGCGAACACCTGGGGCAACTCGGTGAACCTGTCCGGCCCTGACTCCGACGAGGTGCGCCGCTACATCCTGGACAACGTGCAGATGTGGCTGCGCGACATGCACGTCGACGGGCTGCGCCTGGACGCGGTGCACGCGCTGGTCGATGAGCGCGCCACCCACCTGCTGGAGGAGATGGCGATCGAGACCGAGAAGCTGTCGGTCGCCCTCGGCCGCCCCCTCACGCTGATCGCCGAGAGCGACCTCAACGACCCGCGGATGGTCACCCCCCGGGTCGCCGGGGGCACCGGCCTCGACGCGCAGTGGAGCGACGACTTCCACCACTCGCTGCACACCCAGCTGACCGGCGAGGCGCAGGGCTACTACGCCGACTTCGCCGACGCCGGCCTCGAGGGGCTGGCCCGGGTGCTCACCGGGGCCTACTTCCACGCCGGCGACTGGTCCAGCTTCCGCCGCCGGCACCACGGCCGGCCGGTCGACACCGCGCAGCTGCCGGGCTGGAAGTTCCTCGGCTACCTGCAGGACCACGACCAGATCGGCAACCGCGCCGTCGGCGACCGGATCTCCGCCGCCCTCTCCCCCGGGCTGCTCGCCGTCGGCGCCACGCTGGTGCTCACCAGCCCGTTCACCCCGATGCTGTTCATGGGCGAGGAGTGGGGCGCCTCGACGCCGTGGCAGTTCTTCACCAGCCACCCCGAGCCGGAGCTGGGCAAGGCGACCGCCGAGGGCCGGATCGGTGAGTTCGCCGCACACGGGTGGGACGCCTCCGTCGTCCCCGACCCGCAGGACCCCGAGACCTTCACCCGCTCCAAGCTCGACTGGTCGGAGCCGGCGCAGGAGCCGCACGCCGGGCTGCTGGCCACGCACCGGACGCTGCTGGCGCTGCGCAAGCAGCACCCCGAGCTGCTCGACCCCGACCTGTCCACCACCGGCGTCACCTGGGACGACGAGGAGCGCTGGGTGGTCGTCGAGCGCGGGTCGCTGCGGGTGGTCGCCAACCTGTCGGGTGAGCAGCGCCGGGTCGAGCTCGACGCCCCCGCCGGCGAGGTGCTGTTCAGCACCGGCGCGGCCCCGCAGCTGGACGGCGAGGCCGTGACCCTCCCGGCGGAGAGCGCCGTCGTGGTGAGCACCCGCTGACGATGGAGCCGCTCCCCCGCGACCCCGCCGGCCTGGCCGACGCCTACCGCGTCGCGCCGGGCCGGCACCTGCGGGTCGACTTCATCTCCTCCGTCGACGGCGCGATCAGCGTCGACGGGCGCAGCGGGCCGCTCGGCTCGGACGGCGACCGCCGGGTGTTCCGCACCCTGCGGGCGCTGGCCGACGCGGTGCTCGTGGGCGCCGGGACGGCGTCCGCGGAGGGCTACCGCCCGGTGCTGCCGGACTCCGCCGTCGGCCGGCTCCGCACCACGCTCGGGCGCGAGCCGGTGATGCCGGTGGTGGTCGTGTCCCGGCGGGCATCGCTGCGGCCGGACGACCAGCTGGTCACCGACGCCGTGGTACCGACGGTGCTGGTCACCTGCTCCTCCGCGGACTCCGCGCGGCGGTCGGCGCTGACCGCCGCGGGCGTCGACGTGCTGGTCTGCGGGGACGACGACGTCGACCTGCCCGCGGCGCTGGACGCCCTGGCAGACCGTGGGCTGGCGCAGCTGGTGTGCGAGGGCGGGCCGACGCTGGTCCAGGCCGCGCTGACCGCCGGCGTCGTCGACGAACTGGACCTGTCGGTGTCACCGCTGCTGGTCGGCGGCGGTCCGGGGCTGGTGCCCTCCGCCCTGCCCGGCCCGCTGCGTGCCGAACTGCGGCAGGTCCTGACCGAGGACGGCGTCCTCTTCACCCGGTACTCGCTGAGCTGACGGCCGTTCGACAGAGTCGCCACCGTCTCCCTGCGCGGGTCAACCCGCGCAGGGAGACGTTGAGCCGCGTCAGGACCTGGCTCAACGTCATCGCGACCGGCTCAACCCGTACGAGACCCGGTCGAGCCGGTCCGAGCACGCCGAGTTGGTGCGCTCCCCGACGGCGCCGGGCTGCTTGACTGGCCGGCATGGACCTGCCCGTGCTCCCCCCGGTCAAGCCGATGCTCGCCAAGCCCGCGGCGGCGCTGCCCACCGGCGCGGACTGGTTCTACGAGCCCAAGTGGGACGGGTTCCGGTGCATCGTCTTCCGGGACGGCGACGAGGTGGAGCTGGGCAGCCGTAACGAGCGCCCGCTGACCCGCTACTTCCCCGAGGTCGTCGAGGCGGCGAAGGCCCAGCTGCCCGAACGCTGCGTCGTCGACGGCGAGATCGTCGTCCCCCGTGGTGACCGGCTGGACTTCGAGTCGCTGCTGCAGCGCATCCACCCGGCCGCCTCCCGCGTCACCAAGCTGGCCGCCGAGACCCCGGCGTCCTTCGTCGCCTTCGACCTGCTGGCACTCGGCGACGAGTCACTGCTGGAAGTCCCGTTCGCGCAGCGGCAGGCGCGGCTGCGGGAGGCGCTGGCCCGCGCCCAGGCCCCGGTGCACGTCAGCACGATCACCCAGGACGCGGAGACCGGGCAGCGCTGGTTCCACGAGTTCGAGGGCGCCGGCCTCGACGGCGTCATCGCCAAGCGCGGCGACCAGCCCTACTCCCCCGACCAGCGGGTGATGACCAAGGTCAAGCACACGCGCACCGCCGACTGCGTCGTCGCCGGGTTCCGCTGGCACAAGAGCGGCCCGATCGTCGGGTCGCTGCTGCTCGGCCTCTACGACGACGCCGGCACGCTGCAGCACATCGGCGTCGCGGCCTCCTTCACCATGAAGCGCCGCGCCGAGCTGGTGGAGGAGCTCGCCCCCTACCGCGCCCAGGCGCTCGACGGCCACCCGTGGCAGGACTGGGCCAACGCACAGACCGGTGAGGACGGCGAGCACCGGATGCCCGGGGCGACCAGCCGCTGGAACGCCGGCAAGGACCTCTCCTGGGTGCCGCTGCGCCCGGAGCTGGTGGTGGAGGTCAAGTACGACCAGCTGGAGGGCAGCCGGCTCCGGCACACCGGCCACTTCGTCCGCTGGCGCACCGACCGGGACGCCCGCTCGTGCACCTACGACCAGCTCGAGGTCACGGTGCGCTACGACCTCGCCGAGGTCCTCGGCGGCTGAGCCGGGGCGGCAGAGCGGCTGAGCCGGGGCGGCAGAGCGGCTGAGCCGGGGCGGCAGAGCGGCTGAGCCGGGGCGGCAGAGCGGCTGAGCCGGGGCGGCAGAGCGGCTGAGCCGGGGCGGCAGAGCGGCTGAGCCGGGGCGGCAGAGCGGCTGAGCCGGGGCGGCAGAGCGGCTGAGCCGGGGCGGCAGAGCGGCTGAGCCGGGGCGGCAGAGCGGCTGAGCCGGAAGCGTCACTGAGGGGCACGCCACGGTCGTTGCGGCAGCCACCTCCGCGATCGCCTCCTACGCTGGACGATCATGAACAGGCACCGCCGTCCGATCGCCGCCCTGGGCGGGGCACTGCTCACCGCCGCTGTGGCGTTGAGCGGCTGCACCTCCTCCGGTGACGACGCCGACCAGGCCAGCAGCTCCCCCACCGCCCCGGCCGAGCCGGAGGCGCAGCCGATCGAGTGGACCGACTGCGACGCCGACATCGACCAGATCATCGCCGGCCGCCCCGGCTCCGAGCGTGAGCTGCTCTTCGAGTGCGGCACCACGACCGTGCCGGCCGACTACGACGACCTCGACGGCGGTGACCTGCAGCTGTTCCTGGTCCGGGCCGCGGCCGCCGGCCAGACGGACCGGATCGGCTCGCTGGTGGTCAACCCCGGCGGGCCGGGGGTCTCCGCCAGCGACGCGGCCATCCAGGCCGCGCTGACCCTGCCGCCCGAGGTGCTCGCCCGGTTCGACGTCGTCGGCGTCGACCCGCGTGGCGTGGGGCTCTCCACACCGGTGGAGTGCATCACCGACGAGCAGAAGGACGCGCTGTTCGCCAGCAACCCCCGCGCGCTCGACGAGGCGTCGCTCTCGGCCACCTTCGAGCAGGTCGACGAGGTCGCCGCCGCGTGCAGCGAGGAGTACGGCGAGGCGCTGGGCGCCTTCACCACCGTCGACACCGCCCGCGACATGGACCTCGTCCGGGAGTCCCTCGGTGACGAGCAGCTGACCTTCCTCGGCTACTCCTACGGGACGACGCTGGGCTCGACCTACGCCGAGCTGTTCCCCGACCGGGTCCGCGCCCTGGCGCTGGACGGCGCGGTCGACCCCACCGCCACCGCCCAGGAGCAGGCCGAGGCGCAGGCCGCCGGCTTCGAGACGGCCTTCGACGCGTTCGCCGCCAACTGCACGGGCCTGATCAGCGGCTGCCCGCTCGGCGAGGACCCGCGGGGGGCGCTCAACGCCCTCCTCGACCAGTCGGCCGCCACCCCGGTCCCCAGCTCGCGGGAGGGCGAGACCCGGCAGGCCACCGCGGGGCTGGTGCTCAACGGCGTCCGGTCGGCGCTCTACCAGCCCAGCGCCTGGCCGCAGCTGGCCCAGTCGCTGGCCGCCGCGCGCGACGGTGACGCCGCCGGCATCCTCACCCTCGCCGACACCTTCACCGGCCGCAGCGACGACGGCAGCTACAGCAACGTCGTCGACGCGAACCTGGCGATCAGCTGCGCCGACGGCCAGGAGCAGTTCACCACCGAGCAGGTCTCCGCGCTCGCGGCCGACTGGAACGCCCGGTACCCGCTGTTCGGCGCCGACGCCGCGCTGGGGCTCTACACCTGCTCGGCCTGGGAGGCGCCCACCACGCCGCTGCCCGAGCGGGACGCCGCCGGCAGTGCGCCGATCATGGTGATCGGCACGCAGGGCGACCCGGTCACCCCGCCGCAGGGCGCGGTCGACCTGGCCGCGGAGCTGGACAACAGCTCGCTGCTGACCTGGGAGGGCAGCGGGCACACCGCGTACCCCAAGACCGACTGCGTGACCCAGGCGGTGAACGCCTACCTGATCGACCTGGTCGCGCCGCCCGAGGGGGTCACCTGTCCCGCCTGATCTTGCGCGGGCGGCCGGTGGGCCGGAAGCTGACCAGCCGGAGGACCAGCCAGCGCAGGTGAGCGGACGGAGCCCGATGGCCAGCAGCAAGGACGCCGTGGTCCTGGAGGTCGACGGGCACGAGGTCCGGGTGAGCAACCCGGAGAAGCCCTACTTCGCCGAGAAGGGCATCCGCAAGATCGACGTCGTCCAGTACTTCGTCTCGGTCGGCGAGGGCATCCTGTTCGCGCTGCGCGACCGGCCGACGACGCTGGAGCGCTGGCCCGGCGGCGTCTTCGAGGGCGCGCGGCTCTCCACGCGGATGGACAACTCCGGCGACGCCTTCTACCAGAAGCGGGTGCCCAAGAACGCCCCCGACTGGGTGCCGACCGCGCACATCACCTTCCCCAGCGGGCGGACCGCCGACGAGATCGCGCCGGACTCGGTCGCCGTCGTCGCCTGGTGCGCCAACCTCGGCACGCTCACCTTCCACCCGTGGCCGGTGAGCAAGGGCGACGTCGAGTCACCCGACCAGATCCGCATCGACCTGGACCCCCAGCCCGGCACCGACTTCGCCGACGCCGTCCGGGTGGCCCCGCACGTGCGGGAGCTGCTGCACGAGTTCGGGATGGAGGGCTGGCCGAAGACCTCCGGCGGCCGCGGCGTGCACGTCTACGTGCCGATCCTGCCGCGCTGGACCTTCCCCGAGGTGCGCCGCGCGGTGATCGCCTTCGGCCGCGAGCTGGAACGGCGCATCCCCGACCGCGTGACGATGAACTGGTGGAAGGAGGAGCGCGGCGAGAAGATCTTCATCGACTACAACCAGATGGCCCGGGACCGCACGATCGCGTCCGCCTACTCCATCCGGCCCAAGCCGCACGCGCCGGTCTCCGCCCCGGTCGACTGGGACGAGCTGCCCGACGTCTCCCCGTTCGACTTCGACGTGCTCACCATGCCCGGGCGGGTCGCCGCGGTCGGTGACAAGCACGCCGGCCTGGCCGACCACGCCTTCGACCTCACCCCGCTGATCGAGCTCGCCGACCGGCAGGAGCGAGACCTCGGGCTGGGCGAGATGCCCTACCCGCCGGACTACCCCAAGATGCCCGGCGAGCCGATGCGGGTGCAGCCCAGCCGGGCGCGGAAGGCCCCCACCACCTGAGGCCCGCGTGACGGCTCGCCGGTGTGACCGCCGGCTGGCACAGTGACCGCATGACGACGCCGGCGGACGCGCCCGAGGTCGACGTCCAGCCGCTGGGTGAGTTCCTGGGGCAGCTGGCCGCTCGCCTGCCCGCCCCCGGGGCGGGCGCCACCGCGGCCATCGAGGCGGCGCTGGCCGCATCGCTGGTCGCCATGGTGGGCCGCTTCACCAGCGGCGACGGGTACGCCGAGCACCGGGACGTCGTCGCGGCGGTGATCGCGCAGGCCGACGCGGTGCGGACCACCTGCCTGGCGGCCGCGGCCGCCGACGAGACCGCCTTCACCGCGGTCACCGAGGCCTACCGGCTGCCCCAGGACACCCCCGAGGAGCAGGAGACCCGGCGCGCGGCCGTCCACGCCGCCCAGGTCGAGGCGGCCCAGCCGCCACGGGACGTCATCGAGGCGGCCGCCGCCCTGCTCCCCCTGGCCGAGCAGCTGCTGCCGATCGCCAACCCGAACGTCGTGAGCGACGTCGCCGCCGCCACCGCCGCCGCCCGCGCGGCGGCGACCACGGCCCGCCTGGCCGTGGAGGTGAACCTGCGGGGCATCACCGACGATGCCGCGCGAGCCGACCTCAGCACGGTCGTCGACCGGGTCGAGGAGCTGATCCGCCGGGCCGATGCGGTCGAGGCCACCGTCCGCGAACGCCTCGCCCGCTGATGGCCTCGCCAGGTGGATGGGCAGTCGCCGCGGGCGGGGACCACCACGACGGGGCGCAGGCCAAGACCGCCTACCGGCGGGAGCTGCTGGCCCGCCGTGCGGCCCGCCCCGCCGGGGACCGGGCGGCGGCCGCCGCCGCGATCACCGATGCCCTGCTGGCGGGCCTGGCCGGGGCGCGCACCATCGCCGCCTACGCCCCCGAGCCGGTCGAGCCGGGCGCACCGCTGCTGCCGGCCGCGCTCGACCGGCTCGACGCCCGGGTGCTGCTGCCCGTCATCCCGGCCACCGGCCGCCAGCTGCAGTGGGCGGTGGCCACCGCCCAGCTCGTCGCCGGGCGGTACGGGCTCCTCGAGCCGGTCGGCCCCCGGTTCGGGCCGTCCGAGCTCGCCACCGCCGACGTCGTCGTGGTCCCGGCGCTGGCCGTGTCGCGGGCGGGGGTGCGGCTCGGCCGCGGGGGCGGGTACTACGACCGGGCGCTGCAGCACGCCCGGCCGGACGCGCTGCTGGTGGCCCTGGTGTTCGACGACGAGCTGGTCGACCACCTGCCCGCCGAACCGCACGACCAGCCGGTGTCCGCCGTCGTCACCCCCTCCACCGGCTGGCTGCGGCTGCCGGCGCCCCCGGCCCATGCCGACCCCCGCGACGACCAGCCGCGCTGAGCCCGCGGGCCGTACGGCCTACCATCGGGATCACCGGCGCACGTCCTCCCTGGCCGACGCATGCCCGGCGAGGAGGAGTGCACCGTGAGTGAGCAGGCAGTGCTGGAGCAGGCGGTCCTCGATCAGGCGGGCCGGCGGCGGACGTTCGCCGTCATCAGCCACCCCGACGCCGGCAAGTCGACGCTGACCGAGGCGCTGGCGCTGCACGCCCGGGTGATCGGGCAGGCCGGGGCGGTGCACGGCAAGGCCGGGCGCCGGGGCACCGTGTCGGACTGGATGGAGATGGAGCGCGACCGCGGCATCTCCATCACCTCCGCGGCGCTGCAGTTCGAGTACGGCCCGGCCGGCGGCGACAAGGCCGTCATCAACCTGCTGGACACCCCCGGGCACGCCGACTTCTCCGAGGACACCTACCGGGTGCTCACCGCCGTGGACGCCGCGGTGATGCTCGTCGACGCCGCCAAGGGCCTGGAGGCCCAGACCATGAAGCTGTTCGCGGTGTGCAAGCACCGCGGCATCCCGGTGATCACGGTGGTCAACAAGTGGGACCGCCCGGGGATGGACGCCCTCGCGCTGATGGACGAGATCGCCGACCGCACCGGGCTCACCCCCACCCCGCTGACCTGGCCGGTGGGCATCGCCGGGGACTTCCGCGGCGTGCTCGACCGCCGCGACGGCAGCTACCGGCACTTCACCCGCACCGCCGGGGGCGCGACCATCGCCCCGGAGGAGGTGTTCACCGCCGAGCAGGCGCTGGACCGCGAGGGTGAGGCCTGGGCCACCGCGGTCGAGGAGTCCGAGCTGCTGGCCGAGACCGGTCAGGTGCACGACCAGGAGCTGTTCCTGGCCCACGCCACCACCCCGGTGCTGTTCGCCTCCGCGGTCTCCAACTTCGGCGTCGGCCAGCTGCTCGACGTGCTGGTGACGATGGCGCCGCCCCCGGCCGACCGCCCCGACGTCGAGGGCAAGCCGCACCCGATCGACGCCCCGTTCAGCGGCTTCGTCTTCAAGGTGCAGGCCGGCATGGACACCGGTCACCGCGACCGGCTGGCCTACATCCGGGTCTGCTCCGGCGTCTTCGAGCGCGGCATGGTCGTCACCAACGCCCGTACGGGCCGCCCCTTCGCCACCAAGTACGCCCAGCAGGTGCTCGGCCGCGAGCGCGAGACCATCGAGACGGCGTACCCGGGCGACGTCGTCGGCCTGGTCAACGCCGCCTCCCTGGGCATCGGCGACACCCTCTACGCCGACCACGCCGTCAGCTACCCGCCGGTGACCACCTTCGCGCCGGAGCACTTCGCGGTGGTCCGGACCGCCGACACCAGCAAGTACAAGCAGTTCCGCAAGGGGATCGACACCCTGGGCGGCGAGGGCGTCGTGCAGGTGCTGGTCTCCGAGCGCCGCGGCGACGGCGCCCCGATCTTCGCCGTCGTCGGCCCGATGCAGTTCGAGGTGGCCGCGCACCGGATGGAGCACGAGTTCGGCGCGCGCATCTCCCTGGAGAACCTGCCCTACCAGATCGCCCGGATCACCGACGCCGAGTCCGCGCCCGAGCTCGCGAAGGCCCGCGACGTGGAGGTCATGACGCGCGCCGACGGCGAGCTGCTGGCGCTGTTCACGAACAAGTGGGCACTGGGGGTGCTGGAGCGGAACAACCCGCACCTGACGCTGACCCCGATGGTCGCCGCGCAGCTCAGCTGACCCCCCGCCCGGCCCTGGTCTCACCCGTTCGGGTGGTCCCGGCCCCTCCACGTGCCCCGCGGGCTCTCCCGCGGTACCCCAGCTGTCGTTGAGCGGGAGTCAGTTCCGACGACAGGGGTGCAGGGATGCGGGTCTCGTTCTTGGTGTACGCCGTGCTGTACGTCGTCATCGAGATCATCGGCTACCAGCTGGAGCGCATCGGCTGGCCGGAGCTGACGCCGCTGGACGTCGCCACCGCGGTCACCAACGCGATGCTCGCCGTCGCCGTGCTCGTGGCCGCGCTGGTCGGACTCGACCTGCTCGGACACCGCTGGCGCCGGTGGGTCCGGGCGCATCGCGAGGAGCAGGCCCGGCTGGCCCAGGAGCTGTGGGCCGCCGCGCAGCAGCCCATCGTGGCGCGATCGTGGCGGCCGGCCCGCTGGGCACTGCCCGCCGCCGGACCGGCCCTGCCGTGGACGCCCACCGACCATGCGGAGACGGCGTCGCCGCGCTCCCCGGTCAACGCCTACGCCCCTGCCGCGGGCTCGCGGCACGCGTTCCCCGAGGACGACGGGCGGCTGCTCTGACCGGCTTGCCCGTGCCACATGTGTCCCTGACCCCCCACGGATCGCCGAGAGCCGCTAGGGTCCTGGGTGTCGGGAAGGCCCTGCGCACTGGCAGGACCCCGATGCACCACCGCAGCTAGGAGCGAGCAATGCCCGAAGGAACAGTGAAGTGGTTCAACGCCGAGAAGGGGTTCGGCTTCGCCACCCCTGACGGGGGCGGCCCGGACGTCTTCGTCCACTACTCGGCCATCCAGTCCAGCGGGTACCGCTCGCTCGACGAGGGCCAGCGCATCTCGTTCGACGTCGAGCAGGGCCAGAAGGGTCCGCAGGCGGCGAACGTCAACCCGCTCTGACCTCGTCAGAGCTGGGCTGATCGCGGCCCCAGGAAGACCTGCAGCGCCCCCGTCCGGTACGCCGGACGGGGGCGCTGTCCTTCGTGCGGAGTCCGTCCGCCCGAACTCAGTGGGCGCGCGGCACGTACCCGCCGATGAGCGCCGACATCAGCAGTGCGCCGTCGTGCGGGCCGACCGCGGCCGCGGCGTCGGCGAACGCCCGCCACCGGTCGCGCTCGACGTCGCTGAGCGCGTTCGCCGCGCGCACCTCCAGCTGCTCCAGCAGCCGCTCCCACTCCCCCTGCGGCGTCGGCCAGAGGCCGGCCAGCCGGCGCGCCTCGGCCGAGGCGGAGGTGAACCGGACGACGTCGCCGGCGTGGTTGGTCAGCGCCACCACGTACCCCGCCGAGACCAGCGCGTTGGCCGCCGACACCACCTGCGGCTTGGGCAGGCCGCTCGCCGGCACGACCGCACCGAGGTAGGGGGCGCTCCCGTGCGGCGGTTCGTCGAGCAGCCGCACGATCGCCCGCAGCACCGGCAGGTCGCGGGTGAACCACACGTCGGACAGGGGCTGCTGCGGATCGGGGGCGGTCATCGGTCCAGTGTCCGCCGTCCCGGCCGGGAGCGGGCCACCCGGGTCACTCGACCGGGTCGCCGGTGGCGCCCCCGCCGTACCGTGGGGGCATGACCACATCCGCCTCCCAGCCGACCACCCCCGCCGCCCAGCCGCCGGTCGTCAAGAGCGACGAGGAGTGGCGCGCCCAGCTGTCGCCGGAGGAGTACGCCGTCCTGCGTCAGGCGGGCACGGAGCGGCCCTGGACCGGTGAGTACGTCGACACGAAGACCGTCGGCACCTACTCCTGCCGGGCCTGCGGCGCCGAGCTGTTCACCTCCGAGACCAAGTTCGACTCGCACTGCGGCTGGCCGTCCTTCTACGAGCCCACCGCCGCCGACAACGTCGTCCTCCGCGAGGACCGCGCGTTCGGCATGGTGCGCACCGAGGTGCTCTGCGGCAGCTGCCACAGCCACCTGGGCCACGTCTTCGAGGACGCCCCGCAGACCCCCACCGGCGACCGGTACTGCATCAACTCCGTCAGCATCAAGCTCGACCCGCAGGACTGAGCAGCACCCACGGACGACGGCGGCGCAGCCGCCTCCGTGATCCGGGCGCGGTGCCGGAGGCGCCCGCCCGGATCACGGGCAACAGCTCAGCTCAGCCGGGGCGCGGCACGTGGCCGCGGTGCGGTCCGGCAGGACCGCCATATCAGGGCAGGTCGGCGATGAGCTCGGCGACGGGCTTGCGCGTGCCGGTGTAGAACGGCACCTCCTCGCGCACGTGCCGGCGGGCGCGGCTGGCGCGCAGGTCGCGCATCAGGTCGACGATGCGGTGCAGCTCGTCGGCCTCGAAGGCGAGCATCCACTCGTAGTCGCCGAGCCCGAACGAGGAGACGGTGTTGGCCCGCACGTCCGGGTAGGGGCGGGCCTGCATGCCGTGCTCCTTGAGCATGTCCCGCCGCTCCTCCTCGGGCAGCAGGTACCACTCGTAGGAGCGGACGAAGGGGTAGACGCACACGTACCGTCGCGGCTCCTCCTCGGCGAGGAACGCCGGCACGTGGCTGCGGTTGAACTCGGCCGGCCGGTGCAGCGCCAGCTGGGACCAGACCGGCTCCAGGTGCCGGCCGAGCGCGGTGCGGCGCAGCCGGGTGTAGGCCTCCTGCAGCGCCTCCGGGGTCTCGGCGTGCCACCAGACCATGACGTCGGCGTCGGCACGCAGGCCGGCGACGTCGTAGACGCCGCGGACGACGACGTCCTTGCCGGCGAGCTCCTCGAACAGCCCGCTGACCTCGTCGGCCAGGGCGGTGCGCTGGTCGTCGCCGAGCGGGCGGGCGAGCTTGAAGACCGACCACATGGTGTAGCGGATCAGCTGGTTGAGCTCGTTGGCCCGCTTGCCGACGCTGCGCTGCTCCGGGGTCGTGTCGCTCTGCTGCTCGCTCATGCGCTCCATTGTCGCCCTGGGTGCGGGAGGCCGGTCAGGGACCTTCGTCGATCACGGTCGTGAGCCTGGACACGGGCGTTTTCACCGGCCGGCGGGAAGGGTAGCGACCCGTTGGATCTTGTACTGGCTGCACCGTCAGCCCGATTCGAGGAGGACAGATGGCCGTCATCAAGAGCCCGTTGCCCGAGGACGTGCAGAAGGTCGCCGGTGAGGCGCTGCAGGGCGCCGTCGTCGACCTGATCGACCTGAGCCTGGTCGCCAAGCAGGTGCACTGGACGCTGGTGGGCCGCAACTTCCGCAGCATCCACCTGCAGCTCGACGACGTCGTCGACACCGCCCGCGAGTACCAGGACACCGCCGCCGAGCGGGCCGCCGCGATCGGCGTGCTGCCCGACGGCCGCGCCCAGGCGCTGCGCGGCACCGCGCTCCCCCAGCCGCCGGTGGCCTGGGTCCACGCCGACGACGCGATCCGCTACTTCGTCGAGGTCTTCGAGGTCGTCGTCTCGCGCATGCGTGAGCGGATCGCGGCGACCGAGGACGACGAGGTCACCCAGGACCTGGTCATCGAGATCACCGGTGCGCTCGAGAAGCACTGGTGGATGTGGCAGGCCGAGGCCGCCCAGGACTGAGCGACCCCGCGCCGACGCCGGAGGCCGGTTCCCCCACGGGGGAGCCGGCCTCCGGCGCGTCCGGGCGCGGGTGGTCAGGCGATCGCGGCGACCGCGCGGCGGGCGTCGCGGATGCAGGCCGGCACCCCGACGCCCTCGTAGGCGGCGCCGGCCACGGCGAGGCCGGGGACGGCGGCGACCGCCGACCGGACGGCGGCGACCCGCGCGGTGTGCCCGACGAGGTACTGCGGCAGCCCGTCGGTCCAGCGCACCAGGTGGGTGTCGACCGGCTCCGGTCGGGCCAGGTCGAGCAGCTCGGCGACGTCGGCCACCACGGCGGCGGTCAGCTCGGCGTCGGTGCGGCGCAGGTCGGCGTCGTCGCCGGAGCGGCCCACCGACGAGCGGACCCGCAGCACTCCCCCGCCGGACAGGTGCGGCCACTTCGCTGAGGAGACGGTGACGCCCTTGACCAGCCGGCCGGTCACCGGCGGCACCAGCAACCCCGACCCGGCGGGCACGTCCTGGGCGGGGAACGCCATCGCGACCACGGCCATCGACGCGTAGGGGATCCCGCGCAGTGGCTCCACCGCGTCGGGGGCGACGTCGGCCAGCAGCGCCGCGGTCGGCCCGGCCGGGGTGGCCAGCACGACGGCGTCGGCGGTCAGCTCCTCCCCCGACGCCAGCGTCACGGTGAAACCCGCGGCGGTCCGGGCCAGGCGCGCGGCGCGGGTGCCGAGCCGGACCTGCGCCCCGCTGGCCTCGACGAGCGCAGCGGGGAGCGACCCGATCCCCGGTTCGACGGTGACGAACACCGGGCCGTCGACGTCGCCGCGGCTGCGGGCCCCGGCGTCCCGCGCGGCGGTGGCCCCCTCGAGCACGGAGGTCGACCGCCGCAGGTGGGCGGCCAGCGCGGGCATGGTGGCGTCCAGGGAGAGCTCGTCGGGGCGGCCGGCGTACACGCCGCCGAGCAGCGGCTCCACCAGCCGGTCGACGACCTCGTCGCCGAGCCGCTCGCGCAGCAGCCGGCCCACGGAGACGTCGCCGTCCAGCTGCAGCGGCGGCAGGTCGGCCTCCGCGGCCACCCGGGCGACCCCGGCCGGGGTCAGCACGCCGTCCAGCCCCTCGGCGGAGGTGGGCACGCCCTGCACGGTGCCCGCGGGCAGCGCGAAGCGCCCCTCGGGCAGCACGATCGACGCCTGGGTGGTCTGCGGCGCCACGAGCTGGTCGCCCAGTCCGAGCTCCTGCACCAGATCGACCGCCTCCGGCACGCGGGCGAGCATCGCCTCCGGGCCGGTGTCGTACCACTGGCCGGCGAGCTCCACCCGGTCCAGCTTGCCGCCGAGCCGGCCGTCGGCCTCCAGTACCACGATCTCGTCGTCGGGGTGCGTGCGGCGCCACTCCCACGCCGCGGCGAGGCCGGTGAGCCCGCCGCCCACGACCACGAGCCGGTGACCGCTCGCCGGGGTGGTGCGGGTGGGGGGCGTCATCGCGCGGTGAGCTCGTGCACCAGCTCGACCACCCGGGTCAGCGCATCCGGGTCGGTGTCCGGCAGCACGCCGTGGCCCAGGTTGAAGATGTGGCCGCGGGCGGCGCGGCCCTGCTCGACGACCCGGCGCACCTCGCGCTCCAGCGTCTCCCGGTCGGCCAGCAGCACCGCCGGGTCGAGGTTGCCCTGCAGCGAGTAGCCCGGCCCCACCCGGCGGGCGGCCTCGTCCAGCGGCACCCGCCAGTCGACGCCGACCACGTCCGCGCCGGCGTCACCGATCAGCGGCAGCAGCTCCCCGGTGCCGACGCCGAAGTGCACCTTCGGCACGTCCGCCTCGTCACCCGCCCGGCCCGCCCTGAGGCCGTCGAAGACCGCGCGCGAGTGCGGCAGCACCCGGGAGCCGTAGTCGGCGGCGGAGAGGACGCCGGCCCAGGAGTCGAACAGCTGGACGGCGCTGGCACCGTTGTCGACCTGCACGCGCAAGAAGGTCGCCGCGCTGACCGCCAGCCGCTCCAGCAGGCGCTGCCAGGCGGCCGGCTCGGCGTACATGAAGGCCTTGGTGCGGGCGTGCTCCTTGGAGGGGCCGCCCTCGATCAGGTAGGTGGCCAGCGTGAACGGCGCACCGGCGAAGCCGATCAGCGGCGTGGCGCCGAGCTCGGCGACCAGCCGGCGGACCGCGGTGGCGAGGAACTCCAGCTGCTCGGGCTCCAGCGCCGGCAGCGCGTCGACGTCGGCCACGCTGCGGATCGGCTGGGCCACCACCGGCCCGACGCCGGGCTTGATCTCGATGTCGACCCCGGCCACCACCAGCGGCAGCACGATGTCGGAGAAGAGGATCGCCGCGTCGACCCCGTGCCGGCGCACCGGCTGCAGGGTGATCTCGGTGACCAGGTCGGGGTCCTGACAGGCGGCCAGCATCGCGGTGCCCGCGCGCAGCGCCCGGTACTCGGGCAGCGAACGGCCCGCCTGGCGCATGAACCACACGGGGGTGCGGGAGACCGGCAGGCCCCGTGCCGCCCGGACCAGATCGGAGTCGGCGGCCGGTGCCGCTGGGATGCCCACGGCTGCCCATCCTCCCAGACGCCGCAGGGGCCGCCTCCGGCGCCGTTGGTGAGGTCGCGGGGCCCACTCCGGGAGCCCACCGCCGAGGTCACGGGGAGGTCGCGCCGCGCGTCGGGCACTGGCGGACCGTCGTCCGCCACCTACCCTGCGGACGTGGTACAGCAGCGCACGCGCGCGGAGCAGGGGCGACCGCCCGAGGACGCCCCGGCGCGCCCGCCCGAGTTCGAGGCCGCGCTCGCTGCCCTGGCCACCGTGCACCCCCGCCCGGAGGTGGAGCTGGAGCACATCCCGGCGCCGCAGCGGCTGGCGCCGTTCGCCGCCGCGATCGGCGCCCGGGTCGCGGCCCCCGACGACGCGGACGACGACCTGGCCAGCGGCCGGTTCATCCTGCTGCACGACCCCGAGGGCCACGAGGCCTGGGCGGGCACCACCCGCTGCGTCGGCTTCGTCTCGGCGCTGACCGACGAGCACCTGGTCGACGACGCGATGTTCTCCGACGTCGCCTGGAGCTGGCTGACCGACGCGCTGGCCGACTCCGGTGCCCGGCACCACGCGGTGGGCGGCACCGTCACCCGCACCGCGTCCACCCGGTTCGGCTCGATCGCCGCGCCGGAGCACACCGTGGAGGTGGAGATCCGCGCTTCGTGGACCGCGCAGGACACCGACCTGGACCGCCACCTCACCGCCTGGCTGGAGGTGCTCGCCAACGCCGCCGGCCTGCCACCGGCCGGGGTGCACCTGCTCGGCGTGAACGGGCGGGTCGACGACGACCACGCCTAGACTCTCCCGCGTACTCCACTCGGCGTAACGGTTCTGCGGCCGAGTGATCGGACACGCCGGACGGGGAGCCGGCCTGGTCGCCCTGCGGCCGGGTCACCCGCATCCGGCCCGCGGCGGGAGGGTCGATGGGGGCAGGTGGGGCGGCGGCCGGGTCGTGGCCCGACGGCGCACTCTTCGGTCCGCACGCCGGCGCGCTCGTCGTCGACCCCTCGCCCCTGCTGCGCGAGGCGCTGACCGGTCGCCTGCGCGCGCTGGGCGCCCGGGAGGTCGAGGAGGCCGCCTCGCTCGAGGAGGCCCGGGTGCGGGCGCACGTCTCCGGGCCGCGGGCACTGTGCGTGCTGGAGGTCGACCTGCCCGAGACCGGGCCGGAGACCGCCGGGCGCGGCGGGGACCCGGGGCGCGGGCTGGAGCTGCTCCCGACCCTGCGCACGGAGGGCTGGCCGGTGACCGTGGTGCTGACCGCCGTCACCGAACCGGCGGTGGTGCGCACCGCTTTCCTGGCCGGCGTCCAGGGGTACCTGCTGAAGACCAGCCCGCTGGCCGTGCTCACCGACGGGCTGCGTGCTTCGCTGTCCGGCGAGGTGTACGCCGACCCGGGGATCGCCAGCAGCCTCGCGCAGGGGCTGACGCAGAGCGGCGTCGCGGAGGCCGTCGGCGAGCTCTCCCCGCGTGAGCGGGACATCCTGCGGCTGGTGGCCGACGGGCACACGAACAAGGAGATCGGCGAGAAGGTGGACCTGTCCGCACTGACCGTGAAGAGCCACCTGGCGCGCATCGCGCGCAAGCTGGGCACCGGCGACCGGGCGCACATGGTGGCGCTCGGCATCCGTTCGGGGGTCATCAACTGAGCACCGACCCGCAGCCCCTCGAGGACGCCGTCCCCGCTGGCGCTGCCGCTGAGGACTCCGCCGCCGAGGACACGGCGACCCCGCTGCTCGCCCCGCGCGACGGGCTGCCCCCGGTCGTCGAGACCTCGACGGCGCTGGTGGCCTACGCCGACGCGCTGGCCGCCGGCACCGGGCCGGTCGCCGTCGACGCCGAGCGGGCGTCGGGCTACCGGTACGGGCAGCGCGCCTACCTGGTGCAACTGCGCCGCGCGGGCGCCGGCACCGGCCTCATCGACCCGGTGCCGCTGCCGGACCTGTCGGTGCTGCAGGCCGCGATCGCCGACGCCGAGTGGGTGCTGCACGCCGCCAACCAGGACCTCCCGTCACTGGCGGAGATCGGGCTGGTCCCGGCCCGGCTGTTCGACACCGAGCTGGCGGCGCGGCTGGCCGGCCTGCCCCGCGTCGGCCTGGGCGCCGTGGTCGAGTCGCTGCTGGGCTTCCGGCTGGAGAAGGGGCACTCGGCCGCCGACTGGAGCACCCGCCCGCTGCCGGAGGACTGGCTGGTCTACGCCGCGCTGGACGTCGAGGTGCTGGTCGACCTGCGCGACGCGCTCGCCGCGCTGCTCGAGGAGCAGGGCAAGACCGAGTGGGCCCGGCAGGAGTTCGACGCGATCCTCGCCGCCGGCCCGCCCGCGCCCAAGGCCGACCCGTGGCGGCGGACCTCGGGCATGCACGGCCTGCGCAGCCGCCGGCAGCTGGGCATGCTGCGGTCGCTGTGGCAGGCCCGCGACGACCTGGCCCGCCGCCGTGACGTCGCGCCCGGGCGGGTGCTGCCCGATGCGGCGATGGTCTCCGCGGTGCAGGCCGACCCGGCGAACGAGGGCGCCCTGCTGGAGCTGCCGGTGTTCCGCGGCCGGGCCAACCGCAAGCTGGTGAGCACCTGGTTCGGGGCGCTGACCCGCGGGCGCGAACTGCCGGAGACCGAGCTGCCGCTGCACAGCAAGCCCGGGGACGGCCCGCCGCCGGTGAACCGCTGGGCCGACCGCGACCCGGCGGCCGCCGCCCGGCTCAAGGCCGCCCGCGCCGGGCTCGCGCAGGTCTCGGAGCAGTGGTCGGTGCCGGTGGAGAACCTGCTCTCCCCCGACCTGGTCCGCCGGCTGATGTGGACCCCGCCGACGCCGGCCGACACAGACGCCGTCGCCACCGCGCTGCGTGCCGGCGGTGCCCGCGAGTGGCAGGTCGGGCTGACCGGCGAGCTGCTCACCGACGCTATCGCCCAGGGCTGACGCCCCGGTCGAGCGGCCGGCCTCAGCCCCTCGCGGGGTCGGCCAGCCTGGTCCGCAGCTCGCGGACCAGGCGGCGGGGGTCGTCGGCGAACAGCGCGACCGCCGTGGCCGGCAGCGGCTGCCCGTCCAGGGTGACGGACGCGCCGGGGCGCACCGTCAGCCGGACGCTGGTCTCGCCCATGACGCTCAGCGCGACCTGGTCGTCGGTGACCTCCAGGTTCCAGTAGACCGGGCGGGGCAGCGCCGCCTCGGCGCCGGCGAGCACGGCACTCCCCCGGCTGCCCCCACCCTGCCGGATCCGCCGGTAGGCGCCGCGGAACAGCGCCGCCTCGGCGAGGAACACCCCGGCGAGGAGCACCTCCAGCACGACGGCGACGACCACCGCGGTGCGGACGGGGAGCACGTCGGCGACCACGAGCCCGACCTGGACCAGCGGGACGAGCACGGCGAGCCAGGGCGCCACCCGCCGCAGCAGCTGCCTGGTCCGCATCGCCACCCCCGCGCCGGTGCCGACACCGTAGCGGACGTTCCCGTCCGATGGGGCGGACACGGCGGAGGGGCGGCCACCGGGATCCCCGGTGACCGCCCCTCGCGATCGGTGGTGCGCGCCGGAGCGCTAACTTCGCCCGGCGGCCGCGCGGCGGCGGGCCAGGGCGTCCACGGAGGCGGCGAGCAGCAGCACGCCACCGGTGATGATGTAGTTCAGGTACGCCGACACGCCCAGCAGCCCGAGGCCGTTGTCGATGATGGCGATCACCAGGCCACCGAGCACCGCGTCCCGCACCCGACCCCGGCCACCGAAGAGGCTGGTGCCACCGATGACCGCCGCGCCCACCGCGTAGAGCAGGGTGTTGCCGCCACCGGAGCCGGGCGTCACCGAGCTGAGCCGGGCCGCCGCCACCAGACCGCTGACCGCGGCCATGGAGGAGGACAGCACGAACACCATGATCCGGATCCGGACGACGTTGATACCGGCCCGGCGGGCGGCCTCCTTGTTGCCACCGACCGCGTACACGTGCCGGCCGAACGTGGTGCGGCCGAGCAGGAAGGTCAGCGCGAGCAGCAGGATGACGACGACCGGGATGGCGTACGGGATGCCCTGGAGGTCGATCGCGGCCGACAGCGCACGGTCGGCGTTGAGGATGGCGGTCAGCCCCACGACGACGACCGCGATGAGTGCGATGCGGGCCAGCACGATGCCCAGCGGCTGGGTCGTCAGCCCCTCGGCGTTCTGCCGCCGCCAGCGGTTCAGCGTGAGCGCCGCGTAGAGCACGATGACCGCGGCGGCGAGCACCCAGCCGATCCCGACCGGGATGTAGCTGTTGGTCAGCGCCCGGATGACGTCGTCCCGGATCGGCACCGTGCCGCCCTGGCCGATGATCCGCAGCGTGACCCCCTGGAAGGCGAGGAACAGCGCCAGGGTCACCACGAACGACGGGATGCCGATCATCGCGACCAGCGTGCCGGTGAACAGACCGATCACCGCGCCGGTGAGCAGCGCCGCCAGCACCGCGATGTACCAGGGGACGCCGACCTCGGCGAGCAGCTGGGCCAGCACCGCGGCACACACGCCGCTGACCACCCCGGCGGAGAGGTCGATGTCGCCCAGCAGCAGCACCCAGACCAGGCCCATCGCCAGCAGGGTGATGGGCGCGGCCTGGATCAGCAGGTTGGTGATGTTCAGCGGGGTCAGGAACGTCTCGGGCCGCAGCGAGAAGAACAGCGCCGTGAGCACGACGATGCCCAGCACCGCGGGCAGCGCGCCGAGGTCGCCGCCGCGGAGGCGGTCGAGGTAGCCGCGCACGGCGCCGCCGACGGTGCCGTCGGAACGGTCGTTCTCGAAGCCGGAGGGCGCCGACTCGCCGGGCTCGACGTCGCTGGTGGGGACGGTGTTGCTCGCCATGTCAGGCCCCCTCGAAGACGGACTGGTCCAGGCCCAGGTCGCCGGAGCGCCCGGACGTGATGAGCTCGATGACCTGCGTCCGGTCCACCTCGGAGATCGGGACGTCGGCCGCCATCCGGCCGAGGTACAGCGCGGCCACCCGGTCGGCGACCTCGAAGACGTCGACCATGTTGTGGGTGATGAACAGGACGGCGTGACCGGTGTCGGCCAGGCGCCGGACCAGGTCGAGCACCTGGCGGGTCTGCGCGACGCCGAGGGCGGCGGTCGGCTCGTCGAGGATGACGAGCTTGGACTCCCACAGCACGGCCTTGGCGATGGCCACGGTCTGCCGCTGGCCGCCGGAGAGGCTGGAGACCAGCTGCCGCACCGACTTGAGGGTGCGCACCGAGAGCGTGGTCAGCGTGTCCTTGGCCGCCTGCTCCATGGACACCTCGTCGAGCACGGCGCCCTTGGTCCGCTCGCGGCCGAGGAACATGTTCTGGACGACGTCGAGGTTGTCGGCCAGCGCGAGGTCCTGGTAGACGACCTCGATGCCCAGGTGCGCGGCATCCCGGGGCCCGGTGACCTGCACCCGCTCGCCGTCGAACCAGAACTCACCGCTGTCGATCGGGTGGATGCCCGCGATCGACTTGATCAACGTGCTCTTGCCGGCGCCGTTGTCGCCGACGAGCGCGGTCACCGAACCCGGGTAGACCTTCAGGTCGACCCCGTGCAGCACCTGGTTGGCGCCGAAGCTCTTGGTCACCCCGCGCAGTTCGAGGATCGGGGCACCGTCCTCGGACCTCGGAACGGACATGCGTGGTCCTCCCTGGGAACACGACTGCGGGGCGCCCTCCGCGAACGGAGGGCGCCCCGAGACGGAGTGGGCTTACTGGATGCCGAGTTCGGTGCAGGCGGCGGCGTACTCGCCGGTGCACAGGTCCTCAGCGCTGACCTGGCCGTCCTCGACGACCTGGCTGACGTTGTCGCGGGTGATCGTGACCGGGTCGAGCAGCACCGAGGGCACCGTGCGGTCACCCTCGGGGTCCTCGGACTCGCCGTTGATGATCGACGGGTCCTCCTCGCCGTTGATCAGCGCGATGGCCAGCTCGGCCAGCGCGTTGGCCTCCTCGGCCGCCGGCTTGTAGACCGTCATGCACTGGCGGTTGGCGAGGATGTTCTGCAGGCCCTCGACTGAGGCGTCCTGCCCGGTGACCGGGACCTGGCCGGCCTGGTTGTTGCGCGCCAGCACCTGGATGACGGCGTTGGCCAGCGTGTCGTTGGCCGCCAGGACGCCCTGGATGTCGCCACCCTGCTGGGTGTACATCTGCTCGAAGATGGTCAGCGCCTCGGTGGGCTCCCAGCCGGGCACGGCCTGCTCGGCGACCTGGGTGTACTGGGTCATCGGGTCGAGCACCTCGTGCGCACCGTTGGAGAACGAGGTGGCGTTGCTGTCGTCGGGCGAGCCGTTGAGGAAGGCGATGTTCGCCGGCTCGTCGCCCAGGCAGTCGGCCAGGCCCTGACCCTGGAGCCGGCCGACCTCGGTGTTGTCGAAGGAGACGTAGTACTCGGCCGAGCCACCGAGGGTGAGCCGGTCGTAGTCGATCGTCGCCACGCCCTGCTGGGCGGCCTGGTCCTGGATCTGGGCGCCGGAGGCGTTGTCCAGGTTGACGATCGCCAGCACGGTCGCGCCGTTGGTGATCATCTGGTTGGCGATCGTCTGCATCTGCTGCGCGTCGCCCTGCGCGTTCTGGATGTCGTACTCGACGCCGGCCTCCTCGAAGGCGGCCTCCAGCAGGGGGCGGTCGAAGGACTCCCAGCGCGGGGAGGACTCGGTGTCGGGGAGGATCACGCCGACCTTGCCCTCGGCCTGGGCGTCGCCGCCACCACTCCCGCCGGTGCTGCCACCGTCGTCACCGCCGCAGGCGGCGAGGGGGAACACGAGGGAGGCTGCGAGAGCAGTCATCAGGGTGCGCCGTCGCGCCATGAGCTTTCCTGCCATTTCGTCGAGTTTCCGGAAAGTGCCGTGGGGGATCGTGCGCTCCCTCACATGTGGTGGCAAGCACACTGCCGGACCGTTGCCGGACCGTGATCCAGAACCGCGCGGCCCGGTCACCCCGACGGGGGTGGCACTCGCCCTCTCGGTTACCAATGGGTAACTTCGGCGACGGCCGGCTCGCCCCCCGATCCGGCGCCCGGACTCGACGCGGAGGTCTGCGTGTCCCACCCCCAGCAACGGCCGCACGCGCAGCGCCACGGCGGGCGCCCGGTCGTCTTCGTCGACGGCGTGCGCACCCCGTTCGGCAAGGCCGGTCCCAGCGGCATCTACGCCGAGACGCGCGCCGACGACCTGGTCGTGCGCTGCATCCGCGAGCTGATGCGCCGCAACCCCACGCTGCCCGCGGACCGGGTCGACGAGGTGGCGATCGCCGCCACCACCCAGATCGGCGACCAGGGCCTCACCATCGGCCGCACCGCCGCGCTGCTCGCCGGGCTGCCGACGAGCGTGCCCGGCTACGCGATCGACCGGATGTGCGCCGGTGCCATGACCGCGGTGACCACGACGGCGTCCGGCATCGCCGTCGGCGCCTACGACGTCGCCATCGCCGGCGGCGTCGAGCACATGGGCCACCACCCGATGGGCGAGGGCGTCGACCCGAACCCGCGGTTCGTCAGCGAGAGGATCGTCGACGGCTCCGCGCTGGTCATGGGCTCGACCGCGGAGAACCTGCACGACCGCTACCCGCACCTGACCAAGGAGCGCGCCGACGCCTTCGCCGTCGCCAGCCAGCAGAAGTACGCGGCGGCCGTGGCCGAGGGCCGGATCGGCCCCGAGCTGGTGCCGGTGGCGACCCGCTCGGCCGAGGCCGGCTGGGGCCTGGCCACCGTCGACGAGCCGCCGCGGCCGGGCACCACGGTCGAGGGCCTGGCGACGTTGAAGACGCCGTTCCGCCCGCACGGGCACGTCACCGCCGGCAACGCCGCGGGGCTCAACGACGGCGCCACCGGGTGCCTGCTCGCCGCCGAGGACGTGGCCCAAGAGCTGGGCCTGCCTGTCGGCATGCGACTGGTCGGCTTCGCCTTCGCCGGGGTCGAGCCCGAGGTGATGGGCGTCGGCCCGGTCCCGGCGACGGAGAAGGCGCTGGCCCGCGCCGGGCTGACCATCGACGACATCGGCCTGTTCGAGCTGAACGAGGCCTTCGCCGTCCAGGTGCTGGCCTTCCTGGACCACTTCGGCATCGCCGACGACGACGCGCGGGTCAACCCGTGGGGCGGTGCGATCGCCGTGGGTCACCCGCTCGCCTCCTCCGGCGTGCGGCTGATGACCCAGCTGTCCCGGCAGTTCGCCGAGCGACCCGACGTCCGGTACGGCCTCACCGCCATGTGCATCGGCATCGGCATGGGCGGCACCGTGATCTGGGAGAACCCGAACTGGGAAGGGGCTGTGGCATGAGCGCCGTCTTCGCCGACGAGGTCGTCACCGCATCGAAGGTGCGGTACCTGCGCGTGCCGGGGCTGGCCGGTGAGCTCGCGCTGATCACCCTGGACAACGGGCACGACCACACCCGCCCGTCGACGTTCGGCCCCGGCGGGCTGGCCTCACTGGACGCCGCCCTCGACGAGGTCGCCGCCCGCTCCCCCGCCCCGGCGGCCATCGCGGTCACCGGCAAGCCGTTCGTCTTCGCCGTCGGCGCCGACCTCTCCGGCGTCCCGGGCATCACCTCGCGCGACCAGGCCCGGGAGATCGCCGAGACCGGGCACCGGGTGTTCCGCCGGCTCAAGGACTCGACGATCCCCACGTTCGCGTTCGTCAACGGCGCGGCGATGGGCGGTGGCCTGGAGCTGGCCGTGCACTGCCACCACCGGACGATCGCCAGCACCGCCGTCGTCGCCTTCCCCGAGGTCTTCCTCGGCCTGGTGCCCGGCTGGGGCGGCACCCAGCTGCTCCCGGAGCTGATCGGCATCGACGCCGCGGTCACCGTGATCGTGGAGAACGCGCTGGCGCAGAACAAGGTCACCCCGGCGCCGAAGGCGGCCGCGCTGGGCATGGCCGACGCGGTCTTCGAGCCGGCCGACTTCCTGGAGCGCTCGCTGGAGTGGGCGGCCGGGGTGGTCTCCGGGGACGTCGCCGTCCGCCGTCCCGAGGTCGACCGGACGGCGTGGGACGACGCGATCTCCCGCGCCCGCCAGCTCGTCACCGCCCGCACCCGCAACGCCTCCCCCGGCGCGCTGCGTGCGGTGGAGCTGCTGGACCGGGCCCGGGCCGGTGACGCCGGCTTCACCGCCGGGACGGCCGCCGAGGACGACGCGCTCACCGACCTGCTGATGAGCGACGAGCTGCGGGCCGGCCTGTACGCCTTCGACCTGGTCAACAAGCGGGCCAAGCGCCCCGCGGGTGCGCCGGACCGGAAGCTGGCGCGGAAGGTCACCAAGGTCGGCGTCGTCGGCGCCGGGCTGATGGCCTCCCAGCTGGCGCTGCTGTTCCTGCGCCGGCTCGAGGTGCCCGTCGTGCTCACCGACGTCGACCAGGCCCGCGTCGACAAGGGCGTCGGCTACGTGCACGGCGAACTGGAGAAGCTGGCCGGCCGCGGGCGGCTCTCCCCCGACGCCCTGAACCGCCTGAAGGGCCTGGTCACCGGCTCGCTGGACAAGGCCGCCTTCGCCGACGCCGACCTGGTGATCGAGGCTGTGTTCGAGGAGCTGTCGGTCAAGCAGCAGGTGTTCGCCGAGGTGGAGGCTGTGGTCTCGGCGGAGTGCGTGCTGGCCACCAACACCTCGGCGCTGTCGGTGACCGAGATGGCCGCACAGCTGCAGCACCCCGAGCGGGTCGTCGGGCTGCACTTCTTCAACCCGGTCGCCGTCCTGCCGCTGCTGGAGGTGGTGCGCGCCGAGCGCACCGACGACGCCACGCTGGCCACCGCGTTCGCCGTCGGCAGGGCACTGGGGAAGTCCTGCGTGCTGGTCGCCGACGCCCCGGCGTTCGTGGTCAACCGGCTGCTGACCCGGTTCCTCGGCGAGGTCACCGCAGCCGTGGACGCCGGCACACCGGTGGCGGTCGCGGAGACGGCGCTGGAGCCGCTGGGCCTGCCGATGACGCCGTTCGAGCTGCTCACGCTGGTCGGTCCGCCCGTCGCGCTGCACGTGGCCGAGCGGATGCACGAGGCCTTCCCCGACCGCTTCGGCGTCGGCGCCGGGCTGCGTCGGATGGTCGAACTCGGCAAGACCTCGGTCTTCACCGAGCCCGGGGTCATCGACCCGGACCTGGCCGGCATCGACGCGGGTGACTCGCCGCTGACCGCCGACGAGCTGCGCTCGCGGGCCGAGCGGGCGCTGGCCGAGGAGATCGGGCTGATGCTGGAGGAGGGCGTCGTCCAGGCCGTCCAGGACATCGACCTGGCCATGGTCCTGGGCGCCGGCTGGCCGTTCTGGCTGGGCGGGATCTCGGCGTACCTGGACCGGGCGGGCGTCTCCGAAGCGGTCACCGGTCAGCGGTTCCTGCCGCGCGGCGTCGCCTCCCTGCCCGGCTGAGCCCCCCGTGGCTTCGATCAGGTGACCTGATCGAACGGCGTCCCCCTGCACGGAAAGTGGTGCGGGGGGACGCCTCCTGGTGCGGGGGGCCGGGCCGCCGGGTCAGCGGAACTTGTGGGTGAGGCTGTCCATCGTGCGCTGCACGGAGGCGATCTTGACGTGGGAGAGCCCGCCGTCGGCGCCGGCCAGCATCATCGCCTCGTGCGCCGCGCGCAGGGTGTCCCAGACGACGTCGGCGTCACCCTCGAGCGTGGTGCCCAGCGCACCGACCTCGTGCCGCAGGCCGGATGCCTGGATCACCCGGACGGCCGCCTCGACGAAGGCGTGCCGGTCGTCCGGCGTGCCCGGCGGCGAGGGGGCCACCTGGATCTCGGCGATCACCCACTCGCCGGTCGGCTCGGTCACTGCTGCTGACCCTCGATGTCGGCCACCCGGTTCTCCCCGGCGCCGCGGTCGGCGACCCGGGCCGCCCACTCGACGATGCGGCGGGCGACGTCCTGCTCGGTGAGCCCGGCGTCGGCCAGCACCTGCCCGCGGCTGCCGTGGTCGAAGAACCGTTGCGGCAGGCCCAGGGTGCGCACCGGCACGTCGCAGTCGCGGTCCTGCAGCGCCTGGCTGAGCGTCGTACCGACGCCCCCGGCGCGGCCGCCGTCCTCGACGGTGACCACGAGCCGGTGCTCACCGGCGAGGGCGACCAGCTCGTCGGCGACCGGCAGCACCCAGCGGGGATCGACGACGGTGACCTCGATGCCGTGGTCGGCCGCGCGCTCGGCCACGGCCAGGCACATCGGCACCAGCGAGCCGACGGCGACCAGCAGCACCTCCGGCGACGCTGCCCGGCGCAGCACGTCGACCGGGCCGCGGCGCTCCAGCGCGGGCACCTCGACCGGCAGCGCGCCCTTCGGGAAACGGACGACGCTGGGCGCGTCGGCGACCTCCATCGCCTCGCGCAGCGCCTCGCGCAGCGTCGGCTCGTCGCGCGGCGCGGCCAGGTGCAGGCCGGGGACGACGGAGAGGATCGACATGTCCCACATGCCGTTGTGCGAGGCGCCGTCGGAGCCGGTGACCCCGGCCCGGTCGAGCACCACGGTGACCGGCTGCCGGTGCAGCGCGACGTCCATCAGCAGCTGGTCGAAGGCCCGGTTGAGGAAGGTCGAGTAGACGGCGACGACCGGGTGCAGCCCGGCCATCGCCAGCCCGGCGGCCGAGGTCAGCGCGTGCTGCTCGGCGATCCCGACGTCGTAGGTGCGGTCGGGGAACCGCTCGGCGAACGGTGCCAGCCCGGTCGGGTGCAGCATCGCCGCCGTGATCGCCACGACGTCGGAGCGCTCGGCGCCGATCCGCACCAGCTCGTCGGCGAAGACGTCGGTCCACTCCGGGCCCTTGGCCGCCGAGGAGAGCCCGCTGTCGGGCTCGAAGACGCCGGTGGAGTGCCAGGCGTCGACGGTGTCGGTCTCCGCCGGCGGGTAGCCGAACCCCTTGGTGGTGACCGCGTGCACGATCACCGGCCCGCCGAAGGAGCGCGCCCGGCGCAGCGCGTGCTCCATCATCTCGACGTCGTGGCCGTCGACCGGGCCGACGTACTTCATGCCGAGGTCCTCGAACATGCCCTGCGGGCTCAGGACGTCCTTGAGGCCCTTCTTGATCGCGTGCAGCGCGTCGTAGAGCTTGGTGCCCACCACCGGCGCCTTGTGCAGCGCCTGCCGGACGGCGGCCAGCGCCTCCTCGTAGCCGGGCCGCAGCCGCAGGCTGGCCAGCGCGTCGGCGACGCCGCCGATGGTCGGCGAGTAGGAGCGGCCGTTGTCGTTCACGACGATGACCACCGGACGGTCCTGGGCGGCCGCGATGTTGTTCAGCGCCTCCCAGGCCATCCCGCCGGTGAGGGCGCCGTCACCGATGACCGCGGCCACCGGCCGCACGTCGCCGCGGACGGCGAAGGCCTTGGCCAGCCCGTCGGCGTAGGACAGCGAGGTGGAGGCGTGGCTGTTCTCGACCCAGTCGTGCTCGCTCTCCGCCCGGCACGGGTAGCCGGACAGGCCACCGCGCTGGCGGAGCTGGGTGAACCCCTCCTGCCGCCCGGTGAGGAGCTTGTGCACGTAGGACTGGTGGCCGGTGTCGAAGACGATCGGCTCGCGCGGGGAGTCGAAGACCCGGTGCAGGGCGATGGTGAGCTCGACCGCGCCGAGGTTGGGGCCCAGGTGCCCACCGGTCTTCGCCACGCTGGTGACCAGCGCGTCGCGGATCTCGGCGGCCAGGACGGGCAGCTGGTCCGGCCGCAGCGCCCGGAGGTCGGCGGGCCCGGTCAGCGAGCTGAGCAACGACACGACGGGGCAGGGTCCTCTCGACGTCGGCAGCGCCTGGGCGGGCACGGCCGGTGGGATCCCAACTGTAGCCGCGAACCGGTGGACTGCCCGGTGAGCGGCGGATCTACAGCCGCGGCACCCAGCGCTCGCCGCGCAGCGCCCCGGCGACCACCTCGACCCCCCGGGCCGCGCGACCCAGCCGGGCGCCCTCGCGCTCGTAGGCGGTCATCGCGGCCTCCATGGCGTCCGGTGGCAGCTGGTCGGCCAGCTCCACGCGCACCGTGCGCCAGCCGGCACGGGCGGCCTCCAGGCCGGCGGCGACGTGGTCGGCGGCGAAGCGGGCCAGCAGCACCGGGTACCGGCGCAGCACCTCGTGGGCGCGGTAGTCCGGCGGCACCAGGTCGTAGAGCCAGGCGACGGCGGTCTGCTCCCAGTCGGGGGCGCCCGGCGGCGCGACCTCGTCCGGCCACCCCGGGGGCAGTGCGTCGCTCACCGACCCAGTGTGCGGCCGGCCCGACTCCGCGCCGACACCGGATCGCACGTGTGTTCGAACCGTGACTCGGGCCGTCGTCCGCCACCCTGCACACGGGGCCACCGTCGACCATGATCATCACCGCCCGGGGCGCTCGGGCACGACTTCTCGGACGGGAGCTCGGGTGGACGGCGGGACGGCTTCGATCAGCGGCGGGTGGTCCGGCATCGCGATGACGGTGGTCACCGTGGTCCTGGTGGGGGTCTTCCACCGGCTGCGCGACCGGCGGGTACTCGCCGGCGACGCCCGCGCGGTCTTCTCCCCCGGCCTGGCCGGGGTCTACCTCGCCGGCGTCGCGCTCTTCTGGGTGGTCCAGGTGGCCGCGCTGGGCTGGCTGGCCGTGACCGGCCGGACGTCGGCCAGCACCTCGGAGCCGCTGGTCGTCCTGCCCGGACTGCTGGCCGTCGCGGGCTACGTCGTCCTGGTGGTGCTGGTCTGGCGACGGGTGGGGCGGGCGGATCCCGAGCTGACGGGTCCGGTGGCCCAGCTCGGCCGGTACATCCGCGTGGCCTACGGATCGGCCGCCCCCGCCGCCTGGCGTCGGCTCCGCGCGAGCGCCTGACGCCGCAGGCGAGATCTCCGGTCTCGCGGCTCAGCGCACCCGCTCCACCGTGCTCGAGTGGCGACGCGTGAACCGCCGGCAGGCCGCCGTACGGTGCCGCGGGTGGGCGAACCGGAACACGTGACCGAGACCCGCGCCGCCTACGACACGGTGGCGGCCTCCTACGAGCAGCTGGTCCGGTCACTGCTCACGGAGAGCCCGATGGACCGGGCGCTGCTGGGCGTGTTCGCCGAGGAGGTGCTCGCCGGCGGCGGTGGACCGGTCGGTGACCTCGGGTGCGGCCCGGGCCGGCTCACCGCCCACCTCGCCGGCCTCGGCCTGGACGCGTTCGGGGTCGACCTCTCCCCCGGCATGGTCGAGGTCGCCCGCGCACGCCACCCGCAGCTGCGGTTCGCGGTCGGCACGCTCGAGGCCCTCGACCTGCCGGACGGCGGCCTGGCCGGGGCGCTCGCCTGGTACTCGGTGATCCACACCCCGCCGGAGCGGCAGCGGGCGGTCTTCGCCGAGCTGGCTCGGGTGCTGGGCTCGGGGGCGCCGCTGCTGCTGGCCTTCCAGGCCGGGGTCGACGATCCGGTGCACCACCGGCAGGGCTACGGCCACGAGATCTCGCTGCACGGCTGGCGGCTGGACCCCGGCCGGGTGGAACGGCAGCTGGCCGACGCCGGCCTCGCCGTGCGGGCCCGGGTGCTCCGCGAGCCCGACGGCTCCGTCCACGAGAAGTCCCGGCAGTCGTACCTGCTGGCCGTCCGGCGGTAGCCCGCCGAACGGGGGTCCAGCGCGATCTGCGGACTCGTGGCCTCCCGGCTCCGGAGAGCCCGAGAGCGCAGCAGTCGCGGCTCAGGCCGGCACGAGCAGCGCCACGCACTCCACGTGCGCGGTCATCGGGAAGGCGTCGAAGGCGCGCACCTCGGCCAGCCGGTACCCGGCGCGACCGAACGCGGCGACGTCCCGCGCGAGCGACGCGGGGTCGCACGCCACGTAGACGACCGCCCGGGGTCGGGCGCCGGCGATCACCCGGCTCACCTCCGGCCCCGCGCCGGCCCGCGGCGGGTCCAGCACGACGACGTCGGGGCGGCCCAGGTCGCCGAGCAGCTCGGTGAGCCCGGCGGCGTCGACGTCGCCCTGCCACACCTCTGCCTGGGCCAGGTCGGCCAGGTTGGCGTCGGCTGCGGCGCAGGCGGCCTCGTCGGACTCCACGCACACCACCCGCCCGTCGACGCCGACCCGGGGGGCCAGCGCCCCGCCGAAGAGCCCGGCGCCGGCGTAGAGGTCCAGCACGGTCTCCCCCGGCTGCACCGCGGCGAACCCGGCGACGGCGGCGACGAGCGCGTCCGCGGCGGCCGGGTGCACCTGCCAGAAGCCGGTGCCCTCGACCTCCCAGTCCCGGCCGCCGGCGGTGCGCTGCGCCCGGCCGGCCGGCTCCTCGGGCACCTCGGCGCCCGGCCGCAGCACCTGGGTCTCCAGCGGCCGGCCGCGGCGGTCCAGCGTCGTCGTCGTGACGACGCCGGCGGAGTCGAGGGCGACGTCCACCGCGCCCGCGCCCGCGTCCAGCCAGCGGCGGGACAGCACCGCCTGCGCGGCGGGCTCGGCGGTGATCGGGCAGTCGTCGAGCGGGACGACGTCGTGCGAGCGGTGCCGGCGCAGCCCGGGCGACCCGGTGCGGTCGACGGCGAACCGGGCCCGCGACCGCCAGCGCAGCGGCCCCCCGGGCAGCGGCTCGACCGTCACGTCGACGTCCAGCCCGGCCAGCCGGGACAGCTGCTCCCGGACGACGTCGGCCTTCAGCCGGAGCTGGCCGGCGTGGCTGACGTGCTGCCAGTCGCAGCCGCCGCAGCGCCCGGGCCCGCTGGACCGGCAGGGCCGCTCGACCCGGTCGGCAGCGGCCGCCAGCACCTCGACGGCGTCGGCGCGGCAGAAGCCCTTCTGCCGGTCCTCGGTGACCTCGACGACCACCCGCTCGCCGGGCAGCGTGTGCCGGACGAAGACCACCCGGCCCTCGTGCCGGGCCACGCAGTGCCCGCCGTGCGCGACCGGGCCGACGGTCACGACGAAACGTGCCCCGAGCCAGTTACCGTCACCCGCCGCACGGCCCCCGTGCAGGGGCCCGCCGCGAGCTCGCGAGTGGTGGGGGGCACGGGGGTCCTTACCCATAGGGCGTGTGCTCGTTCTCGTCGGTCAGACCGCGCCGCAGGTCGCCCGGCGCCGGGCCCCCGGCGGGGGCGCCGTCGTGGCCCATCGAGCTCTCCAGCTGCCACGGCACGCTGGTGATCATCACGCCGGGCTGGAACTGCAGCCGGGTGCGCAACCGCAGCGCGCTCTGGTTGTGCAGCACGTTCTCCCACCAGTGGCCGACGACGTACTGCGGCACGAACACCACGACCAGCTCCCGCGGGCTGGAGCGGCGGATGTCCTTGACGAAGTCGACGACCGGCCGGGTGATCTCCCGGTAGGGCGACTCCAGCACGGTCAGCGGCACCGGGATGTCGTAGCGGTCCCAGTCGGCCTGCAGCCCCCGCGTCTCGGCGTCGTCGACGTTGACCGTCAGCGCGGTGAGCACGTCCGGTCGGGTGGCCCGCGCGAACGCCAGCGCCCGCAGCGTGGGCTTGTGCACCTTGGAGACGAGCACCACCGCGTGCACCTTGCTGGGCAGCGTGCGGGCGTCGGTGTCGGGCACCAGCTGGCGGGAGACGTTCGAGTAGTGCCGGTTGATCGCCCGCATCAGCAGGTAGATGAACGGCATCACCAGGATGACCAGCCAGGCCCCGCGGGTGAACTTGGTGATCACGATGATCGCCAGGACGATCGTGGTGATCGAGCCACCGATGGTGTTGATCAGCTGCGAGCGGCGCATCTGGGCCCGCTGCTGCCGGTCCTCGGTGCCCCGCAGCTCCCGGTTCCAGTGCCGGACCATGCCCCACTGCCCGATGCTGAAGCTGGTGAAGACGCCGACGATGTACATCTGGATCAGCCGGTTCGGGTCGGCGTCGAAGGCGACGATGAGCAGCGCCGCGAAACCGGCCAGCAGCAGGATCCCGTTGCTGTACACCAGCTTGTCGCCGCGGGTGTGCAGCTGGCGCGGCATGAACCGGTCCTGGGCGAGCACCGAGCCGAGCAGCGGGAAGCCGTTGAACGCGGTGTTGGCCGCCAGGATCAGCACCAGCGCGGTGGCCGCCTGGATGTAGAAGAAGCCGACCGAGGTGTCCCCGCCGAAGGTGGCCGCGGCCAGCTGGGCGATCACCGTGCGCTGCGGGTCGGTCTCGCAGTCGCCCGGGAAACCGACCAGGTCGCAGGTGTGCTCGGCGTACTTGACGTCGGCCAGCAGCGCCATCGCCGTCACCCCGGCGAACATGGTGGCCGCGATGCCGCCCATCAGGGCCAGCGTGGTGGCGGCGTTCCTGCTCTTGGGCGGGCGGAAGGCCGGCACCCCGTTGGCGATCGCCTCGACGCCGGTCAGCGCGGTGCACCCGGAGGCGAAGGCGCGCAGCACGAAGAAGACCAGCGCCAGCCCGCCCAGCGTCTCGTAGCCCGGCTCGGGGGTGATCGACCACGAGGCGCTCTCCGCGACGACCGGGGAGTCGGTCATGAAGTCCCGCACCAGGCCGGTGACGATCATGACCATGATCCCGGCGACGAACAGGTACGTCGGGACGGCGAAGGTCTTCCCCGACTCGCGCAGCCCGCGCAGGTTGGCCGCGGCCAGCAGCGCCACCAGGCCGACGGCGATGAGCACGCGGTGCTCGTTGAGCGTCGGGAACGCCGAGATGATGTTGTCCGTGCCCGCCGACACCGACACCGCCACGGTGAGCACGTAGTCGGTGAGCAGGGCGCTGGCCACGGTCAGCCCGGCGAACTGGCCGTGGTTCTTCATCGCGACCTCGTAGTCGCCACCGCCCGAGGGGTAGGCGTGCACGACCTGGCGGTAGGACAGCACCACCACGGTGAGCAGCAGGACCACGAGGACGGCGAGCCACGGCGCCAGGAACAGGAACGCCGTCCCGGCCAGCGTCAGCACGATCAGGATCTCCTGGGTGGCGTAGGCCACGGAGGAGAGCGGGTCGCTGGCGAAGATCGGCAGCGCGAGGTGCTTGGGCAGCAGCGACTCGCCGACCCGGTCGCTGCGGACCGGCCGGCCGAGGACGAGTCGCTTCGGGAGTTGTCCGAGGTCGGACAGGCTTGGCACGGCGGCGATGGTACGGACGCGCGGGGCCGCTGGACGCCGCGACGGGGCGACCTCACTCACACGGGCCCCCGGGCGGGTCACCGGCGGCCCTGCGCGGCCGCCCCGGCCTCCTCGCGGGTGTAGCTTCGCCCGCTGGAGCCCGGGCGCTGCGCGCGGGCACGAGGTGTCGATCAGGCGGGGTGGGACAGTGCACGTGGTCGTCATGGGCTGCGGCCGCGTCGGGTCGGCGATCGCCCGGCGCCTGGAGACGATCGGGCACAGCGTCGCGGTCATCGACCAGGACCCCGAGGCGTTCCGCCGGCTCGGCCCGGAGTTCGGCGGCCGGCAGGTGACCGGGCTCGGCTTCGACCGGCAGACGCTGCTCGACGCCGGCATCGATTCCGCGGGCGCCTTCGCCGCGGTCAGCAGCGGGGACAACTCCAACATCATCAGTGCCCGGGTGGCCCGGGAGACCTTCGGCGTCGAGCACGTCGTCGCGCGCATCTACGACTCCAAGCGCGCGGAGGTCTACGAGCGGATGGGCATCCCGAGCGTGGCCACCGTCCCCTGGACGGTGAACCGGCTCATGCGCGAGCTGCTGTCGGTGAAGGTCAGCGAGATCTGGCGCGAACCCACCGGGCAGGTGCTGCTCATGCGGGTCACCGTCACCGATGCCTGGGTGGGCCGGCCGCTGACCGAGCTGGAGGCCGCCTCCGGCGCCCGCGCCGCCTGGCTGCTCCGCTTCGGGGACGCCCAGCTGCCCACCCCGACCACCGTGCTGCAGACCGGCGACCACCTGGTCGTCGCCGCCACCGACGACATCACCGACCGGGTGCACCAGACGATGCAGGGCCCGGCCGCAGGGGGGCACCACTGATGCGGGTCGCCATCGTGGGGGCCGGCGCCGTCGGCCGCTCCATCGCCACCGAGCTGCTCGGCAACGGGCACAGCGTGATGCTCATCGAGCGCAACGGCTCCCGGGTGAAGCCCAAGGCCGTACCGGGCGCCGAGTGGGTGCAGGCCGACGCCTGCGAGGTCTCCTCCCTCGAGGAGGCCCAGCTGGCCACCTGCGACGTGGTCATCGCCGCCACCGGGGACGACAAGGCCAACCTGGTCGTCTCGTTGCTGGCCAAGACCGAGTTCGCGGTCAACCGCGTCGTCGCCCGGGTCAAGGACCCGCGCAACGAGTGGCTCTACACCGAGGCGTGGGGCGTCGACGTCGCCGTCTCCACCCCGCGCGTGCTGGCCGCCCTGGTCGAGGAGGCGGTCACCGTCGGCGACGTCGTCCGGCTGATGAGCTTCCGCAAGGGCGCCGCGAACCTGGTGGAGATCACGCTGGCCGAGGACACCCCCTGGGTGGGCCGGCCGCTGCGCGAGGTGCCGCTCCCCCGCGAGACCGTGCTCACCACGATCCTGCGCGGCGACCGCGTGATCACCCCGGCCCCCGACGAGCCGCTGGAGGCCGGTGACGAACTGCTGTTCGTCACCCACGGGGACATCGAGGAGGAGCTCCAGCGCACCCTCTGCCCCGACGGGAGCTGCTGACCGGGCCCCGCCGGCCGGTCAGGCCGCGGGACGCTGCTGCTCGTCGGCCGCGGGTTCCGCGGCGCGGTGCCGGTGCAGGCGGGCCACCACCCAGAGCGTGACCACCAGCTGGACGGCGGTGACCGGCAGGCCCAGCACCACCGACGAGGTGCCCAGCCAGCCCACCTCGTTCTGCCACCAGAACAGCCCCTGGACCGCCGCGCGGAGCAGGAACACCGCGCCCCACAGCACGGTCAGCCACGAGTAGGCCCGCAGCATCCGCGGGTCGTCGCGCCAGTGCACCTCCGGGGCCACGTCCGGCTCCCGCGCCCGGACGACCTCCTCCGCGGCGGCGTCGACGTCGACCGCGGGCACCGGGGCGCGGCGACCGGGGAGCCGGTCGCGCAGCGACGACAGCCGGTGACCCGACATGGCCCCCAGGTGGCTGGGCGCCAGCCACTCGGCGACCACGCCGACCAGGGGCCGGCGGAACAGCAGCGACCCGAGCAGCACCAGCGCGATGCCGGCGTTGCGCACGATCCCGAGGACGAAGAAGTCCCGGGCCTCCCCCGTGCGCCAGGCGATCAGGACGGCGACGGCGACGGCGAACAGGCCGCTGATCGCCTGCTGGACGGTCTGCCGGCGGACCAGCCGCAGCAGGAACACCAGCACCGCGGCGGCGACCGCGGTCCAGATGCCGACCCGGAGACCGCCGACGGCGTTGGCCACGACGAAGGCGACGGTCGGCAGCGAGGCGTCGACCATGCCGCGCCAGCCGCCGAGCTGGTCGAGCACCATGTGCCGGTCGAACGTGAACGCCGGGTCGCCGGCCGGACCGGAGCCCGAGGGACCCGCTCCCGTGGGCCCGGTCACCGTCGGGTCATCCGGCGCACAGCTCGTACCGCGGGTTGTAGATGACCCGCCGCCCCTCGAAGGCGCCGAACCGGCCGTGGGCGGTCAGCCGCCGGCCGGGCTCGATGCCGGGGATCCGCCGCCGGCCGAGCCAGACCAGGGTGACCGACCCGGAGCCGTCGAACAGCTCGGCCTCCAGGGTGGGGACCGTCTCGCGCGGGGTGTAGACCACCGACTTCAGCCGGCCGGTGACGGTGACCACCTCGCCCTTGCGGCACTGGCTCAGCGGCTCGCAACCGGCGGAGGCGACGTCGGACTGGAGGGCCCGGGCATCGACCTCGTGGTCGTCGGCGGTGAGCTTCTGCAGGGTGCGGGACAGCCAGCCCCGCGCGCCCGGCTGGGCGGCCGGTGCCCCGCTGCGCGCATCGGCCCCGCCCTGGGTCCTGGTCTCGGTCACGAGCCCAGGGTAGTGCCGTGCCGGGCGGCTGTCGGGCGTGTGCTGAGCCACGCGACGGTGCGTCGCCAGGGGCCGGCGGCGACGTCGATCAGGACCATGTGGTCACCGGGCACGAGGTCGACGTCGACCCGGTCGCCGGCCCGCCCGGCCGCCGCGGCGTACCGCTCGCTCTGCGCCGGTGGGACGGAGGTGTCCTGGAGGCCGTGCACGCAGAGGGTCGCCGCGCCGGTGGGCAGCAGCCGCGCCGGGTCGGCCACGGCGTACCGGTCGGGGACGTCGTCCGGGCCGCCGCCGAGCAGTTCCTGGGTCGCACCGTCCCCCAGCCCCGCCGCGGCTGCCGCGGCCAGGTCGAGCACCCCGGCCTGGAGCACCGCGGTGGCCACCCGGACCCGGGGCCCCGCACCGAGGGCACCGGGCGGCAGCGCGCCACGCCCGGCCAGCCAGGCGGCCAGGTGCCCACCCGCCGAGTGGCCGATCACGGCCACGTCGTCGAGGTCCAGGCGGTCGGCCCCGGGCAGGTCGGGCAGCGCGTCCACCGCGGCCGCGACGTCGGCCAGCGTGGTGGGCCAGCCGCCGCCGGCACCGACCCGGCGGTACTCGACCGCGACGGCCGCCCACCCGCGACCGGCGAGGTCGGCGGCGAGCGGGCGGGCCAGTTCGATGCCGTAGGGGGCCCGCCAGAAGCCACCGTGCACGACCACCGCCACCGGAGCCGGCCCGTCGCCGTCCGGCAGGGTCAGCTCGAGGAACTGGTCGCTCGCGGGCCCGTAGCGGTGCACCGCCGGGGCGCTCACCCGGCGGCGCCGGCCGGGGGTGTGGGCGGGGTGACCGGCGACGCGGGGGGCGGGGTGGCCGGCGGCGTGACCGGCGGGGTCACCGGCGACGCGGGGGGCGGGCTGACCGGTCGGGCAGCGGGCGGGGTCACCGGTGGCGCCGCCGGGCGGGCGGCCCGCGGGGCCGCCGCGCGACCGGCCTGCTGCTGGCGGGCCAGCTGCTCGGCGGCCTGCGCCGGCAGCTTGAGCGGCAGCGGGTCGCGCACCGGCATCGGCTCGCTGCCCCGGACCACCACGATCTGCCGGAACGCCTCCTCGAGGGCGGACGGGTCGCCGTCCGGGGCCGCGGCCGGCCCGTTCAGCAGCCCGCGCAGGAACCACCGCGGACCGTCGACCCCGAGGAACCGGGCCGCCCGCCGCTCCGGCTTCGGCGCGGGCTGGCCGGGCTGCCCGGCCGTCGTCGCCACCACCGTGCCGGAGAGCTCGGGGCCGAACGGGCCCTCGGACTCGGCCAGCCGACCACCCTGGCCACTGGCGCTGCGGGCCAGTTCGGCACGGACCTCGTCCCACAGCCCGCCGGCCCGCGGGGCGGCGAACACCGAGACCTGCAGCAGCGACTCCCCCGCCCGCAGCGTGGCGGCCACCACCTGCTGCTGCTGGTTGACCTCCACGCGCAGCTCCATGCCCGGGACGGCAGGCAGCCGCAACGAGCCGAGGTCGATGCGCGGCATCCCGTCGTCCGGGGCGTCGGCGGCGTCCCACGGCCCCGCGGTGCCCACCTCCACCCGCTCGCGGATCTGCGGGTCCGGGGGGACGCCGCGCTCGCGCAGGGTCCGGTCGATCCGGTTGCGCCGTCGTCCGATGGGCATCTCAGGGCCGTCCTTCCACGTGGTCTGGGGTCGGCGCCGTGTCTGCGGCGTGCGCCGTGGGGTCTGCGGCCAGCGCCGTGGCGCCGCCCGTGGAGCCGTGGCCGCCGCTGCCGCGCTCGCTGCGCGGCAGCTCGGTCACCGGCACGAACCGCGCCCGCACCACCGGCTGCACCACCAGCTGGGCGACCCGGTCGCCGCGGGAGAGCCGGAGCGTGGTGCGGGGGTCGAGGTTGACCAGGTTCACCTTGATCTCACCGCGGTAGCCGGCGTCGATCGTGCCGGGGGCGTTGACCAGGCTCAGGCCCAGCCGGTGGGCCAGCCCGGAGCGCGGGTGCACGAACCCGGCGTACCCGGCGGGGATGGCCACCGCCACCCCGGTGCCGACCAGCGCCCGCTGGTGCGGGGCGAGCTCGACGTCCTCGGCCAGGCAGAGGTCGGCGCCCGCGTCACCGGGCAGGGCGTAGACCGGCGCCACCGCACCGGCCCCGGTGAGCAGCACCGGCACGTCGACGACGTCGTCGTCGGCCGGGACCGGGGAGCCGGGAGGGAGTGCGGACACGCCGCGAGGCTAGCCGCGCCGCGCGGTTCAGGACCGGGGCGGGGGCAGCGGCGTCCGCAGGTCCGCGCGCACCCGGTCGGCCAGCGCGACGGTCGCCTTGCGGTTGCCCCGCGCCGCCAGCGTCGCACCGACCAGCAGCGGGGCCAGCGACGTGGTGCTGCGCGCCAGGCGGCGGGTGAGCTGGCGGCGCAGCGCGGCCGCGCCGGCCGAGCCGATCATCGCGAACAGCCCGCCCGAGGAGGCCGCGCCGACGGCCCGCTGGGTGCTCCAGCTGGCGAGGTAGGCGGAGGCCCGCCGGCGTGCGTCCCCGGGGGCGGGCCGGCCGGCGAGCTCGTGCAGCTCGCCGACGAGGACCACCTCGACGGCGGCGGTGAGGGCCGTCTGCGCGCCCAGTTCCAGCGGCACCGCGAGCATCGTGGGCGGGGCGAACCACTGGGCCGCGGCCAGTCCACCGGTGGCCGCGCCGACGCCGCCGGTCAGGCGGGCCGCCCGCGCGACCAGCGCCTCGGCGATCTCCTCGTCGGTGGCGCCAGGGTGGGCGGCCCGCAGCCGCGCCCGGTCCCGGATGGGCAGCCGCGGGGCGGCCGCGTCGAGCAGGTCGCCCAGCAGGCCGCCCGGCGCCGTCGCCCCGTGGGACCTGCCCCCCTGCGACCGGCCCGCGCCGGCGGCGCGGTCCTCGCCGTTGCGCGCCGAGCGGGCGGCACCGGCGAGGGCGCCGGCCACCTCCGACAGCACCCGCCCGGCGGCCGCCGCACCGCCCCGGTCCTGCGCCGACCCGGCGGTCGCCGACGGGCCGGGCGCCGCGTCCCGGCCCAGCAGCGCGGCGACGGCGTCGGCCAGCGCCCGGGCCGCCGCCCCGAGCCCCGGGCCGACGACCTCGCCGACCACCGGCTCCTGCTCGGTGCCGCCGACCGGGCGCGGCGGCGGGACGTCCCGCGGCGCGCTGCTCCGGTGATCGGACTGGCTCATGGTCTTCCCCCCGGTGAGGTGGTGGAACGGCCCCCGCGCCGGGTCCCGCCGCGAGCGTGCGGGCGGCGGGGGGCACGGGGGTCCTCCGTCAGGAGCAGTCGCGGCAGAAGAGCTGGTCGCCACGGGTGCTGGCGAGCCGGCTGCGGTGCTGCACCAGGAAGCAGCGCGAGCAGGTGAACTCGTCCTCCTGCTTGGGCAGCACCCGGACGGTCAGCTCCTCGTTGGAGAGGTCGGCGCCGGGGAGCTCGAGGTTCTCGTTGAAGTCGGTCTCGTCGACGTCGACCGAGGACGACTGCGCCTCCGCCCGGCGGGCCTTGAGCTCCTCGAGGGAGTCCTCGCCGAGCTCGTCGGCCTCGTTGCGGCGGGGGGCGTCGTAGTCGGTGGCCATGGGGTGCCCCTTCTCTCTGTTCATCGCGGGCGTGCTGCCCGTTCGTCGCCGGCGGCACCTGAGCACCACCGGCCGGTGGTCCCGGCTGCCGGAGCGGCCGGAGGGTCTGTCGCCGGCCGGGGCCCACGGGTGGACGCCAGCACTCCGGCAGGCCCCCCAACGTGGTCCGGCCCCGGTTTGTGCCCGCCCGTGCGGGGGCGACACATCGGGCGCACGGAGCGGCCGCCGGACGGCCGCTCAGCACGGGGAGCGCCAGAGGCTACCCTGCGCCGATGGCGACTCCGGTGGGTGCCGATCCGGCCGTCCTCGGGCCTCATCTGGCCCGCGTGCTCGGCGACGACGCATGGCGTTCGGTGCGGGTGGAACTGATCACCGCGGGCATGTCCAACCTCACCTACGTCATCACCCCCGCGGGCGGGTCGGCAGACGACTCCCTGGTGCTCCGCCGGCCGCCGACCGGCGCCGTGCTGGCGACCGCCCACGACATGGCGCGCGAGCACCGGGTGATCTCCGCCCTGGCGCCCACCCCGGTGCCGGTGCCCCGCACCGTGCACCTGGAGACCGACCCCGGCGTGCTGGGTGCGCCGTTCTACGTCATGGAACGGGTGACCGGCGTGCACGTGGCGACCGCCCTGCCCCCCGGCTACGCCGACGAGCCCACCCAGCGCCGCGCGGTGGCCGACGGCCTCGTCGACGTGCTGGCCGACCTGCACGCGGTCGACCCCGCCGCCGTGGGCCTGGCCGACTTCGGTCGGCCGGAGGGCTTCCTGCAGCGGCAGGTGCGCCGCTGGACCACGCAGTGGGAGGCCACCCGGGACACCGACCGCCCGGAGCTGGACGCCCTCGCGGCCGAGCTGGCCGCCCGGGTGCCGATGAGCACCCGGTCGGGCATCACCCACGGCGACTACCGCCTGGACAACTGCCTGCTGGACCCCGCCGAGCCGGGCCGGGTGCGGGCGGTGCTGGACTGGGAGATGTCGACCCTGGGCGACCCGCTCACCGACCTGGGCATGCTGTTCGTCTACTGGCCGCAGGCCGGTGAGGACGCCGGGCTGACCATCTCCCCGGTCACCGCGCTGCCCGGGTTCCCCACCCGCCGGGAGCTGGCGCAGCGCTACGCCGATCGGACCGGGGCGGACCTGGGCGACCTGTCCTGGTACGTCGGCTTCGCCTGGTTCAAGTTCGCGGCCATCGTGGCCGGGGTGGTGGCTCGGTCCCGCGCCGGGGCCATGGCCGGGAAGGACACCACGGGTTTCGCGGAGAAGATCGGCCCCTGCGTGGACCGGGGACGCGCCGCACTGGCCGACGGTGCGCTCTAGCGACCCCACCCGCCACTAGAGTCACACGCCGTGAGCGAGCCGGGAAGTGACAGCACGCGGCGTCCCCCCGGCACCCGGGGTCGCCGCCCCCTGCCGGCGCTGGTCTTCCTGCTCGTGCTCGCCCTCGCCGCCCTCGGCGTCTGGTGGAACGTGCTGGGCGACGAGCGCGCCCGCGACCGGGCCGAGGCGGCCGCGTGCAGCGACGCCGACGAGGCGCCGCCGTCCCTCGACCCGGCGACGGTGACGCTGCGGGTGCTCAACGCCACCGACCGGGGCGGGCTGGCCGGTGAGGTCTCCGAGGCCCTCGTGGCCCGCGGGTTCGTCGTCGACGAGGTCGGCAATGACGACTCCGGGGCCGAGGTCACCGGGGTGGGTGAGCTGCGGTTCGGCTCCCGCGGCCGGGAGGCGGCCGACTTCCTCACCGTCTTCGTGCCCGGGGTGACCGAACGCCCCGACACCCGCGCCGACGCGCGGGTGGACGTGGTGCTGGGCCCGGACTACGCCGAGCTCGCTCCCCCGGAGCAGGTTGCCGCGGCGCTGGCCCCCGCGGCGAGCGCCGACCCCACCTGCTGAGGTCGGGCCCCGCGCGGTCCGCGGACCGGACCGCTCAGCGGTCGGCGTGCAGCCGCTCCAGCAGCTCGACCAGCGCCCCGGCGACCTGCGGCGCCGCCGCCACCGCCATCGGCTCGGCGAACGGCCGGCCGGCGGTGCCGGTGACCACCAGGCCCGCCTCCTCGGCCACCAGCGCCCCGGCCGCGTGGTCCCACGGCTTGAGGTCCAGCTCGTAGTAGGCGTCGACCCGGCCGGCGGCGGCCGCGCAGAGGTCCAGCGACGCGCAGCCGACCCGGCGGATGTCGCGCACCTCGGGCAGCAGCTGGGCGACGACCGCGCCCTGCAGCCGGCGCTGCTCGGCGCGGTACCCGAACCCGGTGGCCACCAGCGTCTGCTCCAGCGACGCCGGTGCGCTGCCGTGCAGCTGGGTCGCCGCGGCCCCGGGCGCCGTCAGCCAGGCGCCCCGGCCGCGGACGGCGGTGAACTGCTCCCCCGTGGCCACGTTGAGCACCACGCCGACCTCGGTCCGGCCCTCGACCTGGGCGGCGATGGAGATCGCGTACGCCGGCAGCCCGTAGAGGAAGTTGACGGTGCCGTCGATCGGGTCGACGACCCAGCGCACCCCGCTGGTGCCCTCGTGGGCGGCGCCCTCCTCGCCCAGGACGCCGTCCCCGGGCCGGGCCTCCAGCAGCCGGCGCACGATCAGCGCCTCGCTGGCGGTGTCCACGGCCGTCACGACGTCGACCGGGCTGGACTTGGTGTCGACCTGCTCGGCCGCCGTGCTGCGACCGGCGCCGACCAGGGCCGCGGCCTCCTCGGCGGTGGCCCGGGCGAGCTCGAGCAGCTCGGTGGACAGGTCGGGCGAGTCCGGGCCGGGGGTGGGCGTCGTCGCGCCGGAGGTCATCACGGAGAGGGATCCTGCCCGACCCGTGCACCGGACCTGCGTGCCCTCGTCCCGGGGAGGTCGCTAGCCTCCCCCCGTGCAGGGCTTCGGAGTGGACATCGGTGGCAGCGGCATCAAGGGCTGCGTGGTCGACCTGGACAAGGGCGAGCTGGTCGGGGAACGGGTGCGCATCCCCACCCCGCAGCCGGCGCTGCCCGACCCGGTCTACGCCGTGGTGGCCGACATCGTCGGCCAGTTCGGCTGGGAGGGGCGCATCGGCGTCACCTACCCGGGGGTGATGAAGCACGGCGAGGCGTACACCGCCGCGAACATGGACAAGAGCTGGATCGGCACCGACATGGCCGCCGGGCTCGAGGCGGTCATCCCGGGCACCGTCCAGACGCTCAACGACGCCGACGCCGCCGGCATCGCCGAGATGGCCTACGGCGCGGGCCGCGAGGAGCGCGGCCTGGTCCTCATGCTCACCTTCGGGACCGGCATCGGCAGCGCGCTGTTCATCGACGGGCGCCTGGTACCGAACACCGAGTTCGGGCACATCGAGGTCGACGGCGAGGACGGCGAGAAGCGCGCCTCCGCCTCCGCCCGCGAGCGGGAGGGCCTGAGCTACCCGGAGTGGGCCAAGCGCGTCGACCGGTACCTCGACGTGCTCGAGCTGAGCCTGTGGCCGGACCTGATCATCGTCGGTGGCGGGGTCAGCAAGAAGTCCGACAAGTGGGTGCCGCTGCTGTCCACCCGCACCCGGGTGGTGCCCGCCCAGCTGCTCAACGACGCCGGCATCGTGGGCGCGGCCCTCGCCGCGGAGCAGCACATCGGCCAGTGAGCGCGCCGGGGGCCGGCGGCGGTGCGGCCGGGCCCCCGGTAGGTCCCCGGGTCTCCCCCCGCGGGGGGACGGCGCAGGTGACGGGGCCCCTTCCCGGCGAGAACCAGTGGACCGGTGCCGGGGCGTCGCTACAATGGAAGAGCCCCACCATCGCCTCTCCCCCAGCCAGCAGGACATCCCCTGTCGATCACCCGGCCAAACACCGGGGGTTCCGTCGTCGGGTCCTGCCGCCGGGCCGGCGCCGGGGCCGCTGCCCGCGGGCCACACGGTCCTCGAGGAACGCACCGCAGTACGGGAAGGAACCTGAGTGCCCGCCGATCAGCAGGGTCCGGAAGCAGCCGCCGTGAGCCGCCCCAGGACGGTCGCCGCGCGCTCCAGCGCCACGTCGCAGTCCACCGCAACCGTGACCGCAGCCGCGAAGAAGGCCCCGGCCAAGAAGGCAGCCGCCAAGACCACGGCGAAGAAGGCCCCGGCGCGCAAGCCGAGCATCACCCCCTCTCCCGGCACCGGCGAGGGCACCGTGCTGACCGCCGTCGCCTCCGACGGCGCCGCGGTGGCCGTCGTCGACGCCGGCGCGGAGGGCCTCAAGCTCGACGAGACCGTCGTCACCGGCAAGGACGGTGTCGCGGTCACCGAGCCCGAGGAGAAGGAAGCCGAGGGCGGCACCGACTTCGAGTGGGACGACGAGGAGGAGTCCGAGGCGCTGCGCCAGGCGCGCAAGGACGCCGAGCTCACCGCCTCCGCCGACTCCGTCCGCGCCTACCTCAAGCAGATCGGCAAGGTCGCGCTGCTCACCGCCGAGGAGGAGGTCGACCTCGCCAAGCGGATCGAGGCCGGGCTCTACGGCGCCGAGCGGCTGCGCCAGGTCGAGGAGGAGGGCCAGAAGCTCTCCCCCCAGATGCGCCGCGACCTCAACTGGATCGTCCGCGACGGCGAGCGCGCCAAGAACCACCTGCTGGAGGCCAACCTCCGCCTGGTGGTCTCGCTGGCCAAGCGCTACACCGGCCGCGGCATGGCGTTCCTGGACCTGATCCAGGAGGGCAACCTGGGCCTGATCCGCGCGGTCGAGAAGTTCGACTACACCAAGGGCTACAAGTTCTCCACGTACGCCACCTGGTGGATCCGCCAGGCGATCACCCGCGCCATGGCCGACCAGGCCCGCACCATCCGCATCCCGGTGCACATGGTCGAGGTCATCAACAAGCTCGGTCGCATCCAGCGCGAGCTGCTCCAGGACCTGGGCCGCGAGCCCACCCCGGAGGAGCTGGCCAAGGAGATGGACATCACCCCGGACAAGGTGCTGGAGATCCAGCAGTACGCCCGGGAGCCGATCAGCCTCGACCAGACCATCGGCGACGAGGGCGACAGCCAGCTCGGTGACTTCATCGAGGACTCCGAGGCGGTCGTCGCCGTCGACGCGGTCAGCTTCACCCTCATGCAGGACCAGCTCACCAGCGTGCTGCAGACCCTCTCGGAGCGGGAGGCCGGCGTCGTCCGGCTGCGCTTCGGCCTCACCGACGGCCAGCCGCGCACGCTGGACGAGATCGGGCAGGTCTACGGGGTCACCCGCGAGCGGATCCGGCAGATCGAGTCCAAGACGATGTCCAAGCTCCGGCACCCGAGCCGGTCGCAGGTCCTGCGCGACTACCTGGACTGAGCACGGACCCCGTCCTCCCTTGGACGGGCCGACAGCGGGGCCTCCGAGCGGTTCGCTCGGGGGCCCCGCTGCGTTTCTGCTCCGGCCACGCGCCTCCAGGGGCCGGCCGTGCCCTCCGGGATGGCGTCCTCCGGGATCGGGTCCTCCGGGATGGTGTCGCGCCCGGCAGCGGCGGCCGCACGGGCCTCCGCGTCGTCCGACGGCGCCACGTGTCGACATTGGCCGGGCGACGCGCCCGCCTCTGACGGGTGACGGCGCGGTGTGCGGCGGCGCGGACCGGGTAGACGGCGTAGCGTGGGCCCCGTCAGAACAGCAGCGGACCCACCGCCGGCCTCGGCCGGCGCAGCACGACCAGTACGTGAACAACCCGGACCGAGTTCCGGAACCAGTGTCGTCCCCTGCTGACCCGATCACCAGCACCACTGCGCCCCGTCGGTCACGTACTCATCTCAATCGGCGAGTCCGTGCACACCGGAGTGTGGATCGGGAACACGAGGGACCATCCTGGCGCTGTGCAGGAGGCCGATCCGCAGCCGCGGGTCCGTGCGGTAGAGAGCGAGTGATGAGCCAGATGACCCAGACGCTGACGACGACCCCGCCCACCGACGACCTCGTCGTTCCCTTCCACTGCGACCGCTGTGGGGCTCTGGCCAAGGTGCGCGTGGTCCTCGGTAACGGTAGCGACCTCGTGTTCTGCGGGCACCACGCCCGCGAGTACGACAGCAAGCTCCGCGACATCGCCGTCGACATCATCGACACAGACGGCGAGGCGCGCTTCAGCAACTGAGGAGGGCCTCTATCGTCGCGCCAGCGATGAAGCCCTCACTCGACGAAGCCGCCGACTCCCCGCCCCCGCCTCGCGCGGACGGGGGGCCGGCGGCTTCGTCGTCCCCGGGACGGCCCGGCCGTCCCGACCGAGCAGGAGTGCGTGTCATGCCGCAGGACCCCGCCCGAGACAGCGACACGGTGCGGTTGCACCCGGACGGCACGGTGAGCAGCGGCCGCCCCACGCCGCCGCCCGCCGCCGTCTCCCCTCCCCGCGCGACCGAACCGACGGAGCCCAGGGCCGCCGAGACGCCGGCCGGCTCCGCGGACCCGGCCGAGGTGGTGGCGCCCCCGGCGGCGGACGAGACCGTCTCCTGGTCGGCCACCCCGCCGGTCGAGGCGCCCCCGTCCGCCACCCCCGTCGCTGAGGAGGGCACCGCAGCGGACGACACCACCGCGGAGAGCGGGTCAGCCGCCGGTACCAGCTCGGCCGGCGACTCCCCGGGATCCGACCCCGGGGAGTCCACGAGCCTGCTCCCGGTCGACCCGGGCACCCCGGGTGCCGGCGATGACACAGCCACTCCTCCCCCGCCCGTGGACGGTGACGGCGACGGGCCCGAGGGTCCGCCGGCCGGCGACGCCGGCTCCGGCCGTCCCTGGTGGCGGCGCACCGCGGTGCTGGCGCCGGTGGCCGCCGTCGCCGTGCTCGGCGCCGCGTACGGCATCGACCTCGCGGTCTCCTCGGGCGACGTGCCACGGAGCACCGTGGTCGGCGGGGTGGACATCGGTGGGCTGAGCCCGGCGGCCGCGGCGACGCGGCTGGAGGAAGAGCTGGGGCCCCGGGTGAGCGCGGACCACCCGGTGCTCGCCGGCGACGTCGAAGGCGTCGTCCACCCGCCGGCGGCCGGCATCACCCTCGACGTGCCGGCCACCGTCGACGCCGCCGACGACCAGCCGCTCAATCCCTGGACGCGGCTGTCCACGCTGTTCGCCGACCGCACCGTCACCCCCGTGCTCACCGGCGACGAGACCGCGCTCACCGCCCAGGTCGACCAGCTGGCCGCCACCGTCGACCAGCCACCGGTCGAGGCGACCGTGGTCATCGAGGGCACCAGCCCCCGGCTGGTCGAGGCCGCCGACGGCCGTCGTCTGGACCGCGACGGTGCGGCCGAGGCGATCACCGCTGCCCTGGCCAGTGGCGGTGACCCGACCCGGGCCATCGAGCTGCCCGTCGACGTCGACCCGGCCACGGTGCCCGACGCCGAGGCCCAGCGCGTGCTCGACGAGACGGTCACCCCCGCCCTGGCCGCACCCGTGCGGGTGGTGGGCGCCGACGGCGCCGACTCGGCGGAGATCCCGGTGGCGGCCATCGCCGCGTCGCTGACCTTCACCCCCCAGGAGGACGGCACCCTCGCCGTCGCCGTCGACCCGCAGGCGCTCAAGTCGCAGATGGGCGAGCAGTTCGCCGTCTTCGGCTCCCCCGCGGAGGACGCGCGCTTCGAGGTCTCCGGGGACTCCATCGCCGTCGTCCCGTCGGTCGACGGCGAGGGCATCAACCCCACCGACCTGGCCCAGCAGCTGCTCCCCGTGCTCACCCAGGCGGCTCCGCGCGAGGTCACCGCCGTCCTCGGCCCCGTGCCGGCCGAGTTCACCACCGAGCAGGCGCAGGCGCTGGGCATCGAGGAGCAGGTCAGCTCCTTCAGCACGAACTTCACCAACACCGCCAGCGGCACCAACATCCGCGTGGTCGCCGCCGAGGTCGACGGCGCGCTGGTGCTCCCCGGGGAGACGTTCAGCCTCAACGGCTACACCGGCCCCCGGGGCACCGCGCAGGGGTACGTACCGGCCGCGGTGATCAGCGGCGGGGAGCTCTCCCAGGCGGTCGGCGGCGGGATCAGCCAGTTCGCGACCACGATGTTCAACGCCGTCTTCTTCGCCGGCCTGGAGGACGTCTACCACAAGCCGCACAGCTTCTACATCAGCCGCTACCCCGCCGGCCGGGAGGCGACGGTGTACGAGGGGCAGATCGACCTGCAGTGGCGCAACGACACCGACACCGGCATCTACGTGCAGACCGAGTGGGTGCCCGGGTCGATCACCGTGACCTTCTGGGGCACCAGGTACTACGACATCGAGTCGATCAGCAGTGACCGCCGGAACCTGCGCGCCCCGGCCCAGCAGGAGAAGATCGACGACGGCAACTGCACCCCCCAGTCCGGCTCCACCGGGTTCGACATCACTGTGACCCGGGTGTTCCAGGACCTGAACACCGGAGCCGAACTGCGGCGGGAGGCCTTCGACACCCGGTACGCCGCCGAGGCGATCATCCGGTGCGTCCCGCCGCCGGCCGAGCCGGCACCGGGTGACCCCGCGGCGTCCGGCGCACCCACGCCGACGCCCACGCCGACGCCGCCGGGCGGCTGACCGCTCCTCCCCCGCCCGGGGGCGTCCCGACCGGTGGACCGGGGTCGCGGCGGCAGACAGGCGTGCACACTGGGCAGGTGGCGTCCGCTGTTCCGCACCCCTCCGTGGAACAGGTGTCCCCGGAGAGCGAACCGGAGCCTGCAACCGTGGACGACCCCGGGGACGCCGAAGCGTCGGTGGACCCGGCACCGCCGGGTGCCACCCGCGTCCGGCGCACCCGGGTGGCCGGCTGGCCGGCGCCGATCCGGATACCGCTGCACGTGCTCGGCCGCACGGTGGCCAAGGCCTGGAACGACCGGATCCTGGGGCTCTCCGCCGAGGCCGCGTTCTGGCAGATCCTGTCGGTCCCCCCGCTGCTCATCGGGCTGCTGGGATCGCTGGGCTACCTCAGCTCGTGGATCGGTCGCGAGGCGGTCGAGCAGGTCGAGGCGGAGCTCGTCGCCGCGTCCGCGCAGGCGCTCACCGAAGGCGTCGTGGCCGACCTGGTGCAGCCGACCCTCAACGACATCCTCGGGTCGGGGCGACTGGAGATCGTGAGCTTGGGCTTCCTGATCTCGCTGTGGGCCGGGTCGTCGGCGACGGCGACGTTCATGAACACCATCGTCATCGCCTACGACCAGCGCGACGTCCGCGGCCCGATCCGCACGCGGCTCAAGGCCCTGTGGCTGTTCGTGGTGGGCCTGGTGATCGCCGTGTTCACCCTGCCGCTGCTGGTGCTCGGCCGCGGGACGCTCGTCGACCTGCTGCCGGCCGACTGGCAGGGCACCGCCACGGTGCTGGTCAACGCCGTCTACTGGCCGCTGGTGGTGATCGGCCTGGTCCTGGCGCTGACGAGCTTCTACCACGTGATCCTGCCGCGGCGGATCCCCTGGCACCGGCACCTGCCCGGCGGGCTGTTCGCCGTGGCCTTCTTCATCGCCGCGGCGGTGGTGCTGCGCGGCTACGTGGCCGACATCCTCACCACCGCGCTGCCCTACGGCGCGCTGGCGGCACCGATCGCGGCGCTGCTCTACTGCTTCCTGCTGGGCTTCTCGATGCTGCTGGGTGCCGAGCTCAACGCCACGATCGAGGCCCGCTGGCCGGCGCCGCGCAAGCGCCACGACGACCGGCGGCAACGACGCCGGGCCGCGAAGATCGAGCTGGAGGCCCACAAGCTCGGGATGCGCTGAGCACTGTGCTCCTGGTCGGCCTGCCGGCCTCCAACCGCGGCCAGGTGCCGTCCCGGACCGGGTGGAGCCCCGCCGCTGACGGCGGGAGCCTCCGGCCCCGCGCCGCCGGCGCGGACGCGCTGACGCGCGGAGATCAGAGGGCCGGTTCCCCCTGCTACTTCTTGAGCTGGTTGTAGACCTCCTTGCAGGCCGGGCACACCGGGCTGCCGGGCTTGGGGCTCTTGGTCACCGGGAAGACCTCACCGCAGAGGGCCTCGACCATCGTGCCCATGACCGCGCTCTCGGCGATCTGGTTCTTCTTGACGTAGTGGAAGACCTCGTTGGCGTTGCCGGTGTCGGCGTCCCGGGTGTCCGGGCGCTCGAGGATGTCGGCGCTGCTCATGGGCTGCTCCCTCAGTTCTCGGGTTCGGACCGGCATCCGGTCCGTAACGGGCCGCCACCATGATGACAGGGTGCCGAACCCCTCCCCCTCCTCCGCGTCCGTCGTCTCACCCGAGGTGGCCGACGCGCTCGCCGCCGGCCGCCCCGTCGTCGCCCTGGAGAGCACCCTGCTCGCGCACGGTCTCCCGCGTCCGGAGAACCGGGCCGCGGCGGACCAGGTGGAGGCCGCCGTCCGCGCAGGCGGAGCCGTGCCCGCGACCATCGCGGTGCTCGACGGGGTGCCGCACGTCGGGCTCACCGCGGCGGAGGTCGACCGGGTCTGCGCCGACGAGGAGCTGGCCAAGCTGGGCGTGCGCGACCTGCCGGTCGCCGCCGCGCTGGGCCGCAGCGGCGCGACCACCGTCTCCAGCACCGCGCTGCTGGCCGCCCGCGCCGGCATCGGCGTCTTCGCCACCGGCGGGCTCGGCGGGGTGCACCGGCTCGCCAGCGAGACCTTCGACGAGTCCGCCGACCTGGTCGCCCTGGCCCGCACGTCGCTGGTCGTGGTGTGCGCCGGGGTGAAGTCCATCCTCGACGTCCCGGCCACCCTGGAGCGCCTGGAGTCGCTCTCGGTGACCGTCGTCGGTTACCGCACCACCCGGTTCCCCGGCTTCTACGTGGCCGACTCCGGCTCCCCCGTCGACTGGTCGGTGGACAGCGCCGCCGAGGCGGCCGCGGTGTTCGCCGCCCGCCGGGACCTGGCGCCCGGTGCGGTCGTCGTCGCCAATCCGTTGCCCGCCGACCAGCAGCTGGACACCCGGCTGCACGACCGGGTCATCGCCGACGCGCTCGCCGCCGCCGATGCGGCCGGCGCCCGCGGCAAGGACGTCACGCCGTTCATCCTCGGCCACCTGCACGAGGCCAGCGGCGGCGCGAGCCTGGCGGTCAACGTGCGGCTGGTGCTGCGCAACGCCGAGCTGGCCGGTCAGATCGCCGCCGAGCTCGCCGCGCTGTCCCGCTGATGAGTGCGCCGCCGGTCGTGGTCGTGGGCGACGTCTGCACCGACGTCGTCGTGCTGCTCGCCGGGGCCGCGGCGCCCGGCTCGGACCGGCCGGCGCGGATCAGCAACGCCGGCGGTGGCGCCGCGGCGAACGTCGCCGCCCACCTGGCGGGGCTCGGCACACCGGTGCTGCTGGCCGGCTGCACCGGGGACGACCCAGCGGGCCGGGCGCTGGCGGCCGAGCTCTCCGCGGCCGGCGTCGGGCTGGCCCTGCGCACCGTTCCGGGCGCGGCCACCGGCACGGTGATCAGCCTCGTGGAGCCGGACGGCGAGCGCAGCATGCTCGCCGACCGCGGCGCGAACCTCGCCCTGCACCCGGACGACGTCCCGACGCCGGGAGCCGGCGGGCACCTGCACCTGTCCGGCTACACCCTGCTGGACCCCCGTCCTCGGGCCGCGGGGCTGGCTGCGCTGGCGGCGGCCCGGGCCGCCGGGTGCACCGTCTCGATCGACCCCGCCTCCACCGGCCCGCTGCGCGGGTACGGGGTCGAGCGCTGGCTGGCCGACACCGCGGGGGCGACGCTGCTGCTCCCGAACGCGGCCGAGGCCTGCCTGCTGGCCGGCACCAGCGACCCGGTCGCGGCGGCCCGACTGCTGGCCGGCCGCCACGAGGTCGTGGTGGTCAGCCTCGGCGCCGACGGTGCGCTGTGGGCGGCGGGGGACGTGCTGGTGCACCGGCCGGCGCACCCGGCGACCGTCGTCGACACCACCGGCGCCGGGGACGCGTTCGCCGCCGGTGTGCTGGCGGCCTGGCACGAGGCCGGCGGCTCGCCCGACGCGGGCCCGGCGCTCGACGCCGGTCTGGCGCGCGCCGCCACCGTCGTGGGGCGGCCGGGCGCGCGCTGAGCCGCTCACACGTCGATGACGCGCGCCTTGCTGCTGCCGGACTCGAGGATCCGGTCCGGCGGCGAGGGCCGGTAGCGGTTCGGGTCGAGCTTCTTCTTCGGCGGGCGGTCGTTGGCCATGACCACCGCGATCCACGGCAGGATCGTGCCGAGGACCGCGAAACCGATCATCAGCCACAGCGAGTACTGGTAGCTGACCGCGGCCGCGATGACGCTGAGACAGCGGATGCCCATGGTGATCAGGTACCGCCGCACCCGGGCGTCGTGCTGGTCGGAGACGCTGGGTTCCGCCTCGGTGATGAGCACCGGCTCGCTGCGCTGGTGCCGGCTGGTGGACTGGCTGGAGGCCACGGACGCCCTTCCCTGGACCGGGCCGGGGGAAGGGCGGCGGTGGTCGGCTGGAGTTGGTGCTGGGTGGAACGACCGGCCCCCGGAGCCCCCGGCTCCTCGCTGCCCATCGTGCCACTCGATCGCGCGCCACGCAGGCGCTCCGGGCGAGTCAGCCGCGGGCGGCTCTCGCCTCCTTGGCGGCCTGCTTCACCGCCTGCTTGTGGGCGCGCACCTCGGCCAGCGAGCCGGGGTCGGTGATGTCGGCCACCGAGCGGCGGGAGCCCTCCTCGCCGTACTCCCCCGCTGCCTCGCGCCAGCCCGCCGGGGTGACGCCGTACTGCTTGCCCAGCAGGGCGAGGAAGATCTTCGACTTCTGCGCCCCGAAGCCCGGCAGCTCGCCCACCCGCCGGAGCAGCGTCGCGCCGTCCGGCGCGTCCGCCCACAGCCGTTCCGCCCGCCCGTCGTAGCGCTCGACGAGCAGCCGGCAGAGGTCCTGGGTGCGAGCGGCCATCGAGCCCGGGTAGCGGTGGACGGCCGGCGGTCCCTGGAACACCCGCGCCAGGTGCTCCGGGTCGGCGGTGGCGATGGCCGTGGCGTCCAGGGTGCCCACGCCCAGCCGGTCGGCGAGCAGCCGGGGGCCGGCGAACGCCCGCTCCATCGGGAACTGCTGGTCCAGCAGCATCCCGATCAGGAGCGCCAGCGGGTCCCGGCCGAGGAGTTCGTCGGCGGCGTCGTCCTGGGTGAGGCGGAGGGTCGGCACCCCGACATCCTGCCGCACCGGGACAGCCCGTTTACCCGTGCGCCCGCACGGGCAAGCGGATAACTTCCGACCACCGCTGGACCCCTCGACCGACCACGCGAGAACGGAGAACCGGCCAGATGGCGACGAAGAAGGACGACGCGGGCACCGAGCAGGAGCACGGCGGCGGCATGTCGCACCAGACGAAGATGTACCTGCGCTTCGGCGCCATGATCCTGACCGCCATGGTGGTCATGTACTGGACCATGTTCGCCTCCACCTGGGAGTGGAGCCACGTCCAGTTCAGCGAGAGCCGGGTCTTCATGGCGATCACCATGGGCGGCACCATGGGGCTGGTCATGCTGGCCTGGATGCTCAACATGTACAAGGACATGAAGGGCAACATCGCGATCGTCGCGGCCAGCCTGCTGCTGCTGGGCGGCGGCATCGCCCTCGACCGGAGCCAGGCGACGGTGGCCGACACCGACTGGATGCAGGCGATGATCCCGCACCACTCGCTGGCCATCACCCGTTCCGAGCACGCGGACATCGACGACGTCCGCGTCTGCCAGCTGGCCGTCGAGATCATCGTCGCCCAGGAGCGGGAGATCGCCGAGATGGAGTGGCTGATCGAGGACATCGAGGAGAACGGCGAAGCCGAGACGGTCGAGGAGGCCCTGGCCAGGGCCGTCCCCGAGTTCGACGGCGCCGCGCTGCGGGACTGCCCCGACCTCCCGGCCTCGGAGTCCGACCAGCCCTGAATGACCCGGGGAACGCAGCCTGGACGGCCGGCGCGACCGGGTCAGATCGCGAGCAGCAACGCCGTGAAGGCGAGGCAGGCGGCACCGAGCACCGGGACGTGCGCACGTCCGGAGGCGGGCAGCTGCTGCTTGAGGCTGGTCAGGACGATCGAACCGCTCAGCAGCGCGGAGAAGACGCGCACGGCGGCATCGCCCAGGTCGACGGCGAGGCCGACGCCCCAGCCCACCAGCACGGCCGCGGCCAGCGCCCACCGCACCCACCGGTCGTAGGCGCGCGGGTCCTCGTCGCGCAGCGAGATCTCCCCGGTGAGGTACCGGGCGGACAACGCGACCGTGTACAGCGCCAGCTCGGCCGGACCCGGGCGCACCTGGTGCACGAGCAGGTAGCCGACGAAGAGGTTGAAGACCAGGTAGAGAGCGCCGCTCGCCCAGAACGGCCACGGGGTCGGGGGGTGCCCCTGTCGGCGCTGCTCGCGACGGTCCCGGTCCTGGGCCCAGTCGAGCACCGCGTAGTACAGCAGCAGGCCGGCCAGCGCGACGAGGAACGAGTGCCGGGTCAGCACCCCGAGCAGCCCCTGGTCCGCGGTCGCCGGCTGGGCCAGGTCGGGGAGCAGCCGGGCGAAGACGTAGGCGAGCCCCAGCCCACCGGCGACCGACTGGAACCAGGCCGACCCGGGCGAGATCGCCTCGCGCGCCCTCGGCACCAGCAGTTGCACCAGCACCAGGACACCGGCGGCCGCCAGGGTCGCCAGCGGTGTGCCGCTGTCGGTCATCGGAGCGGCCGTCGGCACGGGGTGGCGCTCCTTCTCACTGGTGGGGTCCTGCCCCACGAGCACGCGAGCGCCGGTCGGACGGAGCCGGGGAACCCGGCCAGTCTGCCTGCTGCCAGCCGTGACGCGTGGGCCGCGCCGGGTCCGCCGTCGACCCGTTCGTCAGGATGACCCCGTGCGCGCGGTGGTGACGAGGGTGAGCTCGGCGTCGGTGACGGTTGACGGCGAGGTGGTCGGGGCGATCGGAGCCGGGCTGCTCGCCCTGGTCGGCGCCGGGCGCGACGACGACGCCGACCGCGCCCGGGCGCTCGGGCGGAAGGTGCACGAGCTGCGCGTCTTCACCACCGACGACGGCGCCCGGTCCGTCGGCGACCTCGGGCTGCCCGTCCTGGTGGTCAGCCAGTTCACGCTGTACGCCGACACCCGCAAGGGGCGCCGCCCGAGCTGGCAGGACGCCGCGCCCGGGGAGGTCGCCGAACCGCTGGTGGCGGAGGTCGTCGCCGAGCTGCGTCGCCGCGGCACGACGGTGGCGACCGGGCGGTTCGGCGCACGGATGCAGGTGGCCTCGGTCAACGAGGGCCCGATGACCTTGCACCTGCAGGTCTGATCCGGTCACCGCCGGGTACGGGAGACGGTGCTGTCAGTCACACCTGGCCATTGCCTGTGAGTTCCGCCGGGTCGGAACACCCTCCCGACCCGGTCCGTTGCACACGACGTACCACACAGGACCTCACGGGCGGAGAGCCACCCCGGACACCACCGGGCCGACGCTCTGACCGACGACGCCGGGGTGCACAGCGGGCCGACACGGGCCGCGGTGCATCCGGACACCGAAGCAAGGACGAAGACTCATCGTGACGCTGCTGCAGTCCTCCACCACCGACACCCTCGAGGTGCGCTCGCCGCGCCGTGCCCCGGACACCAGTGGCCTGGTGTCGACGGACCTGGTGCGCGTCTACCTCAACACCATCGGCAAGACCGCGCTGTTGACCGCCGAGCAGGAGGTCGAGCTGGCCAAGCGGATCGAGGCCGGCCTCTACGCCGACCGGCTGCTGGGCGAGAAGAAGCTGACCCCGGCGCTGACCCGCGACTACAAGCTGCTCGCCGCCGACGGCAAGGCGGCCAAGGCCCACCTGCTGGAGGCCAACCTCCGGCTGGTCGTCTCGGTGGCCAAGCGGTACACCGGCCACGGCATGACGTTCCTGGACCTCATCCAGGAGGGGAACGTCGGCCTGATCCGCGCCGTGGAGAAGTTCGACTACACCAAGGGCTTCAAGTTCTCGACCTACGCCACGTGGTGGATCCGCCAGGCCATCACCCGGGCGATGGCCGACTCCGGCCGCACCATCCGGCTGCCCGTGCACCTGGCCGAGCAGGTGAACAAGGTGGTGCGCACCCGTCGCCGGATCCACCAGGAGCTGGAGCGGGAGCCCACCCCCGAGGAGCTCGGTCTCGAGCTCGACATGACCCCGGAGCGGATCACCGAGCTGCTCGAGTACTCCCGCGACCTGGTCAGCCTCGACCAGACCGTCGGCGCCGACGAGGAGTCCCGGCTCGGTGACTTCATCGAGGACGCCGACGCTGCCGTCGCCGAGGACGCCGTCGCCTTCCAGATGATGAAGGGCGACGTGCGCAACGTCCTGGAGACGCTGGAGGAGCGCGAGCGCGACGTGGTGATCATGCGCTTCGGTCTGGACGGCAACCAGCCGCGCACGCTGGAGCAGATCGGCAAGCAGTTCGGGCTGTCCCGCGAGCGCGTGCGCCAGATCGAGCGGGAGACAATGACCAAGCTGCGCGACCCGCAGCGCGCCGACGCCCTGCGGGACTATCTCGGCTGAGCACATGGCGATCCTCCGGATCGCACCGCGGCCAACGGCCGTACCCGCGCTGCGCTGAGCCGTTGGCCGTGATCCGGGCGGGAGTCTCCGGCCCCGCCCGGATCACGGACCGTCCTACGGCCGGGTTCTCCGTACTCGTTCCCGGCTGAGCCCGTCCCGACTGAGCAGTGCCAGAGCCGCCGTCCCCTCCGGGGGACGGCGGCTCTTCTCATGTACCCGGGCGGAACATCCGGCGGGGACCGGCGTCGAGGCGGGCGGTGGGCGGGCCGACCCGGACGGCCGCGCCGGCCACCACCAGGGAGCGGCCGCCGTGCCACGCCTCGGCCGGGCCGACGATCACCGGCTCGAGGGTCAGCCCGAGCACCTCCGGCAGGTCGTCGGCCAGCCGGGCCACCCGCAACAGCAGCTCCTCCAGCGCCGCGGTGTCCACCGGCGCACTCCCCCGGTAACCGTCGAGCAACGGCCAGGCCCGCGGCTCCCGGACCAGTTCGTGGGCGTCGAGGTCGGTCAGCGGCAGCGTCCGGTAGGCGCGGTCACCCAGCAGGTCGGTCGCCACGCCACCGAGCCCGAAGCTGACCAGCGCGCCGAAGGACGGGTCGTCGACCACCTCCACGACCGTGCCCACCCCGGGCGCTGCCTGCTCCTGCACGATCACCGGGTCGCCGGCCGGGATGGCCGCGAACGCGGCGCGCACGTCGTCGGCGTCGGCCAGGTCGAAGCGCATGCCACCCAGGTCACGCCGGTCGCGCAGCCACGGGGCGGTCGACTTCATGACCACCGGGTAGCCGATCGCCTCCGCCGCGGCGACCGCCGCGTCGGCGTCGTCGACCCGCCGCGTCCCCAGCACCGGGATGCCGTAGGCCCGCAGCAGGGCCATCGTCTCCTCGTCGGTGAGGTCCCGGCCGGTGGGCGTGCCGTCCAGCGCACCGAGCACCGCCGCGCGACCGGCGTCCTCGTCGACCCCCGCCAGCTCCGGGACGACGCCGATCGGGCGCCGCCGCCACCGGGCGTACTCGCTGACCTTGGCCAGCGCGATCACCGCCCGCTCCGGGGTGGAGAACGACGGGACCGAGCCGCGCGCCGGCATGCCGTGCTCGTCGTGCACCGCCAGCTCGTCGGGGATGCCGTCGGTCGACAGGTAGTTGGCGACCACCGGCTTCGCCGATCCCTCCGAGACCTCGCGCAGCACCCGGCCGAAGGTCTGCTCACCGCTCAGCAGCGGCGGCAGGAACACCGCGACCACCGCGTCGACGGCGTCGTCGTCGACCGCGGCCTGCAGCGCGGCCCGGAAGTCCTCGGGGCCACCGCCGGTGCCGATGTCGACCGGCCGGTCGTGGGCCAGCTGCAGCCCCTGGTCCAGGACGGCGTCGGCGACCAGGACGCCCATCGCCGTGGAGTTGCCGACGATCGCCACCCGGTCACCGGCCGGCAGCGGCTGGTGGGCCAGCAGGGTGCCGACGTCGAACAGCTGGGCGAGGGTGTCGACGCGGATGACGCCCGCGGACGCGAACAGCGCCGCGACCGACTGCTCCGGCACCGCCACGCTGGTGCCGGCCAGACCCGCGGTCATCTTCACGTGCCGGCCGCTCTTGACCGCGACCACCGGCTTGGTGCGCCCGACGCTGCGGGCCAGCCGGGCGAACTTGCGCGGGTTGCCGAAGCTCTCCAGGTGCAGCAGCACCACCTCGGTGGCCGGGTCGGTGGCCCAGTACTGCAGCAGGTCGTTGCCGCTCACGTCGGCGCGGTTGCCGGCGGAGACGAAGCTGGACAGCCCGATCCCCCGGCCCCGGGCCCGCTCCAGCAGCGCCACGCCCAGCGCGCCGGACTGGGCGAAGAACCCCACCCGGCCGCGCCCGGGCACGTGGGGCGCGAGGCTGGCGTTGAGCCGGACCGCCGGATCGGTGTTCACCACGCCCAGGCAGTTGGGACCGACCACCCGCATCCCCGACGCGCGCGCCGAGGCCACCAGCGCCCGCTCCGCGGCCCGCCCCTCCGGGCCGGTCTCGCCGAACCCGCCGGAGATCACCACCAGGCCCTTGACCCGCTTGCGGCGGCAGGCCTCGACCACGCCCGCGACCTCCTCGGCGGGCACGGCGAGCACGGCCAGGTCGACGTCGTCGGGGATGGCCTCGATGTCGGCGTGCGCGGGCACGCCACGCACGTGCCGCACCGCGGGGTTCACCGGGTAGATGGGCCCGGCGAAGCCGTACTCCAGCAGGTTGTGCAGCACCGCCGACCCCACCTTGGTCGGGTCGTTGCTCGCACCGACCACCGCCACCGACCCGGGGGTCAGCAACCGGCCGATGGAGCGCGACTCGCTGCGCTGCTCCCGCTCGTGCGCCACCGCCAGCGACTTCTCGGTCGGGGCGATCGGGAAGCTGAGGTGGACGACGCCGTCCTCGTAGGACCGCTTGGCCGAGTAGCCGGCGTCCTGGAACACCCGGATCATCCCGGAGTTCTGGCTGAGCACCTCGGCGACGAACCGGGTGATCCCCCGCTCCTGCGCGGCGGCCGCCAGGTGCTCCAGCAGCACCGACCCGAGGCCGCGGCGCTGGTGGGCGTCCTCGATCAGGAAGGCCACCTCCGCGTCGGCGGTGCCCGGCAGCCGGTCGTAGCGGCCCACCCCGATCAGCTCGTCGCCGAGCAGGACGACGAACGCGACCCGGTCGACGTGGTCGACGTGGGTGAACCGGTGCAGGTCCTTGTCCGCCAGGCGCCGCACCGGCCCGAAGAACCGGTAGTAGCGGGTCTGCTCGCTGCTGCGGTCCATCAGCCCGACGATGCCGTCGGCGTCCTCGGGCGTGATCGGGCGCAGGTGCACGGTGCCGCCGTCGGCGGCGACGACGTCGGCCTCCCAGTGCGGCGGCGGCGCAGCCGGTTCCTGGCTCGTGGTCACAGGTCCTCCCGGCCATCCAGCAGGGGCCCGCCGCGAGCTCGCGAGTGGTGGGGGGCTGGATGGTCCTTAATCACGGGGGTCGTCCGGGTCGAGTCCGAAGTAGGGGAAGGCGGCGGTGCGGGTGCGCAGGATGGCCCGGTCGACCCGGTTCTCGGTGAACGGGTCCCACCGCGAGAAGCCGGTCCAGCCGCCCTCGGTCATCGAGTCGGGGGGCTCGGCCCGCAGCCCGCGCCGGCGGACGTCGTCTCGCCAGCTCTGCGGGATCTCCGTGTGCGGGGCCAGCCGGTCACCGCTGGCCTCGGCGATCAGGTGGGTCCACGCCCGCGGCACACAGCGGACCAGGCCGTAGCCACCACCGCCGAGGGCGATCCAGCGGCCCTCGCACACCTCGTGCGCCAGGTCGTGCACCGCCCGGTAGGAGGCGCGCTGCCCGTCGACGGTGAGGCCGAGGTCGGCCAACGGGTCCTCGTGGTGGGCGTCGCAGCCGCACTGGGTGACCAGGATCTGCGGCGCGAAGGCCCGCACCACGCTGGGCACGACGGCGTGGAACGCACGCAGCCAGCCGGCGTCGTCGGTGCCGTTGGGCAGCGCCAGGTTCACCGCGCTGCCCAGCGCCTTCTCCGGGTCGCCGGTCTCCTCGGGGTAGCCGGTGCCGGGGAAGAGGGTGAGCGGGGTCTGGTGGACGCTGACGGTGAGCACCCGCGGGTCGTCGTAGAAGGCGGCCTGCACGCCGTCGCCGTGGTGCACGTCCAGGTCGACGTAGGCGATGCGCTCGTAGCCCTGGCGCAGCAGCCAGGCGATCGCGACCGCGGCGTCGTTGAACACGCAGAACCCCGAGGCCGCGTCGCGCATCGCGTGGTGCAGCCCGCCGGAGATGTTGACCGCGTGCTGGGCGCGGCCGGAGTGGACCTGCTGGGCGGCGAGCACGCTGCCGCCGGTGATGAGCGCGGCGGCGTCGTACATCCCGGGGAAGACCGGGTTGTCCGCGGTGCCCAGGCCGTGCCCGGCGGCGGCCGGGTCGTCGGGGGCGCGCCGCACCGCCTCCAGGTAGGCGGGGTCGTGCACCAGCGTGAGCAGGTCGACGTCGGCCGGGGTGGGGCGCAGCACCTCCAGCCGGGGGCGGTCCAGCACGCCGAGCGACTGCGCCAGCCCCATGGTCAGCTCCAGCCGCAGCGGGTGCATCGGGTGGTCGCCGCCCATGGTGTAGCCGAGCAGGGCGTCGTCCCAGACCACCGCGACGGAGTCGCTCACGGGCCCTCCCTCGCTGGTCCTCGTCGGTGCTGGTCCGTCCCCCCGCTCCCCGGTGAGCGGGCGTGCACCGCCGTCCCGGACGCTACCGGGGAGCCGCCCACCTCGCGCCGCCGCCGGCGTCGGGCTCGTCGGAGCCCGCCGGGTGGCCCGGGCCTCGTAGAATCGGCGGCACCTGACGGAGGAGTGGACGTGAACGACCTCATCGACACCACGGAGATGTACCTCCGGACCATCTTCGAGCTCGAGGAAGAGGGGATCACCCCTCTCCGGGCCCGGATCGCCGAGCGCCTGCACCAGAGCGGGCCGACCGTGAGCCAGACCGTGGCCCGGATGGAGCGCGACGGGCTGCTCTCCGTGCAGGGCGACCGGCACCTGCAGCTGTCCGACGAGGGGCGCGCCCTGGCCACCGCCGTCATGCGCAAGCACCGGCTGGCCGAGTGCCTGCTCGTGGACGTCATCGGCCTGGACTACGCCGACGTCCACGAGGAGGCCTGCCGCTGGGAGCACGTGATGAGCGAGGCGGTGGAGCGCAAGCTGCTCACCCTGCTCAACAACCCCACGGTCTCGCCGTTCGGCAACCCGATCCCGGGCCTCGACGCGCTGGGGGGCGACACCTCCGCGGTGCTCGACGCGCTCACCCTGCTGTCGACGACGGCCACCCCCGAGGGGCGCCAGGTCGTCGTCCGGCGGATCAGCGAGCAGCTGCAGGAGGACGGGCAGCTGCTCCGGTCGCTGGCCGACCTCGGCGTTCGCCCGGGCTCGACGGTGACCGCGTCGCTGTCCAACGGCACCGTGCTCGTCGACGGGCAGCCGCTGGAGGCAGGCGTCGCCCAGCACGTGTTCGTCAGCGCCGTCGACGACGACCTGACCCCCGTCGAGGCCGCCGAGGCGACCGCCGGCGTCAGCTGAACCGCCTCCCGCTCCGCCCGTGAGCCGCGACCCCGCCCGGGGTCGCGGCTCACGTCGTCCCCGGGGCCACCCCGGGGGCGTCCGGTCAACTCGTTCGCCGAGCTCACGATCCGCTCACTAGGCTCGGCGCACCCGCCCGGACGCACAGAGAGAAGGCACCGGTGAGCGACTCCCCAGCACCCCCGCATGGCGCAGCCACCTCCGGCGAGCAGCCGCAGGACACCCCGCCCACCCCGTTCCACCGGCTCGCCGACTTCATGGCCCTGCCGCGACTCGGCGGGCTCGCCCTCTCCCCCGACGGCACCCGGCTGGTCACGGCGGTGGCGACGCTGGACCCGGCGGGCACCGCCTGGCAGTCGGCCCTGTGGGAGGTCGACCCGGCGGGCCGGCGCCCTGCGCGCCGCCTGACCCGCGGCCCGGTCGGTGAGTCGTCGCCGGTCTTCACCCCGGCCGGCGACCTGCTGTTCACCTCCGCCCGCCCCGACCCCGACGCGGGCAAGGACGGAGGCGAACCGAAGTCCGCGCTGTGGAGCCTGCCGGCCGACGGCGGGGAGGCGCGCTTGGTCCTGCAGCGTCCCGCCGGCATCAGCGGGGTGCTGGTCGCCGCCGACACCGGTGAGGTGGCGGTCCTCGCCTCGACCTCCCCGGGGGCGGCGGACGCGGCCGCCGACGAGCAGCGGCGCAAGGAGCGCAAGGACGCCGGCGTCACCGCGGTGCTGCACGAGAGCTACCCGGTCCGGTTCTGGGACCACGACCTGGGGCCGGCCGTCCCGCACCTGTTCTGGGCCGGACGGCTGCCCGCCGATCCCACCCCCGGCAGCCGGCCGGAACCGGCCGAGTGGCGTGACCTGACCCCGGGGGCCGGGGCTCCGCTCGGCTCCGGTGACGACGTCGCCGTCTCCCCGGACGGGCGGTTCGTCGCGCGCGGCGAGGACGTGCCCGACGGCCCGGCCGGGCGCCGGTCCCGGCTCGTGCTCACCGAGGTCGCCACCGGGGAGACCCGGGTGATGGTCGACGACCCGCAGGCCGACGTGCACTCCGCACGCTTCTCGCCGGACTCGACCCGGCTGGTCTGCGTGCGCGAGTCGGCGTCCACGTTCAGCGAGCCGCCGGACTACACACTCCTGCTCGTCGACCCGGCCACCGCCGAGACCCGCGACCTCACCGCCGGCTTCGACCGCTGGCCCAGCGCGCCGCAGTTCTCCGCCGACGGCGGGAGCGTCTACTTCCTCGCCGACGACGACGCCCGGCACGCGGTCTTCCGGGTCACGCTGGACGGTGCCGCGCCGGTGCGGCTGACCGGCGACGGCGCCTACAGCGACCTGCAGGTGGCCCGGGACGGCAGCGCGCTGTACGCCCTGCGCTCGGGCTACGACTCCCCGCCCGTGCCGGTGCGGCTGGACCCGGTCGCCACCGGCCAGCAGCCGGCTCCACTGCCCAACCCCGGCACCGTCAGTGCGTTCCCCGGCACGTTGCGGGAGCTGGACGCCACCGCCACCGACGGCGCCCGGGTGCAGTCGTGGCTGGTGCTGCCCGAGGGCGCGAGCGCCGAGCGGCCCGCGCCGCTGGTGCTGTGGGTGCACGGCGGCCCGCTGATGAGCTGGAGCTCCTGGTCGTGGCGGTGGACACCGTGGCTGCTGGCGGCCCGCGGCTACGCCGTCCTGCTGCCCAACCCCGCCCTGTCGCAGGGCTTCGGTCAGGACTTCGTCCGCCGCGGCTGGGGCGACTGGGGCGGCGCCCCGTACACCGACCTGATGGCGGCCGTGGACGCCGCGGAGGCGCTCCCGGAGATCGACCAGACCCGGACCGCGGCGATGGGCGGCTCGTTCGGCGGCTACATGGCCAACTGGATCGCCACCCAGACCGACCGGTTCGCCGCGATCGTCACCCACGCCAGCCTGTGGCACCTGGACCAGTTCGCCGGGACGACGGACTCGGCGTTCTACTGGGAGCGCGAGTTCGGTGACCCGCTGACCGAGCCGAAGCGGTACGAGCAGAACTCGCCGCACCGCTTCGCCGACGCGATCCGCACGCCGATGCTGGTCATCCACGGCGACAAGGACTACCGGGTGCCGATCGGCGAGGGCCTGCGGCTCTGGTACGACCTGCAGAAGCGCGGGGTGCCGTCGAAGTTCCTCTACTTCCCCGACGAGAACCACTGGGTGCTCACCCCCGGGAACGCGACGGTCTGGTACGAGACGGTGCTGGCATTCCTGGCCGAGCACGTGCTGGGCCAGGAGTGGGAGCGCCCCGGGCTGCTGTGACCAGCCACCGCCGCCGTCACCCCTCGTCTCACCAGACCTCTCACCAGGGCCACCAGGCCGGCGCCGCCGATCGCGCCCGGGTCGCGACCGGTGGACCCGCGGCGGCCTCGCGGACCAGGTCGCGGATCGCCGCCGGCGGCAGGCAGGCGTCGAGCGCCTGCCGCAGCAGCACCGCGAGCCGGTAGGTCGGCTCGCTGCTCAGCGCCCGGTCCAGGGCGACGTTCGCCAGGGCCCCGGCGCCCCGGGCCCAGGCGGTGACGGCGAGCAGGGTGGCCGGCGCCGCGTCCAGCGGCGCCGGCGCCCGGCGGGTCAGCTCGGTGAACACCACCTCCGCGCCTGCCGCCGAGGGCCCGGCGCACAACCCCATCGCCCGGTCCCGCACGTCGACGTCGCGCAGGCCCCACGCCAGCCGGGCCACGTCGGCGTCGGGCAGCCGGGCGGTCGACCCGGGCCCGGACCGGTCGACGGCCGCCCGGAGCAGCGCCCACGACTCCTCGGCCACCTCCTCCCAGGCGGTGCCGAGCAGCCGGCGGGCCATGACCTGCCCGACCTCCTCGCAGGAGCGCGACATGCCCTCGGCCGCCAGGAAGCCCACCGGGGCGAGCCGCCGGACCAGCGCCGCCCGGTCGGGGGCGACCACCTGGCCGGTGACCGCCCCGGCCGCGGCCAGCGGGGTGTCCGCCGGCACCGGGGTGCCGGTGGGGTCCGGGCGCTCGTAGGACCACCACCGGCCCCGCCGCACCAGCAGCACGTCGGCGACGGCAATCCCGACGTCGGTGAAGCCCTGCACGGCCCGGTGCACGAGCTCCAACTGAGGGAGGAGCGTCCCGGCGTCGTCGTCCGCGTCGGTCACCA